>CAZYKZ010000152.1:0-6208 GCA_964648175.1 uncultured Anderseniella sp.
GGCAGCCAGGGCAGGCTTGATTTCACCGTGCTGGGCGGGGCCGTCAATGTGGCCAGCCGGGTCGAAGGACTTACCAAGTCGATTGGAGAGAGGGTGTTGGCCACGGCCTCCGTGGCGGCGCACGTACCGGACCTGTTTGCCGCGCGCGGACGCCATGAGGTGCGCGGGATCGCAAATCCGGTCGAGATATTTGGCCTTGTCGGCAATCGCAAGCACTCAAACGCTTAAAGCCCGCGTGACCGGGTGGTCAGCGGGCCCAAGGCAACCCTGAAGGGTGAGGAAACTTACTTGCCGCGGCGGCCGGCGACGAGCAGGCCTTCGCGCTGCATGCGCTTGCGGGCCAGCTTGCGGGCGCGGCGGATGGCTTCAGCCTTTTCGCGCGCCTTCTTCTCGGACGGCTTTTCGAAGTGGCCGCGCAGCTTCATTTCACGGAAGATGCCTTCGCGCTGCATCTTCTTCTTCAGCGCCTTCAGCGCCTGGTCGACATTGTTGTCACGTACGATCACATGCACAGGCAGGATACCTTATGTTTTCGGTTCAAATCGTGGATTCGGGCTGATTGCGGCGGTTTGAACTGGCCGGAAACCGGTGGATCAGGAACAAACGCAACCAGCAGGACAAGCGAAGCCTGTCCCGATTGGCTGAATCACTAACAGATCGAAGGCGGGTTGTCGAGGGGTGAGCCCGTTTAAACCCGCAAAAAACCCCGCTGTCAGCGCAGTTTGAGGCGGGTGACGTGGCCCATCTTGCGACCTGTACGGACCTCGGCCTTGCCGTAATCGTGGACGACCGTGCCGGGGATGCCGGTGAGGTCCCGCGTGGCCTCGATCTCTTCGCCCAGCAGGTTCTCCATGACGCAATCGGAGTGGCGGCGGGTGTCGCCCAGCGGCCAGCCAGCTATGGCGCGGACATGCTGTTCGAATTGCGAAACGTGGCAGGCGGCTTCGGTCCAGTGGCCGGAATTGTGTACGCGCGGGGCGATCTCGTTGACCATCAGGCTTTCGGTACCGCCCTTCACGGTGAGGAACATCTCTACCCCGATGACGCCGACATAGTCGAGTGCGTCGAGCAGGCTGGCGGCGATGTGGCGGGCTTGCGTTGCGGTCCGCGGCTTCAACTTTGCGGGAATGGTGGATGAACGCAGAATGCCGTTTTCATGAACGTTTTCAGCGACATCAAAGCAGGCAATTGTGCCGTGGACGTCGCGGGCGGCGATCACGGAGACTTCGCGCTCGAACGGGACGAAGGCCTCCAGGATGGCGGGCTGTTCGCCGATCTCTGCGAAGGCGGCGGCAAGTTCCGTATCGGCCTTGATGCGGGCCTGGCCCTTGCCGTCATAGCCGAAGCGGCGGGTTTTCAGCACGGCGGGCCGGCCGATATGGGAGACGGCCTCGGCGAGTTCTTCCACCGAAGCGGCGGGGTGAAAATCCGGCACCGGGATGCGCAGGCCGGAGATGTAACTCTTTTCGGCGACGCGGTCCTGGCTGACGCGCAGCACGTCCGGCTTCGGGCGAACGGGGCAGATGCCATCAATGAGGTCGCAGGCCTTTACCGGCACATTCTCCCATTCGTAGGTGATGACATCGCAGGCTTCAGCGAACTTCTTCAGTGCGGCTTCATCGTCGAAACCGGCTTCGGTGTGGGCGTGGGCCACGGCGAAGGCCGGGTTGTCGCCGGCAGGGGCGAAGATGTGAGTACGGAAGCCGAGGCGGGCTGCCGCCATGGCCAGCATGCGGCCAAGCTGGCCGCCGCCCATGATGCCGATGGTGGCGCCGCGATCAAGCGGCAGAGTGCGATTGCGGGCCATCAGTCCTCGGGCCTTTCAGCAACCGCGGCGGTCCGTTCCGCTCTATAAGTATCGAGTCGCTCTGCCAACGGCTTGTCATGCAAGGCCAGAACAGCAGCGGCCAGAAGTGCGGCATTCGCGGCCCCTGCCTTGCCAATGGCCAGCGTGCCGACAGGAATGCCGGCAGGCATCTGGACGATGGAGTGTAGCGAGTCCACACCGGAAAGCGCCTTGCTTTCGACGGGCACGCCGAACACCGGCAGCGGTGTCATCGCGGCGGTCATGCCAGGCAGGTGGGCCGCGCCGCCGGCACCGGCGATAATGACCTTGTAACCGGCATCGCGGGCACCCTTCGCAAAGGAATAGAGCCGGTCCGGCGTCCGGTGAGCGGACACGATGAGCGCCTCGTAGCTGACGCCAAGCTCGTCGAGCATGTCGGCGGCGTGCTTCATGGTGGGCCAGTCGGACTGGCTGCCCATGATGATGGCGACGTCTTTGGAGGCTTTGCTTGCCATGACCCGGCCCTGCGTTCCCGGTTGCTGGAAAGCGCGCGATTATATGAAAAGCCGGTGCGCGTGCAATGATTGTTTGCGGGCCGCCCGATCAGGCGATGATGTCGGGGAGGATCTGGTCCTCGATGCGCGAAATGCGATCCTTCAGCGCCAGTTTTTCCTTTTTCAGGCGGCGGAGCTGCAGCTGGTCCCCGGTGCCGGAGCGCTCGAGCGAATCAATGGCGATGTCGAGGTCGCGGTGGCGCTGCTTCAGGGCGTTGAGCAGCCCGACGAGCTCATCCTTCCTGGCAATCGTGTTCATCGGCCCCAGATTTCCTCCCGCCAAGGCAACACCCGCAATTGTCCGGTATTGTGCGGCTTTTGCAAGCAGTCATTCAACAGTTTGCGAGGTGTAACGATTTCATGACAGTGACACATCGACAGGCGGCGCGCGGCGTGGCACACTTTGCCGGTTGAACTTCACCAATGGAAGGAGACTAAAATGTCGCTTCGTTCGCATCTGGAAGAATTGAGTGTCAAGCATCGCACCCTCGAAGCCCAGATCAGTGAAGCCATGCAACACCCTTCAGTGGATACGGTCGAGCTTACGAAGCTCAAGCGGCGAAAGTTGCAGCTCAAGGACGAGATGCAGCGCATCGAACAGCAGCTCAGCTCACACTGACCTGAACCACATTTTTCCCGGTTTTCTGCGCATCAAGGATTAAACCGGCTGACATGACGCCGCCCGGCAGCCATGCTGCGGGCGGTTTTTTTTGTTTTGGCAGGCGAGGAGGCGGCAATGGGCAAACGGGTTGTGGTGATCGGGGCCGGCATTATCGGGGCATGCGTTGCGCGTGAACTGACGCTCGCGGGCGCGCAGGTCACGGTGGTCGAGGCAAGCGAACCGGCTACCGGAGCGTCATCGCGCTCGATGGGTTGGATCAACGCCAGCTTCATCGACCGGGAGGATTATTACCGGCTCAGGCTGGCGGCGATGGAGGCGCATCGTGAGCTTGACCGCGCCTTTGATGGCGCGCTCCAGACGCGCTGGACCGGGTCGATCAACTGGGAGGCGGCGCCGGAGAGCATGGAGGCGCTGGTGGCGGACCTGGGGCGTTTTGGGCATCCCGTAAAGCTGATCGGCAAGGAGGAATTCGCCCGGCTGGAGCCGGAAGTGGCTGATTTGCCGGAAAAAGCGCTGCTGATGGGCAATGAGGGGCACATGGATGCAGCTCATGCGGCCCGGCTGATCCTGGCGGCGGCGCAGGCAAAGGGTGCAACGGTGCTCACGGGAACGCCGGTGGAGGGGCTTGAGCGTGCTGCCCACGGCGGATGGAAGGTGTGCACGCCGCTGGGGCTGCTGGAAGCCGATGATGTTGTCATTGCGGCTGGAATCCGTACTGGAGAGCTATGCGGTGCGGCCGGACACGAATTGCCAATGAAGAACGAGCCGGGCGTGTTGATCCAGACGACGCCGGCGCCGTTCACGCTCAATCACCTGATCTGGTCGCCGGACGTGCACTTCAAGCAGCTGCCGGACGGGCGGCTGATCTGCGGCTACCTGTTTTCCGGCGCGATTACCGATGGCGGCGGGGTTGATGGCGTGGCGCACCGGATGCTCGCGCGGCTGAAGGAGCGGCTGCCACGGGTGGCGGACAGCCTGGCAATCGAAACGGTCAAGCATGGCGTGCGGCCAATGCCGGTGGACGGGTATCCGGCGATCGGGCGGTTGATTGAGGGCGCTGATGCTGATCTTTACGTTAGCGTTATGCACTCCGGTGTGACGCTTGGCCCGGTGGTGGGGAGACTGGTGGCGCGTGAGATCATGACGGGAGCGCGCGATCCGTTGCTTGCCGGGTTCTCGCCGGGCCGGTTCAACGGTTGATAGAAGCAGCCCCCAAGTTCAGCGAAATGAAACGGCCCCGGAAGAGGGGGCCGGGGCCGTCACATGGCTGCACCGTTCGGGCGGCAGGCGGAAGGCCAAGGAGGCAACACGAGGAGCGCCGTGGCTTCCGCCCGCAGTGCAGTCAGGTTCAGCGGCGACGGCTGCGCCTGAAATCCTCTTTGGTCGGAAGCTGGCCTGAGAAATTGAACGAACGGGCGATCGACGACGTGGGCCGTGCAGCCGGGGCGGTTGACTGCCTGGAGGTGCTCTCCTGAGCGCCCTTGAGGGTGCTGCCGTATCCGGCCGCCGTTCCGCTGCCAATGTTGCCTGCCAAGGCCGGTGCGGCCAGCAGGCTGAGGGTGGTGAGGGTCAGTGCAAGCTTGTTCATGGTTTCTTTCCTTCTTGTTGCTTGTTGGCCTTGGCGCCTTTGGCCGGGTGGGCCGTTGCGCCGTTGCTGAACAAAGGATCGGGCGGCGAGGGCGCAGAATCCAATCAAGCCAAAGCACACAATCGGCATCAGCAATCGCAAGGCGGCATGAGGGGTTAGCCGGTCCGGTGTGATCAACTCCACATGGAAGTTCACGAAGCTCGTGAGCGGATGTGAGCAGTCACTGGCGTGAATCACCGCCCTCGGAGTTATAAGGGACACGGGGCGAGCGGATTGTCTGGAAGTGATGTGCAGCGATGCCGGTCATCAAGTTCTCGGAAGCAGGTATAGGCCGGCTGGAGCCGCCAGCGACAAGCCGCGTGGACTACTGGGACGAGGCCCAGCCGGGCTTCGGCTTGCGGCTGACCAGCAATGGCAAGCGGACCTGGCAGATCATGTACCGTAGCGGTGGGGTGCGCCGCCGGCTGGCGCTGGGCGAGTGGCCGGCGTTGCCGCTCAAGTTTGCACGCCAGGCCGCAGAGCAGGCGATGGCGCAGGTGGAGGCCGGAAAGGACCCAGCGCGCGAACGCGCGGTCGTGACGGGCGGACCGGTCACGGTGCAGCGGTTGGCGGACGCCTACCTGGAGCGGCACGCGAAACGCAACAAGAAGACGTGGGTGGCCGACGCCGGGATGATCCGGCGCGAGGTACTGCCGGTGTGGGGTAAGCGGGCGGCGGACACGATCCGCCGGCGCGACGTGATCGAACTGGTGGAGGGCGTGGCGGCACGCGGGACAGGCGTGATGGCCAACCGGGTGCTGGCGCTCATTCGCAAGATGTTTGCCTGGGCGCAGGACGCCGATCTCACCGATGCCAACCCGGCGCGAGGGGTGGCGGCCCCGCATCGCGAGGCCACGCGGGAACGGCTGTTGAGTGAAACCGAGATCGCAAAACTGTGGACGGCATGGGACAGGATGGCCTGGCCGTTCGGCCCGCTCTTCAAGCTCCTGCTGCTGACCGGACAGCCACGCTCGGACATTGCCTCGATGCGTCTCGACGACATCCAGTTCACTTCAAGGGTATGGACGCCGCCAGGTGCGCGGGCGCATGGCGGGCACACGCATGAGTTGCCGCTGTCGGATTTCGCGCTGGAGATACTGGCGATGCTGCCGCGCTCGAAGAGCGGGTTGGTGTTCCCCTCCGGTCCACGCTCGACGACACCGGTGACCGGCTGGTCGAACGCGGTTGCCAAGTCAAGGAGGCTGTCAGGCGTGGAGGGCTGGCAGCTGCGCGACCTCAGGCGCACTGCGGCGGTGGGCATGGTGCGGGCAGGGGCGGCACCCGAGCTTCTGGACCGGGTGCTCAACGTGCGCTCGGGCACGGCGGCGGGGGTGCGCGGCATCTACCAGCTGGCGGCGGAGATGGACGAGAAGCGGCGCGTGCTCAATGCCTGGGCAGAGCAGGTGCGGAGCTTGACCGGTACCCCGGAAGAGGGCTGAGGCAGTGGAACCCGGCATGGAACCCATAAAACTCGCCATCACGCAGGAAAGCCAGAAATCGGGGGATTGGTGAAGTTTCAGCAGGTGATAATAAATCACCTGCCGTAGCTGACATTCATCAGCCCGGGCTCAGACGTCCTTCGCCATGTCGCGCAGCTTGAACTTCTGGATCTTGCCGGT
>CAZYKZ010000153.1:0-6196 GCA_964648175.1 uncultured Anderseniella sp.
CCTCCCACTCGCTCGGCTTCGAGTCGCGATGGCGGACATAGTGGTCGATGCGGGCAGCATCGGGCCAGTCGGCTTCAGCGGCGACGATGGTGAAGCCTTTCTCCTCGATCAGCCGACGGGTGATGCTGGCCCGCATCCGGTAGAACTCGGACGTGCCGTGGCTGGCCTCGCCGATCAGCACGATGCGGGCGTCGCCAATGCGCTCCAAAAGACCGTCGAGCGGCGCATCGTCGATCGTCTCGAAGCTCTCCGCGTGCCGGGCGATCAGACCGGGCAGCCCGTCGCTTGTTACGGGCCGGGACTGGATAATCCGGGGCGTGGTCTTTTCTTCGTCACCCGGTTCTGCTTCCCAGCCTTCCTCACCGATGAGTGGGACGAAGCGTACGTCGGCCAGGTCCTCGCGGTCGAACTGGCCCTTCTCGCGCCGGGTGATGCGGATCAGCTCCTGCGAGGTCTGGCTGCGGCCCACCGGCACGACGAGGCGGCCGCCTTCGGCAAGTTGGGCCTTCAGGCTCTCGGGCACTTCCGGCGCACCGGCAGAGACGAGGATGGCGTCAAATGGGGCATGTTCGTCCCAACCCCGGGTACCATCGGCGTGAATGACGTGGACATTGTCATAGCCCTGGTCTGCAAGCGCCGTGGCTGCCTTTTCGGCCAGCTGGCCAATGCGCTCGACGGTGTAAACTTCTCCGGCGATCTCGGCCAGCACCGCTGCGGCGTAACCTGAGCCCGCGCCGATCTCGAGCACCTTCTCGCCACCCTTGAGCGCCAGCGCCTCGACCATGTAGGCGACGATGTAGGGCTGCGAGATGGTCTGGCCGGCGGCGATGGGCAGGGGGCGGTCCGCATAGGCGAGGTGGCGGTGTTCTCCCGGCACGAACGCTTCGCGGTGCACCGTTTCCATCGCCTTGAGCACCAGAGGGTCGCGCACCCCGCGCGCATGGATCTGCTGGCGGACCATTTCCCTGCGGGCCATTTCCTGTCCGGTCATCGGTTTCGCATCGCTCCATGTTGAGGTTGGCCCGCAAGAGAAGCGAAAATCCTCAGTCCACACATTAATCGAGATCAAACCGTCATGGCTGCAGCCGCGGCGCGGTGGATGGAGGTGCGGCGAAAGTGCAAGTGGCGTTGACGGGCGCACACTTGCTAGGTATTGCAGACAAAGGGAACGCAGCGCGAATTGGCGTTGCGCACATCAAAGAAGCAGATAACAAGCACACTTGAGGGCACGTTCACATGGCTGGCGAAGACCGTTTTACCGCTGATGTTCTCGACAGGACCGGCACTGACCACGCCGAAACCTATGCAGGGTTCATCAAGTACTCCGTTGCGTTGGGCATGGCCTGTTTCGTCATCCTGACCGCGCTTTGCGTGTTCGCCTTCGCGCCGAGCGGGGCGATGTCGCTGGTGCTGGGCTTCGGCGGGCTGATCATCGGTCTGCTGGCCATCATCGTCGACATCCGCATCGGTTCGGGCAAGTGGCTGCTGTCGGGCGCGGTTGCCGCCGTGTTCGCGCTGCTGGCTGCGATGGCGGTAGCCTGAGCCTGCCGCCGCCGAGCGGACTTGATCACACAATCAGGCGCGGCTAGCGTTGCCCCGATGGCGTATTGATTTGCGCCGCTGAGGAGCCTTCGACATGGCCGGCATGACACCCCAGGACGCAGCCGAAGCAGCGGCGGAAGCCGCGCAGGCGGCACAGCTTGCCGCCGAACGGGCGCAGGCGCTCGCCGATCAGGCGCGGCTGGTGGCCGACAGCAGCAGTTCGGGGCTGGACCCGGTATTCCTGCAGATCGTGGCATTTGCGCTGGTTGCCTTGCTGGCGGCCGGCGTTGGGGCGGTGCTGGCAAGCCATCGAGGCGTGCGTCAGGTGGCGCCGTTCATGCTGGCGGGCGCCGGGCTTGCCTGTCTCGTCATGGCGGCTGCCGGGCTGTTCTGGCCAGCGGGCGTCGGGATGGCGGCGGCATGGACAGCGTCCAAGGTGAAGCTGGCCGGCATGGCGATTGCGGCGCTTGCCGGGGCCTATGCGGGCAAGGCCGGAGCTTTGCTGCTGGCGCGCGACGACGGCTTCAGCCCGCGTATCCGGCAGCTGGAGTTGGGCAGCACGGTTCTTGCAGGCGCGGGCGTGCTGGTTGTGTTGCTGGCCATCATGCTGCTGGCGTTCGGTCATCCGGTGGCGCTCCTGGTGTTGTGTGCGCTTGCCGGTGTTGCTGCAGCGGTGTTGCAGGTGCTGCCCGCCAATGATTCGGAACTCGAGCGCGTGTTGCCCATGACGCTTGCCGCAGCCGGCATCGGCGTTGCTGCCGTTGGCGTCATGCTGGGCAACGTTGCCTTCATGGCGGCGGGGCTTGTAACCGGCGCTGCCGGCGCAGGCCTTGCACTGATGGGCGACAGCGGACTGGGCTCCAACCTTGGCAAGTAAGATGCTCTATTCCACCGTCGCCGTGTTCGCCGTGGCCTACATCGCGGTGGCGGGCTTCATGTATGCGGCCCAGCGCAGCTTCCTTTACGTGCCCGGTTCGAAGCAGTTCGAGACGCCTGCGGCAGCGGGCCTTTCGGGTTACGAGGCGCGCGACATCGCCACGGCGGACGGCGAAACGCTGAAGGCATGGTACTCGCCACCCGCACACAACCCGGCCGGCCTCATCGTCTACTTGCACGGTAATGCGGGCACGCTGGCCGAACGCGCGGACCGGTTCAAGCTGTTTCGCGACGAGGGTTATGGCGTGCTGGCGCTGAGCTGGCGAGGGTATGGCGGGTCGACCGGATCGCCCACTGAAGCAGGCCTGCTGGAAGATGCCCGCGCCGCGTTGAAGCTGGTCCAGGCGGAAGGCATTCCGATGAGCCGGGTGGTCCTGTTCGGCGAATCGCTAGGCTCGGGCGTGGCGGTGCAACTGGCGGCTGATCCTGCGACGCGGCCTGCGGCAGTGGTGCTGGATGCGCCGTTCACCTCGACCGCAGACGTGGCCCGGCTCAGCTACTGGTATCTGCCGGTGAACATCCTGATGAAGGACCAGTTCCGCTCCGACCTGTTCGCACCGAAGGTGACTGTGCCCGTGATGGTATTGCATGGCACCGCTGACCGGGTCACGCCATTCCGCTTCGGCGAGGCGTTGTCGAAGAAGTTTGCCGGGCCCGTGAAGTTCTACCCGATGGAGGGCGCGCCGCACGTGGCCGACCTGACGCCGCAAAGCTGGGGCGCCATCAAGGCGTTCCTCACCGAGCACGGGGTGCAGCACGCCAGCCGCTGAGACGGGCCTCACGCGTAGCCGAGCGGCAGCACGGTGGTGCGCTTGATCTCCTCCATGACGAAGCTCGACGATACGTCCGACAGTTCCACCCGCGAGATGAGGCGCTGGTAGAGCGCATCGTAGGCCTTCATGCTTGGCACGACGGCCTGCAGCAGGTAATCGGTGTCGCCGGTGGTGCGGTAGATGCCGATGATCTCGGGCAGATCCCGCACGGCGGCACGGAACGTCTCGAGCCATTCGGCAGTATGGTGATTGGTGCGCACCGAAATAAACACGGTGAGCCCGACATTCAGCGCCTCCGGGTCGAGCAGCGTGACACGACCCACAATGATGCCCTTGTCCTCCATCTGCCGGATGCGGTTCCAGCAGGCATTGCGCGACAGGTTCACCTGTTCAGCCAGGTCGTTGAGGGACAGGCTTGCGTCGGCCTGGAGCAATGTCAGCAGTTTCCGGTCAATCTGGTCGAGCATCTTCATTTTCCATCACTATATGGGACGTTGTCCCACAATTATGAGCTATATGACTGACATTTGGGAGCCCTTTCGATCGGGTGCCGGTTAGATTGTTCATGGAAATCAAAACCGGGAGACTCCTGATGAAACGCACCATCGAAGCCGCATTTCTCGATCACCCCAGCAGCGTGGGCGAGAGTTATGGCGAACACTTCATGTTTGCCAGCCGGTTCGGGCTGAAGCTGATCGGCGCGGGGCTTGCCGCGCTGGTGCACGGGCTGTTGCCGTTTGCATTTGAAAGCACGGCCAGCCGTACGGTAAAGGAGTTGTATCCGCGCGTTGCGAATCGCGGCAACGCGAACAACGCCTGACAGCAATGGACAAAGCCTGATGTGCCGCTGGCTGGTTTACCGGGGTGAGCCCGTCTACCTGGATACGCTCGTCACCGAGCCCAAGCATTCATTGATGGCGCAGAGCCTGAAGGCGCACGAGGCCAAGATCGAGACCAACGGCGACGGGTTCGGCGTGGGCTGGTATGGCGAGCGCGACGTGCCGGGGCTGTTCCGCGAGCCGTTTCCGGCATGGAACGACGACAACCTGCGCGGCCTTTGCCAGCAGATCCGCTCGCGCTTCTTCTTCGCCCATGTGCGCTCGTCCACCGGCACGCCGGTGTCGCGGGCCAATTGCCATCCGTTCGTCATGGGCAAGTGGATGTTCATGCACAACGGCCAGATCGGCGGGTACGACAGGCTGCGGCGTGCACTGGAATTCGAGATCGACGAGAGGGTGTACGTGCACCGCAAGGGCACCACGGATTCCGAACTTCTGTTCCTGATGGCCATGTCGCACGGCGGCGAGCGCGATCCCGTCGGTGCGTTGCGGTTTGCGCTGGCGCACGCAGAAAGCCTGATGCGGTCGAACGGCATATCGGAGCCGCTCAAGTTCGCCGCCGCCATTGGCGACGGGCACACGCTGCATGCGTTCCGCTATTCGTCGGACGGACAGTCGCCGTCGCTCTATTACCGGTGTGGGCCGGGCGGGCTGGTGGTGGTGTCGGAGCCGCTGGACCGTGATGAGCCAGGTGCCTGGACGCCGGTGCCGGAAGGCAGCGTCCTGTCATTCTCGGCCGACACCGGGTGTTCGCCGGTGATCGCGCCGTTCAATCCGGGGCAGAAGCTCAGCGCAGCGGCTGAGTGAGGCTTGCGGCTTCAGGCGCGGCGGATGCGTTGGCGGCCTGGCCGGGCTGGATGGCGAAGCTGATCAGCACAAGTGCGGCAATGGTGGTGCAGAAGCGGGCGAGGGACATGGGGCTGCTCCGGACGTTGGGGTAGGGGTCTTGATGTGCCGGATCATGCAGGACGCGCCATGAAGATTACGTTCGGTGAAAGCCAAAAAGCTTAAGGTGCGTGGTTACCAGTTGGGAACCTCTCCCGACGGCCGATGGTGACCTTGCGCCGCCAGCGCCTGCCGCTACTGTGACCGGCATGGATGCCGTTGCCAAGCTCAACCACTGGATGATGACGGAGGGCCGCCGTTCGGGTGACCCCATCAGGGTGGTGTCGTATTTCTGTTCAGCGCTGGTTGAAGCAGGTGTGCCGCTGTGGCGGGTCAACATCGGTCAGCGCTTTGCCAATCCGCTGCTGATCGCTTGGGGCGTAGTGTGGACGCCTGACGGGACCGAAACCTACGATGTTACCCACGCAACGATGCTGACCGACGGCTATATCGGCAGCGCCTTCGAATACATCCAGAAGAACCAGCGCCCTTTGCACAAAAGCCTGATTGGTCTCGATCCGGGCAAGGATCACAGCTCGTTTCTGGAGTTCGCCGAAGCGGGCGGCACAGACTATTACGCAACCATGCTCGACTATGGCGACGGCTCGCAGCATGGCTGCACGTTCGCAACCCGGGCACCGCACGGTTTTGCCAATGAGCATCTCGCGATGATCGAAGCTGCCAAGCCGGGACTGTCCTCGGCGATGGAGCCCGTCACCATGCGCAAGTCCACCCAAAGCCTGTTGCGAACCTATCTTGGCGCTGGTCCATCGGAGGCGGTGTGGAACGGCTCCATCCAGCGTGGCGAACGTACCACGATTGAGGCTGTCGTGATGTTCTCCGACTTGCGCGGCTTCACTGCACTTTCCGAAGCGGGAAGCGAGCAAGAGTTATTCGATGTGCTGGGCGATTATTTCGAAGTTGTGGTGAAATCTGTCGAGAAAAATGGCGGCGACGTGCTCAAGTTCATGGGAGACGGCGTCCTTTCGGTGTTCCCGGTTCTGACGCCTGAAGATCGCGCTGGCCGGTGCCGTGCAGCAGCCATAGCCGCGCAAGATGTGCTCAAAGGCCTTTCTATTGTGAATGAAACTCGTGCCGAGGCAGGCAAATCCCCGCTTGATGCCGGCATCGGAATCAATGCCGGCAAGGTGAGTTATGGCAACATTGGCAGCCAGGGCAGGCTTGATTTCACCGTGCTGGGCGGGGCCGTCAATGTGGCCA
>CAZYKZ010000154.1:0-6196 GCA_964648175.1 uncultured Anderseniella sp.
ATCAGGAAACGGCAGTATGCCACGCGAGGCTCCGCCAAGGCGAGTTTAGCCCGGCAGGTTGGCCACATTTATGGCCCTCGCCGCAATCAATTGACCGTTGATCAGTTGAGAAACGAAACAGCCCCGCACTCAGGGGTACAAGTGCGGGGCTGCAACTCTAGAGATAGTGGGTCCTGCGAACCGAGGGGGCAGTTTCGCATCCCAACGTCTGTCCGGCAGGGAAGATGGAACTTGGCAGGGGATTTTGGGGGTCCACCAGCCCTTTGCCTTACAGTATCTCTTTGGCTCACCAGAAACAGGTTCCAGTTTGCGCCTCGAGCGTTGCCACTCATTGTTTGGTGGCAATCGCCTATGGTGTCTAACTTACGCCATAATTGCCCTTTGGGTCAAATCACGAAATACGTGAAGAAGGCTGTCATATCGGCATGGGGCTCATGCCCGGATGACATGGCGTCCAATCGGGTGTGCCGGGCAGATGAAAGGCCCTGGCGGAACGTGTTGCCGCGCAGGGCCTGAATGGCTCTTTGGCCTGAACCCGGTCTGGAAACCGGGAAAGTCAGTTCCGGCACAGATGCCGGTTCATGCGTTCATGATGAATTGTCGGAGTGTGCTGCAGTCCCGCAATCAGGCGGCGGCGAGGTGGTCGCCCTGCACTGATTGCCGGCTACAGCCAGCGCCTCTTCGGTGGAGTCATTTTTGTAGACCTCCATTTCATTGGAATGGCTCCGAGTCTGCCCCCTGCCCGCCCGCACGGTCAAATCACGATTAGGGTCAGCATTGCTTACACTTCCCGCGCAAGCCACCGGGACAGGGCGGCGTTGACCGCTTCCGGCGCTTCCAGCGTGGCAAGGTGGCCGCACTCCGGCACAAGCACAAGTTCTGCGCCGGGAATGCCTGCCGCCATCTCGCGCGCGCAGTCCGGCGGGGTAATGACGTCCAGTTCACCGGTCAGCACCAGCGTGGGGCAGTTGACCGCCGCCAGCACTGGTCGATAGTCGCGCCGCGCCATGATGGCATGCATCTGGCGGCGGAAGGCAGCCTCGCCGGTATCGGCAGCCATCCGAATGATGGTATCGCGTAGCCTTTCATCGTCGAGCCGGTGCGCAGCAATGAGCCTCTGCATCAGCACATCCGTGGTGATGTCCATGAACCGCCCCTCGTCCGCCATTCTCAGCAGGGAGATGCGGCCTGCCGTCTGTTCGGGCGTGTCGGGCCGCGCCTTGCCGTCCAGCAGCGCCAGCCTGCTCACCCGCTCCGGCGCCTGAGCCATGATCTCCAGCGACAGGTAGACGCCCATGGACAGCCCGGCCAGCGCGAACCGCTGCGGCGCGGCGCCAAGGATCTGCCGGGCGATCCCTGCCATCGTGTCATTCTGCGTGTGATCGGCCACCAGCGTCTCGCGCTCAGGGGCAAACGCCTCGACCTGCGGCGCATAGAGATCAGCGGTGCACATCAGGCCGGGAATGAGCAGAAGCGGTTCGGGCATGCGGGTTCCCCGTGGCTGCAAGTTTGCCTTTGAGTTTTAGCGGCCAACCCGGCAAAGTCACGCCCCATGAGAGCCCTTGTCCAGAGAGTTTCAGAAGCCCGCGTTACGGTGGATGGCCGGGTGACCGGCGAGATCGGCCGTGGCCTGCTGATCCTTGTGTGCGCCATGCAGACCGACAGCGAGGCGCAGTCCCAGTGGCTGGCGCGCAAGATCGTGAACCTGCGCATCTTCCGCGACCTCGAAGGCAAGATGAACAAGTCGCTGCACGATGTGGGAGGTGCTGCGCTGGTGGTGAGCCAGTTCACGCTGGCGGCGGAAACGAAGGGCAACCGGCCCGGATTTTCAACCGCCGCCCCGCCGGACCTGGGGCGCAAGCTCTATGAGCATTTCTCCGCGCAGGTGCGCAGCCACGGCGTGACGGTGGCCAACGGCGAGTTCGGCGCGGACATGAAGGTGTCGCTGGTCAATGACGGCCCTGTGACCATCTGGCTGGATACGGACGAACGCTAGGCGTCACGCCGCCTGCGGCACCGTCTCGACGCGCATGTAGTCGGAGATGGCGTCGACCAGTTCCGTCTCGGTGAGGTCTTCGTTTGCGACGAGCCTGAGTTGGGAAATACGGTTGCGCGGTTCATCGCTCGCCTCGTCGATGGGCAGGAAGTCGACCACGACTGCGCCGGGTTCCAGCCGCACCTTCTCGACGCGATGCCACTTCAGCATTCGCCCGAGGCGCTGTTCGACCCACTGGCCACCAAGACCGCGGCCGGAAACCACGAGCTGCGGCTTCTGCTTGCGCGCGAACACCAGCCAGACGAGCCCCGCGAGAACCAGGGCCTCGCCAGCCCACCAATACCAGGAAACCCGGCCAAACCAGTCCTGTCCGGTCATGTAGCGGCTGAGGTGAAGGCCTGCGAGAGCAATCACGTAGAATGCTAGTCCAAAACGGGCGTGCCGGCGTCTGACAGATTGATCCGGATACACAAACTCGTCATGCAATGTCATGGCCGTTACACCCTACGTACAGTCTCTGCAAATCGATCCTACTGCAGTCGCGTTAACATCAGATTGTTGACGGCTTTTCTTTTGCCGCCAGCTTGGGCACTCTCAGGTTCAATCATGAACCTCACCCGAACGGAGATATTGCCCAAAGCCGGCCTGCCAGATGTGCAATACGTCACATCTCGGGGGCGTGAGCTCGCTCGGGATTGGAAGGTGGAGCAAGGCGCTTTCCTGAAACACCACATGGTTGCATGCGAGGCTGATTTCAAGCGCGCAGCGATCGCCCGCGGCGATCTGCTGCAGCATGCCCAGATCGGCTGGCGCGACCGGGCCAAGACGCGCGACGCGTGGGCGCGCATCCATGGCGAGTGTGCGGCGCGCGGGGTCGCCGTGCATCGCTACGGCATCTGCCTCGACTGGTCGATGGGCATTCCCCGTGACAGGCGAGCCGGCGCGATGCGCGGCACCGGGCTCATTCTCGAGGGACCGGAGGATTTCGCCGCCCTTGCTGACGCTGCACCTGTCGCGCCGCACTTCGGCGACTTTGTCCTTGGCTTTCCGGCGGCGGTGGAGAACACCTGCGCCGCGCTTGCAGCTGGCGCCACGTCCATCGGCAATCTCGGGCAGTACTTCACCTTCCGGCTGCAGGGCGCGTCGGACGACATTGCCTGCACCGAGGCGACCGTTGAGGCATTGGCGCTGATCTCCGCGCAGCCGGTCGAGGTGCTGGTGCACTCCAACCTCGATGACGGGTTCGCCGCCCTGTTCCGGGACCTTGGCTCGGTGATGGGCGCCGTGCTGCTGGAACGGCACATTGGCTCGCTTATCGGCGTCACCGTCAGCCATTGCTGGGGCCACCACTTCTCCGATCCCGTTCGGCGGCTGGCGTTTCACCTGGCGCTGGCGGAGGTGGCAGGCGAGACGCCGGGCACCATGATCTACGGCAACACGACCAGCTATCGCGGCACACGGGAAGAGAACTTCGCGTCGCTCGCAAGCTATCTGAGCATCGACATCGCCGGGCAACTCATCGCGCCCACCGGCCATGCGATCAACCCCGTCCCGGTGACAGAAAACGAACGCATTCCGGATGTGGACGAGGTGATCGAGGCGCAGCTGTTCGCAGCCCGGCTGGCCACGCACGAGGCCAGGCACATGCCATTGTTCGACCCTGCCCCGGCCCGCGCTCTGGCGGCGCAGATCGTGGCAGGCGGGCGCGCCTTCTTCGACAAGGCCATTGCGGGCCTCACGCAAGCCGGCATCGATACGGACAACCCGTTCGAGATGTTGCTGGCATTGCGGCGTCTTGGCGGGAGGCGACTTGAGGCGCTGTTCGGCGCTAAACACGATGTCACCCGGTCTGACATCGCCGAGGAAGTGGCCGAGATGGCGCACGCGCACCTCATACGGGTGCCGGAAGACCAGCGTCAAGCACTGGCACGGGCCAACCTGCGCGTGGTCACCGCCACGACGGACGTACACGAGCACGGCAAGCTGGTGCTCGACGAGGTTTTGTCAAAGGCAGGCGCGCAGATCATCGACGGCGGCACCTCCGCCGAACCGCACGCGCTGGCGGCTCTGGCGCTGCGTGAGCGCGCAGACGCCATCGCGCTCAGCACCTACAACGGCATTGCGCTCAGCTATTACAAGGCGTTGCGCGAACATGTTGGCAAATCGATTCCGGTGCTGATCGGCGGCCGGTTGAACCAGATACCCGAAGCGTCCAACACCTCGTTGCCGGTCGATGTCGGCGATGAACTGGCCGCAGCCGGGGCCATCGTCTGCCGCGAGATCGAGGACGCCGTACCGGCCCTGCTCGCTTCAGTGAAGGAAACCACATGACCCAGACCATCGGCATCATCGGCGCGGGCCACCTGATCCGGCACATGATGCCGGCCATGGTGAAGACCGGCTACCGCTTCATCGTGTCCGAGCGCGGGCGGGCGACGTCAGAATGGCTCGCCGGGCATTATGGCGCGGAGATCTACACTGACAATCAGGCCATCGTGAACGAGGCGGACATCGTCATTCTCGCCGTGCGGCCATTCGATGCGGTGTCCGTGTGCGAGGGGCTGACCTTCGGCGCGCGCCAGACGGTGCTCTCCCTGTGCGCCGGCATCGGTTCCGCCGAGCTTGCCCCCGTCATCAAGCCCGGACGGCTGGTCATGGCCATGCCGGTGGTCGCCGCCCAGTTCGGCGAAAGCCCCACCCTGCTCTACCCCGATGACGAACCCTGCCGGCACCTGCTCGGCCCTTGCGGCCCGGTGCTGGCGCTCAACAGCGAGGCGGACTTCGGCCCCGCCTCCACCATCGCCTGCTATTACGGCTGGGTGCAGGAACTGATCGGCGAGATGACCGGCTGGGTGGCGGACCATGGCGTCGATCCGGACACCGCGCGGCTACTGGTGGCGCAGATGACACGCGCCGCTGCCACCACGGTGCGCGACCGGCCTGATGAGAGCATCCGCGCGCTGGTGGACGAACTGGCCACGCCCCGCTCGTTCACGCTGAAAGGTCTGGAGGTATTGCGCGAGGCAGACGCCTTCACGCCGTGGAAGAACGCGGCGGCGGCGCTGTTCGAGAAGGGATGAGCTAAACCCGGTAGGCCTTGTAGAGCGTGTTCAGCTGCGAGCCATCAACTGCGATGGCCACCGGCTCTCCGGTGCCGCTGTCAAGCCATGCATCTACCGGCACCTCGACTCCAAACGGGCCTTCATAGCGGCCAGCGGTCTGGTCGAAGCCAATGCGCCATGCCTCGCCGCCAAGTTCAACGTACGCCCAGTAGCTGGTGCTGTCGGAATCCTCGTCCTTGTGCAGGGTGGCCATGGTCTGGACCGGCTGGCCGCTTGCAACAAGCCTGGCGCGCCGCCACTTGAACCGCAGCAGAACAAGCCCGGCCATCACGAGCGCCAGGCCCACTGCCAGCGACAGCGATGTGACCAATGCCGGCACGGGCTCAGCAAAGAACCGTTCCGGCTGGATCAACACGACGAGAAACAGCACGCCAATGGCGATTGCCGCGATGCCGCGCAGGGACACATTGTTTCTGAACCAGCGGTACATGACGCAAGCCTGCCAGCACTTCATTGCCGCAAAATGAACGCCCTTGACCTCAGTCCATCATGCAGCAAGAGGCGAAAACGGGGGGTGCGAGGCCACGCCTGGACTCCGTGGAAGAACGCGGCGGCGGCGCCGTTTGAGAGGGGGTAAGCGGCTCAAGTCCGGCTGGGTTTCCACAAGGTATTGAGGCGGACGCCGCTGACTTCCAGCACAACCGGCATGTTGGTCGTGGGGTCCAGCCAGGCCGTGGCTTCCAGTTGTCCCTTGCCGAACAGCTTCCCAGCGGCAGACGGTCCGTGGAACGGCACCTCCCAGCGCCCGGAGCTGGCCTGGACGACCGCAATGTCCGCACTGCCTTCGCCGCCGCCGTCTTTCAGCTCAACAAGCACCTTCTCTGGCCGCGTGCTTTCCGCCACGCGCTGGCGGTGCCACTTGAACCAGATCGCCATGCAGCCGGCCAGCGCCAAGCCCAACCCCATCAGACTGAAGATCACGGCAAGGAACCACGGCATCGGTGGATCGATGACGCCCGGCGTAAACACCATCCACTGAAACAGCACGCCAATGGCGATTGCAGCGATGCCGCGCAGGGACAAGTTGTTTCTGAACCACCGGTACATGAGGCAAAGCTGCCACAGGCCGCTTTCGATT
>CAZYKZ010000155.1:0-6195 GCA_964648175.1 uncultured Anderseniella sp.
CCGCGTGCGCCCTGCAGCTGCAGAGCGGTGTCGGCCGCCCGGTGCAGCGTGTCGGCCACGTGGATCTTGGCGGTTGAGACTTCCCGCTGGGCCTTGTCGCCCTGGTCAATCATCCAGGCCGCATGCATGGTCAAGAGCTTTCCGGTCTGGATGTCGCGCGCCACGTCGCCCATCATCATTTGCACGCTCTCGCGCTCGGCCAGCTTCTGCCCGAACGCCTCGCGCCGGTTGATGTACTCGCTCGCCTCTTCCATGCAGCGCTTGGCCATGCCCAGCCAGCGCATGCAGTGGGTGAGCCGTGCAGGCCCAAGACGCATCTGGGTGATGCGCAGGCCGTCGCCTTCTTCGAGCAGGCGGTTGGCCATCGGGATTTCCAGCCCGTCGAACTCGAGCTCGCATACCCCACCATGTTCGTCAGGCCCCATGTTGGGAATTCGCCTGACGATGCGCCAGCCCGGATCGTCCTTGTGAAACACGAAGGCAGACAGCCCCCGCCGCGGGTCATCCGAGGTGCGCGCCATCAGGATGAAGTGCGAGGCGACGGCCGCACCGGAGATGAACCACTTGCGGCCTGAGACGATGTACCGGTCATTCTTGCGCTCGGCCTTCGTGAGCATCATGCCGCCTGGATCCGAGCCTGAACCCGGATGCGGTTCGGTCATCACGAACGACGAACGCACGTCGCCGTCGATGATCGGCTGCAGCCACTTGTCCTTCATCTCCTCCGACGGCAGCGTCTTGTTGAGGATGGACATGTTGCCGTCATCCGGCGCCTGACAGTTGACGATGACCGGACCGAATATGGAGCGGGCAGCCTCTTCGTAGAACACCGCCCACTCGGCCACCTTCAGCCCCAGCCCGCCCCGCTCCTTCGGCATCTGCGGCGCCCACAGGCCTTCCTTCTTGGCCTTCTCGCGCATCGGCTTCAGCAGTGACAGCCGGATGTTCTCGAACTCGTTGTAGTTGTCCTTGTCGTTCTCCAGCGGGATCACCTCTTCGGCAATGAAGTCCCGCAAGCGGCGGCGCAGCTTTTCGAGTTCGGGAGAAATCGTGAAGTCCATCAGGTCCAGTCCTTGTCGTATGCGCCGGGGCAGCGGCGCGAATGCCGGATCAGTCCGCCGGCAGCATGTGGCCGCCGTCCACCACCACGGTCGACCCGGTCATGTAGCCCGACGCCTTTGAAGACGCCAGCAGCAACAGCGTTCCGTCGAGCTCCGATGGCTCGGCAATGCGCCGTTGCGGTATCCGCTTGATCATGGCCTGGCCGCCCGGCGTTTCGAAGAAGTCGCGGTTGATCTCTGTCAGGATGTAGCCCGGCGCGATGGCGTTGACGCGAATGTTGTACCGCGCCAGTTCGAGCGCCAGGTTGTGGGTCATCTGGCGCACGGCCCCCTTCGACGTGGCATAGGCCGACAATGTGCGCGCTGCGCGGAACGACAGCACCGAGGCGATGTTGATGATGCTGCCCGGCTTGCCTGCCGCCACCAGCCGCCGTGCTGCCTCCTGCGCGCAGAACCAGACCCCGTCCACATTGACCGACATGACCTTGCGCCATTGCGCCGGCGTCATATCGAGCGGTGGCGACTGGCCATCGATGCCTGCATTGTTCACCAGGATCGTAACGGTGCCATACTCAGCTTCGGCGGCGTCGAAGGCCGGGGCGATGGCTGACTGGTCAGCCACGTCGAGCTCTACCGCAATCGCCTGCCCGCCCGCAGCCCTGATCTTCTCTACCAGAGCCTCAAGCCGGTCGATGCGCCGGGCGGCGATGACGACCTTCGCACCGTTGGCGGCCAGCACCTGGGCGAACCGTTCGCCCAGTCCGGACGAGGCGCCAGTAACCAGGGCCACCTCTCCGGTCAGGTCAAACAGGTCGGCAGACGTCATTGGCAGAACCACCTTGCCCCTAGAAGCTCAGCGAGACGTCGCGATGATGTGACATGCACGCAGCCACGTTGAGCGCCGTATCTTCCGGCAGGCGCCGCTGCGACCTGAGCCCGATGGTGTCGTAGATTGCCTCATCATAGGCCTTCAAACCGGGGCCTATGCTTTCGACAGCCTTCTGCCGCCAGTCGACCTTGTTGTTGAAGATGGCTACGGCCTCGTCGAGCAGACGCTTGACCTCCGGCTTGTCATCCGGGTTCTTCTCAAGCGCGCGTGACGCATCGCGCAGCGGCTTGGTCAGATCGCTGGTGCCGTCCACCCTGCCGAGGTCCGATACCAGCGACTTGATGGCGTCGGCAGTCGCGGCGGCATCGTTGCCTTCTGCCAGCGTAACGGCGTTGTCGAGCGCCGGCTTGAGCGCCAGAAGCTGCTCTGCACCATCCAGCAGCCCCCGCAACTCGGCAACCGGCTTGTAGGCCTGGTCGACATTGCGGCGATAGGCAAGCCTTGCACGCTTGTCGGCATTGAGAAGCTTCTTGAATTCCTCGTGCTTCTCTTTCCATTCAGCCGGAATAAGCGACTTCAACCGTTCAATCTCGGCCTTGTCCCGGGCGATCCGCGCTTCGTACCGCTCCCGGGCCTTCTGGGCCTTTTCATCGTCACCGCGCACGCGCCGCAGGGCGGTCTCGGACGCCTTCATGTCCTCCTCTGCCCGGCGGATATCACGCTCGATTGCCCGAACTTCAGTGTGCAGCGGCGCATAGGCGGGAACCGCTGCCTGCATCTCCTGTTCGGCTGCCTTGATGTCGCCCAGCAGCTTGAACGTCTCGTCGGCCTTGTCGAGGCTTTCGGTGAACGAAGCCGCCAGTTTTTCGGGGACGGCCGACATGTCGAGCTTGCGCGCGTCCGCAATGGCGCCGCGGATGCGGTCACCTTCATTCTGATACCGCGCAAACACCGTTTCCTCGATACAGGTCTGCAGCTTTGGATTGATCGGGGGTGGCGACTGCTCGCCCAGCAGCGACAATCGCGTCGGCAGATAGTTTACCAGGCTCGGCAGATAGCCCACGATACCCAGCGCCACCAGCTGCAGCATGATGAACGGCACCACGCCCTTGTAGATGGAGGTAGTCAGCACGCTCGATGGCGCCACGCCTCGCAGATAGAAAAGCGCAAACCCGAACGGTGGCGTCAGGAACGACGTCTGGATGTTCAGACCGATCATCACGCCAAGCCACACCGCGGTGATATTCGCCGCCGGGTCTGCCAGCAGGATCGGCGACACGATCGGCACCACTACCACGGCGATTTCGATGAAATCGAGGAAGAAGCCGAGCAGGAAAATCACCGCCATCACGATGATGAACTGCGCCCAGAACCCGCCTGGCAAACCGGTCAGGAACTCCTTCACCAGTTCTTCACCACCGAAGGCGCGGAAGGCTGCAGTGAGCATCGCCGCGCCAAGCAGGATGATGAACACCAGCGATGTGGTCTTAGCCGTCTCGATCATTACGCCGTGCAACGTACGGTCGATGCGCAGCGTGCGCAGCCCGCTCCAGATCAGCGCGATTATCAGTCCGGACAAAGCAACCAGGCCCAGGCCAATGCCAAGGGCATCGGTGGAGTCCTGGATGTTCTTGATGTTCATCGAGAACATCGACCCCAGTACGAAAATGGCGATGACCGAGCCCAGTGCAAGCAGCGCCGGCCAGAACGCCCGTGCCTGCCCTTCCTTGAGCCGGTAGCCGGCCATGATCATCGCGCCGGCCGCACCGATTGCACCGGCCTGGTTCACCGTCGCCACGCCGCCGATGATCGAGCCCAGCACGATGAAAATGAGCACCAGTGGCGGCACCAGCGAAACTGACGCCTTGATCAGCAAAGCCTTGTTGAGGCCGCCCTCCACCGGCACAGCCGGCGCCATCTTGGGCCGCAGCAAGGCGAGCACCAGGATGTAGAGCATGTAAAGGCCTACCAGGACGAGGCCCGGAATGAAGGCGCCAAGGAACATGTCGCCGGCGCTGGTCGAGGTGACCGCAAACTCGGACGGCATGGTGACGTCGCCGGTCGCGGCCTTGTGCAGCGCCTTGCGGGCCGTGTCGGCCTGATCGACCGCGCTGGCCAGCTGGTCGGCCAGAATGATCAGCACGATCGACGGCGGGATGATCTGGCCAAGCGTGCCGGAGGCGGCGATGGTGCCGGTTGCCAGCGGGTGCGAATAGTTGTTGCGCATCATCACCGGCAGCGAGATCAGGCCCATGGCCACCACGGTGGCGCCAAGAATGCCGGTGGTTGCCGCCAGCAGCGCACCCACGAACACCACCGAGATGCCGAGGCCGCCCGGGATGGGGCCGAAGAGCTGCGCCATCGTGACCAGCAGGTCTTCGGCGATCTTCGACCGCTGCAGCATGATGCCCATGAACACGAACAGCGGAATGGCGATCAGCGTATCTCGTTCAACCTCCCAGTAGACCCCGCGGAAGTTGGTGACGCCCGCACTGATCCATTGCGCCGGCGAGCCATGCGCGAAATAGGCCGCCGGATCGCCGGCGAACAGATAACCGGCCGCAGCAGCCGTGCCGATGGTCAGGATGGCAGAGCCCGGCAAGGCAAACGCCACCGGATAGCCAGAGCCGAGGGCAAACGCCATCAGCATGACCAGCATTGCAAGAAAGAAGAGTTCCATGTTCTTTCGCCCCAGAAACGTTTGGCTGGTCAGTGGCCGCCGGGATTGGCGACTTCGCGCTTGCCCGGTTCATTGCGCTGGTCGGCGATGCCCTCCAGCAGGTAACCGGCAAACTGGATCATCATCGATACGGCGAACACGCCGAGGAAACCGGCCATCATGTACTTCGTGTACATGCCGAAGCCGGACTGCGAGACCTCGAAGTTCAGCAATGCCGAGTTGATGATGCTTGCCTTGCCTTCCATGCCGAACCACAGGATCACGGCACAAAGCGTTATGCCGAGCAGCAGCGAGCCCCAGTGGTTCACGATGCCCTTTCTGCGTTCGGTAAAGCCCGCATAGAGCACGTCCACGCGCACATGGCCTTCCTCGATCAGGGTATAGGCTGAAGCAAACAGGAACAGGGCCGCATACCAGAAGCGCACCAGGTCGCCCATGTAGGCCTGCTCATAGGAGAAGATGAAGCGGGTGAACACGATCAGCAATTCAGCGACCACAACCAGCAGCGACAACCAGATGAAGCCCAGCGTCTTGCGCCATACCGCCGCGATCACGACCGACAGGATGCACAGTGGAATGTGCACCCAGGTGCCGCGATAAACAGGCCGTCCGAGCTCGCTGGCGAGATGTGTGCCAACAACGCTTTCAAGCAAGGCTTCAACGCGCAGGAATGATATGACTGCGTCGGCGAGACCGACCAGCAGCACCGAAAAGAATGCCCACCGGATGATGAAGGCCGTAATTGCATAAAGACGCGCGGCGTCGGCGCGCAACGGCAAGGCGCGAGACCGCATAACCATCAATGCCGCCAGCACGACTGCCAGCGGATATAGCGCGAGCTGTAACCAGGCCAACGCACCGCCGCCGGACAGCGCCGCGGATGCGCCAGGCAGGCCCTGCCAGTAGGTGAGGTAATTGTTCAAGATAAATGCGAAGGTTGCAAAAGTGACGGACCAGGAAAACATCCGCCATCCCAGCGTCCCCGCCGTTGCATCAATAGACTGTGTGCTCACGTCTTGATCCGCCCTGTTATCCCCGGCGAGACGTAGCCCGCCACCCGTTTCCCCTCTCGGAGGCCGCACAGACAACCGAAGCAACCCGCAACCGGCGGAAGCCTGCGCCGAAATTCCGCAGCCGGCGGACGCCCCCTCAGGACACCGCCGGCCACGGCAATCTTGCAGTTACATGCCCAGCACGCGGTTGCGCTGGTTCAGGTAAGCCACGTCAGACAGCTTCATCCAGGCGCCCACGTCGGCACGTGCGGCAAGGAAGCTTTCATGCGTACGCTTGGCGAGGTCGGAGTGGGCCACGGTTTCGGCGAACACTTCTTCAGCTGCCTTGCCGAAGCTGTCGTACACGTCGTCGTTGAACTCACGCAGTTCGACGCCGTTTTCCTTGATCAGCTTGGTCAGGTAGGTGCCGTTGAGCGCGTTGTACTCGGACATCGACTTCATGTGCTCTTCGCCGCATGCAGCCTTGATGATTTCCTGGTCGGTCTTCGACAGGTCGGCCCACCACTTCTCGTTGATGCCGAGCGCCAGCGTGGAACCGGCTTCGTGCATGCCCGGATAGTAGTAGTACTTGGCGGCTTCGTAGAACTTCATGAAGTAGTCGTTCCACGGACC
>CAZYKZ010000156.1:0-6184 GCA_964648175.1 uncultured Anderseniella sp.
CTGACGGCGGGTTGGCCGCGCAACAATCGGTTTGCCGCGCGCGAGATGCTGCCCTCCTCAACGATGATCACGAAGGTGCGCAGCAGGTTCCAGTCAAGGTTGGAGACAAAGCGGCTGGGCGCTTGCTTTGACATTGTTTCGATTAATGCTCTCTATTTTGATTATCAATTCTAATAATCCAGAGCCGGAATGCAACACTGAGTGCAGCTTGGTGACATGGCGGCAGTGGAGACGAAACCTGACGATGGCCGATGCAGATGCAGCCTTTGACCGTCGCCCGTGGTTCCTTTTGGCGCCCGCGCTTCTGGCGATCACCCTGCTTGTCGTCATCCCGATGTCGTTCATCCTGGTCTACTCTTTCTACGAGAATGTCGATTTGGCGGTCGACAAGGTCGCGTTCCAGTTCTCGAACTGGCAGGCGTTGTTTCAGGACAGCTACTACCGCGTAGCGATCTGGAAGACGCTGCGCCTGTCGGTGATCGTAACCGTGCTGGCCGCCATCCTGGGCTACATCCCGGCCTATTTCATCGCCACGACGAAGTTTCGCCAGCGCTGGCTGCTTTTGCTGCTGCTGATCTTGCCGTTCTGGGTCAGCTTCATCATCCGGACGATGAGCTGGATCCACATCCTGGGCAACGAGGGCGCGCTCAACGGCATCCTGCTTTGGTTGGGCCTGATCCATGCGCCGTTGCAGATGATGTACAAGGAAGGAACCGTCATCATCGGCTTTCTGCACGTCTTCCTGCCCTACATGATTCTGAACGTCTATGTCAGCCTGGAAGGCATTGACGCGAATCTGGAGCCGGCGGCGCGCACCCTTGGGGCGACGCCTTGGCAGGCGTTTCGCGAGGTGACTTTGCCGCTGTCGATGCCGGGCCTTGCCGCCGGCAGCCTGCTGGTGTTCGTCCTGACCGGGGGAAGTTACGTCACCCCTCTGATCCTTGGCGGTCCGCGCGATTTCCTCTTTGGCAACCTTATCCATGACGCGGTCGTCAGTGAGTTGAACTGGCCGATGGGGGCGACCTTGTCCTTCACGCTTCTGGTGCTGCTTGGGCTGGTCGTGGTCGCCTACAGCCGCGTGATGGGCCTCAATCAGCTTTCAAAAGCTTTCAGGTAGGGGACCGACATGCGCGCCTGGAGCTTGATCCGCCTCTACACCATCCTGGTCTACGTCTTCATGTTCGCGCCGATCGCGGTCGTGATGGTGCTGGCCTTCAACAGCTCGCAATTCGGCGGCTTTCCGATCGAGGGATTCAGCCTGCGCTGGTTTTACAAGCTGGCCGAGAACGAGGCGATCATGCGGGCGCTCAAGACCTCGCTCGGGCTTGGTCTGCTAACGGCGTTGATCTCGACGACGATCGGAATTCTGGCCTCACTCGCACTGGTGCGCTACCAGTTCCGCGGCAAGGATTTCATCACCACGCTCTTGATCTCGCCGGTGCTGGTGCCCGAAACCGTGCTAGCGGTGGGCTTGCTGATATTCCTGCGCTGGCTGCACATGCCGCGCTCGTTTCTATTGCTGCTGCTGGGCCATTCGATCATCGCACTGCCTTTCGTGGTGCTGGTCGTACAGGCGCGTCTGGTCGGCATCAAGAAGGAATACGAGGAGGCCGCGCGCAGTCTTGGCGCCAACCCGTTTCAGACATTCTTCAGCGTTACGTTGCCGCTTCTGGCGCCAGCGGTCTTTGCGGGCGCGCTCTTCGCCTTCACCATTTCCTTCGACAACATCACCGCCACCCTGTTCTGGCGTCCGTCCGGAATGGAAACCGTTCCGACCCAGATCTTCGGCATGCTGCGGAATTCCGTCAGCCCCGAGATCAACGCGCTCGGCTTTGTGATGATCGTCATCACCGTCGGCGTGCCGCTGCTTGCCGGCGGGCTGGCACGGTATTTCTCCCGCAAGAAAACATGAGAGAGCCAAGTTCCTGACTACCCAACATGGAGAGAAGAAATGAAAAAGATAGACAGTACCAAACGCTATGAAATCCTGCGTGAGCGGATGGGCAATGGCGATGTCGACCGCCGGACCTTCATTGGGCTGCTGGGCGCGGCGGGTATCACCGCTGGCGTCAGCGGCGGCATAATGGTCAACATGGCGCAGCAGGCGCGCGCCGCCGGAACCTCGCTCTACTTCGAAGGCTGGGGCGGGGTCGTCAGTGAGGCCCTGCGCAAGAATGCCTTCGATCCCTATGAGGCGGCCTCGGGCAACAAGGTCATCGACTCGACCTTCGGGGGCGAGGGCGAGGTGCTGACCAAGATAAAGGCCGCCGGCAACACCGACGGCCACAACATCCTGCATTCGTCCGGCGTCAGCTGGTATAAGCGCTGGGTCGATGCCGGTTATGGCAGCGAGTTGAACGAGGCCAATATCCCGAACCTCGCCAATGTGATGGATGCCATCATCAAGCCGTTCCGCAAGATCACGCCGAACAGCCTGTCGGCCGTGCCCTATGACTATGGCACTACCGGGATCGCCTACAACACCAAGCATGTCACCAAGGAAGAGGCCGAGGCGCTGGGGGCCAATCTTCTGTTGAAGAAAGAGTTGAAGGGCAAGATCGGTGGCTGGGGCGACGCGGCCAATCGGGCATGGTACGGCGCGCTGCAATCCAACCAGGACCCCAATAACATCACCGACTGGGATGCGGTCTGGGACAAGGTGCGCGAAAGCCGCGACCTGGTGCTGAAGTACTGGAGCTCGGGCGCCGAGCTGATGGACCTGCTGGCAAAAGAGGAAATCTATGTGACCGAAGCCTGGTCGGGTCGCGTCGCGGCCCTCCAGGATCAGGGCCATCCGATCGGCTACATGGACCCCAAGAACGGCCTTGCCTGGATGGAAAGCATGTTCGTTCTCAAGGGTTCGCCGATGGCCGAGGCGGAAGAGCTGCTGAACTTCATGCTCGACCCGGCGACATCCATCGCGGTGGCCGAAGGGCAGAAATACCCGTCGTCGCTGGACCCCAACAAGGTGCCTATGACCGACATGATCAAGGCGCTGCCGGCCTACGACGCAACCGGCACCCTCTCCAATCTGGTCTTCCGCGACCCGGTCGTGTGGAACCCGCTCGAGAAGGATTACACCGCCGCGTGGAACCGCATCGCGAAGGGCGGCTGACGCCAGATATGTCAACGCGGCGGGCCGCCAGGCGCGACCCGCCGCCTCAATCGACGGTGAGGGCGGGACCAGTTGCATGGCGGGCGTAGAACTCAAGAATGTTGCTAAGTACTTTGGCGCGGTCACCGCCGTCGAAGGCCTCGATATCACCTTTGAGGAAGGGTCCTTCACGACCCTTCTGGGGCCATCGGGCTGTGGCAAGACTACGATCCTGCGGATGGTTGCGGGGCTTGAGACGCCGACGGCCGGCGACATACTGGTCGGCGGCACGCGCATCAACGACGTACCTATCCACAAGCGCAATCTGGGTCTGGTATTTCAGAACTACGCTTTGTTTCCGCACCGTACGATCGGGCAGAATATCGCCTTCGGGCTGAAGTACCGGGGCGTTACAGGTTCGGATGCCGCCGCCAAGGTGAAGGCCGCGCTCGACATCGTGCGACTGCCCGGCGTCGAAGACCGTTATCCCGGCCAGTTGTCAGGCGGCCAGCAGCAGCGCATTGCCTTGGCGCGCGCGATCGTTATCGAACCTGACGTGCTGCTGCTGGACGAGCCGCTTTCCGCCCTTGACGCCAATCTGCGCGAGGAAATGCGGGTCGAATTGAAAGCGATCCAGCACCGGATAGGCGTCACCTCGATCTTCGTTACCCACGACCAGTCCGAAGCGCTGGCGATGTCGGACAAGATCATCGTCATGAGCGCTGGCATGGTCCAGCAGGTCGGCGCACCCGAAGATGTCTACAACAACCCGGCCAACGAGTTTGTCGCGAACTTCCTTGGCGCCTCGAATATTCTCGACGTTCGGGTCGTCGGCTCGGATCGCGCCACCATCGGGCTGGAGGCGCCACATTTTGGCGTCATTCCCGTTCCGCGCGCGCGAGCCGTCAACCTTGAGGGTGCGAAGGCCGGTCGGCTGGTGATCCGCGCCGAGAAGCTGAAACTGCTGGCAGCCGCCGATACCGGTGCCGAGGTGTCGGCGCAGGGCGTCGTGCGGGCGGTCGACTATCAGGGCCAGATCGCGCGCTATTTCGTCCACGTCGGGGATCAGGAGCTGCAGATCATGAACATGATTGACGGGCGCCCCTTCAGCGCAGGCGACGCGGTGAACGTGTCAATCGATCCTAAAGATTGTTCTGTGCTGCCGGCAGAGAGTTAGGACGTTGCAATCCAACAGCCATCTTTTTTATCAGACACGCAACCGTCGGCCCATGCTGGAAAGGGCCGAGGGCGTCTACATCTGGGATGTGAACGGCAGGCGCTATCTGGACGGATCCTCCGGCGCAATGGTCAGCAACATCGGCCATTCCGATCTGCGCGTCATCGACGCGATGCGGCGCCAGATGGGCAAGTCGACCTTTGGTTACCGGCTACATTTTGAGACAGAGCCGGGCGAGATGCTGGCCACAAAGGTAGCGCAGCTTTGCCCGGCGGGGATGGAAAAGGTGTTCTTCGTGTCCGGCGGGTCCGAAGCCGTGGAAAGCGCGATCAAACTGGCGCGACAATATGCGGTTACGGACGGGCAGGAGGCGCGTTGGAAGGTGATTTCGCGCAGCCCCAGCTATCACGGATCAACCCTTGGCGCGCTGGCGCTGACGGGATACGCGCCGCTCAGCGATCCTTTCCTGCCGATGATGCAGGCGATGCCCAAGATCCCGGCTCCACGCGCCTATCTTGACGGCCTCAACATGGCCGATCCGGCCACCGGCTTGCACTACGCGGCCATGCTCGAGGCGAAGATCCTGGAGGAAGGAGCCGACAGCGTGCTGGCTTTCATCCAGGAACCCATCGGCGGCGCCTCGACCGGAGCGCTGGTGCCACCGGCGGGCTACATGAAGGCCGTCCGCGAGATCTGCGACCGCTACGGCGTTTTGCTGATTCACGACGAGGTCATGTCAGGAGGAGGGCGGACAGGTCGGTTTCTCGGGGCCGAGCATTGGGACGTGGCCCCTGACATCGTCGCAATCTCCAAGGGCTTTGGCGCGGGATACGCGCCGCTGGGCGCGATGATCGCCCATGAAAGGCTGGTCGAGCCGGTGCTCGATGCTGGCGGTTTCATGCATGGGCATACCTATGCCGGAAATCCGCTGGCCTGCGCGGCTGGCCTTGCGGTGCTGGAGGTGATCGAGGCCGACGACCTGATCGGCAACGCTGCCCGAATGGGCGCCTTGCTGAAATCCCGGCTGAAGGACCTGATGCAACGTTTCGCCTTCATCGGCGACGTGCGCGGCGAGGGCCTGCTGCTGGCGTTTGAACTGGTGTCTGACCGCCAGACGATGGCGCCGCTGCCGAAAGAGCTATCGGCCTATGTCGAGCTGGTCGAGATGACATATGAAGAAGGACTGGTGATCTATTCCCGCCGAAGCCGTGACGGCGTCGAGGGGGACCACTTCCTGGTATGTCCTCCGATGATTGTAACGTCGGAGCATATCGAAGAGATCATGCAGAAACTGACGGTCTCGCTGGATAAATTCGAACGCAAGTTCGGACCTGCGCTGACACATGGTGCCTGAGAGGGGTCGGAATGTCCAAGATCATCATCTCCTGTGCCGTCACAGGATCAATCCATACTCCGTCGATGTCGCCCTACCTACCCGTAACACCGCGCGAGATTGCAGATCAGGCCATCGACGCAGCTAAGGCGGGGGCCGCCATCCTGCACCTGCACGCCCGCGACCAGCAGACGGGTCGGCCCTCTGCCGCGGTCGAGGACTTCATGAACTTTCTGCCGGCCATAAAGAGCGGCACCGACGCGGTGGTGAACCTGACGACGGGTGGCAGTGCGATGATGACGCTGGAAGAGCGCCTCGCCGGACCGAAGGCGGCGCGGCCCGAAATGTGTTCGCTCAACATGGGCACGATGAACTTCGCGCTTTACCCGTTGTTGGGTAAGCGCACCGAATGGCTGCACGACTGGGAAGAGCCGTTTCTGAGAAACTCGGACGATCTGGTTTTCAAGAATACGCCGCGCGATATCGCGGGTGTCTTGCAAGACATGGGCCGCGAACGAGGTGCGAAGTTTGAGTTCGCATGCTACGATATCCGCCATATGCACATGCTGCGGCATTTCGT
>CAZYKZ010000157.1:0-6047 GCA_964648175.1 uncultured Anderseniella sp.
GACACTTCAGGCAGCTGGATGTCCATAAGGATCAGGTCCGGCTTGTGCTGGCGCGCGATGTCGAGCGCAGACAGGCCTTCCCGGGTCTGCAACACCCGGTATCCATGTGCCTCCAGCAGGTCGTTGAACAGCTTCATGTTGAGTTCGTTGTCCTCAACGATGAGCACTGTCTTGACCGCTGCGGGATCAGGCTGTTCCGATGTCTGCGCCATGCGAACTGCGCCCTTTTCTCGTTTTTCAGCCTCCCAACCCGCATTTGTCGAGTGGCCATAGAGTGTGAGAACGGCTTGAATTGTAGTGTGCGTTCTCCCCAGATAGCATGCACAATGTCGCGTAAGAAAGTTACGCCAACCTTAAGCTTTACGCTGCGCTGGACTTTCTACTTTTGCTGGTTAAGGCCGCGCCTATTCCAACGAGTAAAATTTTATGCTTAACGTCGAAACCGCCGAAGTCGTTGCCTTGCAAGCGTTTGAATTCATTGCATCTTCAGATGAGCAGTTGGACCGCTTCATGAGCGTGTCAGGTTTTGACGCAGGCAGCCTGGGTCATCTCGTCCAGACACGCCATGGACTGGCGGGTTTGCTCGACTATCTGTGCGGCGACGAATCACTGCTGCTGGCCTTCTGCGAAACCGCCGGAATTGCCCCCCAGACGCCTGTCCAGGCGCTGGTGGCCCTGCAGCGGCCGGCAAGTACGGGGGCCCTGTGACCATGACCGCCACGGCAATCGATGAGGCGACGAAGGCGCAAATCGCGCAGCTTGATCTTGACCCAGCCCGGCCGCTCCTGTTGTGCGACGTGGACGAGGTCGTGGTGCACTTCCTGCGCGGCCTCGAAGGATGGCTCGACCGCAACGGCTTGTGGCTTGACCCGGCCAGCTTTGCCCTCAACGGCAATATCCGCCGCAAGTCGGACAATGAGCCTTTGCCGGGCGCCGAGATCGGCCCTGCGCTGATGTCCTTCTTCGAGGAAGAAACCGCCAGGCTGGATGCCATAGAAGGCGCGGCGGACTCGCTCGAAAGCCTGTCGCGTCACGCCGACATCGTCATGCTCACCAACCTGCCGTCCCAGTTCAGGCAGGCGCGCCAGGAGAACCTGCGCAGTCATGGCATCCACTTTCCGGTTGTCACGAATTCGGGGCCAAAGGGACCTGCCATCGCGGCGCTCGCAAACGCCCATACCGCACCGGTGGTGTTCATCGACGACAACAACGGATATCTCAAGTCCGCCGCCGATCATGTGCCGCACACCTATCTCGTTCACTTCATGCAGGACGAACGCTTCGGCCGCCACGTGGCACGCGAAGACCATATCCACCATCGCACCGACAACTGGCCCGACGCGCATGACCACATCGGAGCCCTGTTCACCGGCAGCCGCAGCGGCTGAACCGGCATGACGGGCGTCCCATTGCGCATCGGCATTGATATCGGAGGCACCAAGATCGCCGGCGTGCTGATGGATGACGCGGGCCTCGAATTGGCCAGTGCGCGCGAGCCAACGCCGCGCGGTGACTATGCCGGCGTGATTGATACCGTCGCTGCAATGGTCAGCAGGCTTGCTACCCGGGCAGGCGGTCCGGTCAGGGTGGGCATCGGCATGCCCGGCTCTGTTTCACCCCTGACCGGGCTGGTCCAGAATGCCAATTCCACCTGGATCAACGGCAAGGCGTTTCAAAGCGACCTTGAAACTGCACTCGCAATGCCCGTCAGGCTCGCCAATGACGCCAACTGCCTCGCTCTGTCCGAGGCGCTGGATGGGGCGGGCACCGGTGCGGAATCGATTTTCGGCGTCATTCTTGGCACGGGTTGCGGCGGCGGGCTTGTGGTGCATGGCAAGCTGATGGCCGGGCCGCACGGCGTTGGTGGCGAATGGGGTCACAATCCGTTGCCTTGGGCGCATGACCACGAACATCCGGGACCCGAGTGCTGGTGCGGCCGTCGCGGATGCATGGAAACCTGGGTATCAGGCCCTGCCCTTGCCCGCGACCATCAGGCCATGACCGGCGAAGCGCTGAGCAGTGAAGACATCGCCACTCGTGCGCAGGCGGGCGATGCAGCCGCGCAAGCCACGCTAGACCGGCACCTCGACCGGACGGCACGGGGCCTCGCTCACGTCGTCAACATTGTCGATCCGGAGGTCATCGTCATCGGCGGCGGCCTGGTCGATCTGCCAGGCCTTGTCGACAGGTTGCCCACGGCAATCGCACCATACGTGTTTGCCGATGCGGTTGACATCAAGGTGAAAGCCGCTCACCACGGGCCAATCTCCGGCGTGCGCGGCGCTGCTCGCCTGTGGGATGATGAGCGTCAACAGGAAGCCGCTTCGCCATGACACCGCCCGTCCACGTGTCCGACTCAAGGTTGTTGGGCCACCTCTTCTCCACCACGGCCATGAAAGCGGTCTGGTCGGACGAGGCGACGCTCAAGGCTTGGCTGGAGGTCGAGGCTGCCCTGGCGCGGGTGCAGGCGCAACTTGGCGTGATCCCGCAGGCCGCCGGCGCGGCAATTCCCGGGGCTTGCGAACCTCGACACCACGATCTCTGCAGCCTTGGCGCAAGAATCGCTGCGGCCAGCCACCCGCTCACGCCTGTCATCGCATCCATCGAGAGTGTTGCGGGCGAACATGCGGCCTGGGTTCATTTCGGCGCCACCACGCAGGACATCATGGACACCGGCACGGTTCTCCAGATGCGGGATGGCCTGGGTCTTGTCACGCAGACGCTGACAGCCCTGCGCAAGGCATGTGCCACTCAAGCCAGGCGATGGCGCGACCTGCCCATGGCGGGCCGCACCCATGGCCAGCATGCAGTTCCAGTCACGCTGGGCCTCAAGTTCGCGCTGTGGGCACGGGAGGCACACGAGGCGATGACGGCACTGGCCAGCCTGCAAGCAGACCTTCCTGTCCAGTTTGCCGGTGCGGCGGGTACGCTCGCAACGCTCGGCGGCAATGGCACGAAGGTGCGCAGCGCACTGGCAGCCGAACTGGGCCTGCGCGACCCCGGCGCCAGCTGGCACACCAGCCGCGCGCAGTTTGCCGGCATCGTCTGCCAGCTGGCCATTGCGGCCGCCATGTGCGGCAAGATCGCCAACGAGATCGTCAACCTGCAACGCACCGAGATCGGCGAACTGGCCGAAGGCGCCGCACCCGGCGCCGGCGGGTCGTCCACCATGCCCCAGAAGCGCAACCCGATGCTGGCGCAGAACGTGGTGGCATTGGCCCGGCTCATGGCCGCCAAGCCCGCCGCCATGATCGAGGCAACGATGCACGAGCATGAACGCGACATGGCTGCGTGGACGATGGAATGGGCGGTTATCCCCGAAAGCTTCGTGCTCACCCATGCCGCGCTGGAGCAGACAGTCCGGCTGGTTGAGAACGTCGTCGTGGACGAGGCGCGCATCGCCGCCAACCTGGCTCTGACAGGTGGGTTCATCTGCGCGGAAGCGGTGATGATGGACCTTGCCCGCGACATGGGCCGCAACGAGGCGCACCACGCCGTCAAGGACATCATCGCCGCCCTGCCCGGTTCCGGCCGGACGTTTGCAGAAGCGCTTGCCGGCCATCCGGTCATCGGCAAGCTGCGGTCCCCGCAACAGATCGCAACCCTGCTGGACCCTGCGAATTACACCGGTGAATCTGCCGAGGTTGTTGACCGCATAATCGCGAAACTGGGATAATCCGGGCGGTCCGCCAAGGAACCGGAACTCCCATGTCTGACAAGCCTGAGCCCATGTGCCGCGACTGCCTGGCCGATGCCCGGCCGGACAGCCGCCGCTGCCCTTCGTGTGGCTCGCCCCGGCTCATCTCCCACCCACGGCTGCACCAGCTTTCCATCGCCCACATCGATTGTGACGCGTTCTATGCGGCGGTTGAAAAGCGTGACCGGCCCGAATTGGCGGACAAGCCCGTCATCATCGGTGGTGGCACGCGCGGCGTGGTATCGACCGCTTGCTACGTGGCGCGCATACGCGGCGTGAAGTCGGCCATGCCGATGTTCAAGGCGCTTGCCGCCTGCCCCGAAGCCATCGTGATCAAGCCCGACATGGCGAAGTATGCCGCCGTCGGGCGGCAGGTGCGCGCCCTGATGCAGGAACTGACGCCACTGGTCGAGCCGCTTTCCATTGACGAAGCCTTCCTCGACCTCACCGGCACGGCGCGGCTGCACGGCATGAGCCCGGCCCGCGCCCTTGCGCGGCTGATCAGGCGCATCGAAACGGAGATCGGCATTACCGCGTCCGTTGGCCTGGCGCACACCAAGTACCTCGCCAAGCTGGCCTCCGACATGGACAAGCCACGTGGTTTCTTCGTGCTCGGCCCCGACGAGTGCGTCGCGTTCCTGCGCGAAAAGCCCGTCGGCTTCATCTGGGGCGTTGGCAAGGCAATGCAGGAAAAGCTGCACGCAGACGGCATCCGCATGATTGGCCAGCTGCAGACGATGGAGAAGTCGGACCTGATGCGCCGCTATGGCAGCATGGGCTCAAGGCTCTACCACCTGTCGCGCGGTGAGGACGCGCGCACCGTGTCCGCCGATCACGAGTCCAAGTCGATCTCGGCGGAAACCACGTTCAACACGGACATCGCGAGCTTCGCGGAGCTGGAAAAACTTCTCTGGGAGCTTTCGGAAAAGGTCTCGCGGCGCGCCAAGAAGGAAGCCATGGCCGGGCTGACGGTCACGCTGAAGCTCAAGACGCGGGACTTCAAGACCCGCACCCGGGCAACCACCTTGAGCGAGCCCACAGCCCTTGCCGCACGCATGTTCGAAGCCGCCCGGCCCCTGCTGCAGCGTGAGGCGGACGGACGCACGCAATTCCGCCTGATCGGGGTCGGGATAAGCCACCTGAGCGCGCTCGATGAGGGCTCTGCGGCCTCCGGCCTTGATGCAAGGGCGGCCAGTCAGGCACGGGCGGAACTGGCAATGGACCGGCTGCGCAACAAGTTCGGCCTCGGCACCATCGGCAAGGGCAGATCGCTGAAACCGCCCGGAGAGCGCGGCGGAAACTAGCTGTGCGGCATTACTTCTTGCAGTTGCCAGCGTCGAACATTTTGAGGTCAGTCAGCTTGGCAGCAAGCTCGAAGTCCCCGTAGTTCAGGGTCATGTCACCGGAAACGCCGTTCTGGTAGAGCAGCATGTTGACCTGGTAGTCAGGCGTCTCCTGCTCCTTCTTTTCCGGCTTGTAGTAGGAAATGGAAACCGGCCAGCCCGGTTGCCCATTCACCCCCGCCAGCTTCTCATCCGCCGCTGCCGGGGCCGGCTCCTTGCGATTGCCGATGAAACTGATGGCAATGGCGGGGTTGGCCCCGTCGGATCCGTCATAGAGCAACGTCTCGTCGCGGGACTTGCCGTCAATGGCCGCCTGCACCAGCTTCAACTGGTGATTGACCGGGAATATGACGCCCTCAGGCAGCGTGAACATCTCCGGCGCGGGCTTGGTGATGGCCCCGCCGCCCGTGCCGTCCTTCAGCTCGGCCTTGAGCTCCTTTTCCTCCTGGAGCTGGCTGTCGACATACTGGCTCTGCACGTAGCGCAGCTTGTCGTTGTCGCCCGACTCCCACATCGAGGAACGGCTGTCGAGCACGCGTGACTTGCCGCCAGACAGGAAGAACTGGTTCATCATCCGGAAATTGATGGTCCAGCCCTCGCACCCGGAGCCCAGGAACTCGATCACCATGCGCCCCTGCGCACCCTTGATGCCGCTGCGCTCTTCCGCCGATTTCAGCGAAATGTCGTAAACCGCGCGGTGTGGGGCGAGGAACGGCGCCGCAGCCGAAGCTGTTGCTGCAGGAACAACGAACGTCAGGGCGAGGCCCAGCACGACCCCGCTTGCAAATGGCTTCAAGTTCCGAAACTCCAAGATGATCGAACCCGTCCAACGATCCGGGCAAACCCCGGAGACGTCAAGTTAACACGTTCCTGGGATGCCCGTCGAAAAAGGCATTTACATGGTCAACCGTCTGGCGCCAGCACTCGGTCTGCGCTTCCAGGCTTGCCCAGGCAACGTGCGGCGTGATGATGACGTTGGGCCGGTCCATGACCTTGAGCAACGGCTG
>CAZYKZ010000158.1:0-5927 GCA_964648175.1 uncultured Anderseniella sp.
TGATGACTTTCCAGACCGCGCTGGGCTTTCTGCTGACGTTCCTGACCGTGCAGGCAGCGCCCGTGGTCGCCGCAACCACGGGCTGGCAGCCGGTGCTGGCGGCACTGGCTATCGGCCCGGCGCTCGGCATTGCCTCCATGTGGGGTTTGCGTGAGCGCGGCTGAACCAGCCATGCGCGAAAAGGTGGCTGTGCATGCACGCCGGGCAATTGCGCCCCGGCGCATCTCCGCGCGATAGTCCGGGGCGTCATGACCCTTGCCTCCACCACAGAAATTCCAGAGCGCGATACCGCGGGCATCATGTATGCCGTGGCGGCCTATTCGATCTGGGGCTTCTATGCGCTGTTCTTCTACTACCTGAAACACGTCGATGCGCTCGAAGTCATCGCGCACCGCGCTTTCTGGTCGATCCCCGTAGCCGGCGCGGTCATGCTCTGGCTGGGACGCACCCACGACCTCGGCCGCGTCATGCGCAGCCCGAAGCTGCTCGGAGTACTGTGCCTGTCGACCTTCATGGTGACGGTGTCATGGGGCTTCTTCGTGTGGGGCGTGGGGCAGGGCCGCGCGCTCGAAGTGGCGCTGGGCTATTACATCAACCCGCTGCTCAACGTTGCCGTGGGATATGCCGTACTGCGCGAGCGCATGACGCCGTTGCAGTTTGCGGCCATCGTGCTGGCCGTCATCGCTGTCGCCTGGCAGACTTGGTCGCTCGGCGTGTTCCCCTGGCTGTCGCTGCTGCTGGGCTCTGCATTCTGCGCCTATGGCTACATCCGCCGGACGGTGGACGTGGGGCCGGTGCAGGGCTTCTTCGTGGAAAGCTTGATCCTCTCTGCCATCAGTGTTGGCATCATCTGGTGGCTGGCGCAGTCCGGCTCACTTGCCTTCGGACAAGACCTGTCCACCTCGGTCCTGCTCATCGTCAGTGGCCTCATGACCGCACTGCCATTGATGCTGTTTGCCACCGCCGCCCGCCGCATCAGCTTCACGTTGCTCGGCCTGCTGCAGTACATCGCTCCGTCGCTGCACTTCATCACCGCGGTCTTCATCCTGCATGAACCCTTGCGCATCGAGCAGCTCATCACCTTCGCCCTGATCTGGACGGCGCTGGCGCTCTACACCATGTCCAGCCTGCGCCAGGCGAGGCTCGCATGAGTACGGCGCGCGCATTTTTTGTGCGGCTGGCGCCGTTCATCTTCCTGCTGCTTTGGTCAGGCGGCTATGCCACCGCCAAGCTGGGCTTGCGTCATGCCGAGCCCATGTCGTTCCTGGCACTGCGCTATGCCTGCGTGCTGGTGCTGATGTGGCCGCTCTATCTTGTGTTGCGGCCCGAACTTCCCCAGCGCCCGGTCGCCTGGCTGCATCTTGCTGTCACCGGCCTGATGATGCAGGCAATCTATTTCGGCATGTCCTACCTTGCCTTTGCCGACGGGTTGTCGGCCGGCGGCGTGGCGCTGATCGTGTCGCTGCAGCCGATCCTGGTGGCAATCTTCGCGCCCGTGTTCGTGGCCGAGGTGGTCTCAAAGTACCGCTGGCTGGGTCTGGTGCTCGGCCTTGCCGGTGCCGGGCTCGTGATCGGCTCGCGGCAGGAAATCTCCACAGCATCATATATCGGAGTGGTCTATGCGGTCATTGCGTTGTTCGCCATGTCGGCAGGTTCGATCTACGAGAAGCGCTTCGGCGTGAAGCAGCACCCGGTTGTGGCGACCATCGTGCAGTTCACCGTGGGCTTCCTGGTGATCTGGCCGATTGCCGTGGTGCGCGAGGGCTTTGCCATCGAATACCATCCCGAGCTGCTGTTTGCGCTGGCGTACCTCGTGATCGGCAATTCGATCATCGCCATCTCTCTGCTGCTCTATCTCATCCGGGCAGGCGAGGTAAGCCGCGTCTCGGCACTTTTGTTCCTGGTGCCGCCGGCAGCCTCGCTGATTGCCTGGGCGGTGCTGGGTGAGGAGATGCCGCTTCTGGCCTGGCTCGGCATGGGCGTGGCGGGTGCCGGCGTGCTGATGGCAAGCCGTCCCGCATCCGCCAAGCCGGAAGGCAAGGTCAGAATTTCTCGGTGATTTCCCTGTCGCCGGTCACGGGCGGCTTTGCCAGCGCCAGCCGCTTCAGGAAGGCCGGCACGATATCCTCCGCGCGGTCCACCACCTCGAAGTGAACTTCAAGGCCCTCGCGGATGAACTTCTCTTCCCGCATGTGGTCGATCAGGTTGAGCAACGGCCGCCAGTAATCCTTGATGTTGGCGATGATGATCGGCTTGTTGTGCCGGGCAAGCTGCGCCCAGGTGGCGATCTCCACCAGTTCCTCCAGGGTCCCGATGCCGCCGGGCAGCGCGACGAAACCGGACGCGCGCTCGAACATCATCATCTTGCGCTGGTGCATGTCCTCGACCTTGATCAGCTCATGGCCACCGTCTTCCAGCATCCGCTCGCGCTGTACCAGGAAATCGGGGATGATGCCCGTCACCGGCGCTCCGCCTGCCACGACCGTGCGCGCAACCTCGCCCATCAGCCCGATGCCGCCACCGCCATAGACAAGGCCGACGCCGGCTTGCGCCATGCTCTGGCCCAGCGTGCGGGCGGCCGCCATGTAGGCGGGGTCGCGGCCGGTGCCTGACCCGCAATAGACGCATAAGGCCGGAGTATGCTTGCCGTGTTGATTCGAGCTCATGCAGCCAGTGTGTCACAGGCAGCCACACCAGCGTCAACCCTTGCGAGCAGATTGACGCAAGGCCGGTGCACAACGACGCATTGATTGCGTTCATCTGCCTGCAGTTCTATGACTGTGCTCAGGATTTTCAGGGACAGGATACGACATGAAGCCCCTCGCCGTTTTCAGTTCGCTTGCCGTCTTGTGCGCCGGCGGCCTGCTGGCCCTTAGCTATCAGGGCTGGCAGGATGACCCGTCCGTTGTCACCGCCATGACCCAGGACGACCAGAAGGTGTCTATCGATGCGCGTGAAGCGGTGTCCACCCCGCCCGCTGCCAACGCACCTTCAGGCCAGCAGCCGGCCGCCACCCAGACCGCCGCCGTTCAACCTGGAGCCGAACAAGCCGCAACAAGCCAGGAAACGAAGTCTGACAGCGCACAACAGCCGGCCGCGGCTGCAGATGAACCGGTTCCCAGCTTCGACATTGTGCGCATCGAGGAGGATGGCTCGGCAGTACTGGCCGGCCGTGCAGCGCCGGGGTCAACCGTCACGGCGCTCCTGAACGGGCAGGCCATGGGCGAAGCCGTCGCCAACGACCGGGGTGAATGGGTTCTGCTGCCATCCCAGCCGCTGCCGGCCGGCGCCCACGAAGTCACGCTGAGCCAGGCTCAGTCCGACGGCACCGTGACGCAGTCCGGGCAGTCCGTGGCACTGACCGTGCCGGACAAGCCGGGCACGCAGCCCCTCATCGTGCTGAGTGAAACGTCCAAGCCCTCTCGCGTGCTGCAGAAGCCGGAGACCGAAGAAGCCGCCGCGGCTGCCGAGCCTGCCAAGCCGGAACCGGCGGAAGAGAAGGTTGCAGCCGTTGAACCGGCCCAGACGACGCAACAGGCAGAGCAGCCTGCAGGCGGCAGTTCATCGACTTCTGCCGAACCGGCCCAGCCGGCACAGGAGCCGTCTTCCACGCCTGCTCCCGCCCAAGCGCCTGCGGTATCGGGAACCTCCAGCCGCAGCCTTACGGTCGACGTGGTCGATTATGATGCGCAAGGCAGGACCACCTTCTCCGGCAAGGCCGCTCCCGGATCGCGGGTGCGCATCTATGTCAGCGACCGGTTCACTGGCGAGGCCGAGGCGGACGCTTCGGGCGCGTGGAGCATCACGCCCTCACGCGACATCGAGGCTGGTCCGCACGCGCTGCGCGCCGACCTTATCGGACCGGATGGCAATGTCGGCGAGCGCATCGAACTGCCGTTCCTGCGCGAGTCACCCGAACGCATTGCAGGTCTTCAGGCCGACCGCACCGGCGCAGCCTCCACCAGCGAAGAGGCTGCCAAGGAGCCCGAACCCCAGCAGCAGGCTGCTACCGAACCTCAGCAGGAACAGCCGCAAACGGCTGCCGAGCCTCAGCCGGCTGAACAGGCTGCCGCGCAGCCCGCTCAGGAAACAGCGGCTGCGTCAGCCAACGTACAGCAACCGCAAGGCCCCGGCCGTGTCGTCATCCAGCCGGGCAACAATCTGTGGCAGATCTCGCGCGTTATTTACGGCCAGGGTGTGCAGTACACGGTGATCTACGAGGCCAACAAGGACCAGATCCGCAATCCGAACCTGATCTACCCGGGCCAGATCCTCGACACGCCGGGTTCCAACCCGCCGGAGTCGATCGACCCCGCCTGCCGCAAGCCGCTGGCCGAGTGCAAGGAAGAAGCAAAAGGGGCGGCCCAGTAGGACCGCCCCCGTTCCCCCGGTCCGTCCACATTCAGTGCGACATGCCAGCCTTGTCGCTGACCATCGCCTGGATATCGACCGTGCCGGCCTTCTCGAAGGTAAGGGTGAGTGGAACCATGCTGTCCTTCTCCGGCATCGGATCGACGTTGAACAGCATGATGTGAAGCCCGCCGGACTTGAGTTCGGTCGTGCCGGACGCGGCAACGTCGATGGCTTCGATCTGGCGCATCTTCATCACGCCGTCTTCCATCAGGTGCGTATGCAACTCGACGCGGTCTGTCAGCGGCGAACTGGCTGCGATGAGCCGGTCAGCCTCCCCCTTGTTTTCGATGGTCAGGAATACGGCGCCGGGCCGGCCTGCCAGCATGAAGCGGGCCATCGCGCCGGAGACGGTGATGTCACCAACAGTAGCCTGCATGTGCGCGTGAGACATGGTCTGCTCGGCCGCAGCGTTTTGAACTGTCGTCAGCGAGGTAACTGCCGCTGCAGTTGAGAGCAGGAGGGCTGCTGCCACGCCAAGCCTGATGGAAGTTTTCATTGTCATTTGTCGATCTTTCATGATGGCCGGATGGTGCGCGCCAGCGCTCATGGCTAGGCGGCCCAAAGCGGCATAATACGGGTATGGATTGATTGGGCGGTGTCAGGCTGCAAATGGCGGCGAGCGAGGACTGCCTGGCCGCTCTTTCAGGCTGGACCGGAGCTCCCGGGACGTCCTCAATGGTGCGGTTGTACCGCCGGAGTGCTTGGCCAGTCCAAACTGCCCGTCAGCGGTGGCAGGCGTCAGATTTGACGCGCTGAAGGCCGCACACAATGCCGCGCAGGGGCAATCGCAGCCTGGATGCTGGTCGTTCTCCGGAGTGCCGGAAGGAAGCTGAACCGTCTTCACACCGTCGGACGTACAAATGACGGTCTCGACGAACCCGCCATCCGGCGCCAGCCGTCCGGCATCCATGCGGGCCATTGCCGCTGCCGACAGGCTCGCCTGCAGAAGCAGGACCACGGCCAATACAAGCCGCAGCGCCGGTATTCGTGCAATGTCGCGTGCCCAGTTCATCTCTGACGGACAGTTGCACCTTTGCCCCGCCTCTGGAAATGCGGCATGTGGACCTTGCCCATCCAACTTTCATCGTATATCGTCGATTTACGATGAAGATCAATCTTTCCGAAGAAGCGGACACCGGCATAACAGGCTACTCCAGCCCCGGCGATGCTGGCGTGGCGGCACGCCTTGCAGCCCTGTCCCATCCGGCCCGGCTTGCCATCGTCCGGCGGCTGGCTGCGGCCGATGCCTGTTGCTGCAAGGACGTGGTTCGCCATCTCGACCTTGCCCAGTCCACCGTGTCGCAGCACCTGAAGGTGCTGGTGCAGGCCGGACTGGTGATCTATGAACCCACCCGCCCGCGCTCGCGTTATTCTCTCAACAGGCCGGCGCTGCAGGAGGTTCTCGGCGCCGTCTCCGGACTGGTGAACGAGTGCTGCCGCACCGGTTCCTGTCAATAAAGTTCACAAGAAACAGAAAGCCCCATTCCTTTGTCTTCACCCCGGGTATCCGCCGA
>CAZYKZ010000159.1:0-5858 GCA_964648175.1 uncultured Anderseniella sp.
GGCATGGCGATCATGTTGCGCGTGGCGTCCATCAGCGGGCAGTGCAACGTGATGATGTCAGCCGTTTCGAGCACCTCGTCGAACGGCGTGTAAAGCGGGCCCAGACCGGTAACGCCCTTGTGGGCGGCGAATACCGGCTTCATGCCAAATGCCTTGGCGATGTCGGCCACGCCCTGCCCCAGGTTGCCCTCCCCGAAGATGCCGAGCACGGAGCCCGCGAGATCCTTGATCGGGTGGGTGTGGAAGCAGAACTGCCCGCTCTTCTGCCACATGCCGTTGGCCACGTCGCGCTGGTAGCCGACAATGCCCCGGCGCAGCGCAAAGATCAGCCCGAAGGTGTGCTCAGGCACCGTATGGGTAGCGTAGCCGCGCACATTGGACACGCTGACGCCATGGTCCTTGCAAGCCGGAATGTCGATCACGTCGTACCCCGTGGCCGCCACCGAGACCATTTTCAGGTCCGGCAACTGCTCAAGGCTTTCGCGCCGGATCGGCACCTTGTTGGTAATGGCGACCGTGGCGCCCTTGAGCCGTTCCACGATCTTGTCTGCCGGCGTGTTCTCGTATTCCACCCATTCATGCTCGATGGACGGACGCACAAGGTCCACCTCGGGCGCGAACGTTCCCCGGTCCAGAAATACGATCTTCGTCATGTCGGCTCCTGCGCTTTGACTTTGGTCTAATGGGTTCAGCAATAGCGCGAGCCTCACTGGCCCGCAACTGCGATGAAACGACACTCCACGATATGGAACGGCGGCAGGCGCATGGCTGCTGTCCCCGGGGCGGGACTGGACGCGCCTTGCCCCCGCGGCCTAGATTACCGCCCGAATCCCTCGACACCCAAACAATCACAAAAGGCAGGAAAATCATGGGCCAGATCGACAAGCGTCTTGCAGAACTCGGCATCGAAATCCCTACCCCGGCAGCCCCGGTGGCCAACTATGTGGGCTGGGTACGCACCGGCAACCTGGTGTTCACAGCAGGCCAGGTGCCGCTCAAGGACGGCGAGTTCCTTTACAAGGGCATCGTGCCGGACCAGTGCTCCGAGGAAGACGCCAAGGAAGCAGCCCGCCTGTGCGCGATCAACATCATCGCCCAGCTCAAGCAGGCCTGCGACGGCGACCTCGACCGGGTCAAGCGCATCGTCAAGCTCGTTGGCTTCGTCAACGGCGCGCCCGGCTTCGGCGGCCAGCCCGGCATCATCAACGGCGCATCCGACCTGATGGTCGAGGTGTTCGGCGACAAGGGCAAGCATGCCCGCTCGGCAGTGGGCGCAGGCTCGCTGCCGATCAACCTGTCGGTCGAGATCGAGGCCGTGGCGGAGATCGAATAGACCGCACCGCCAGAGAGCACGCGCCATGTGGCGTCCTTCAAACCCGGCGTGCGATTGGCTGACCGAACGGCCAATCGCCCATCGCGGCCTGCACGACAAGAAGGCAGGCTGCGAGGAAAATTCGCTGGAGGCCTTCGCCGCCGCCATCACCCACGGCTATGCCATCGAGTGCGACCTGCAATTGTCGGCCGATGGCGAGGCCATGGTGTTTCACGACGACACGCTTGACCGGCTAACGTCAGAAACCGGCCGCGTCGATGCGCGCACCGCAGCGCAATTGCAGGAAATCTCCTACGCGACGGGCCGTGGCGCCATCCCGGCGCTGAGCCAGCTACTCGACCTTGCCGGTGGCGATGCAGGGCTTGTGCTCGAACTCAAGAGCCACTGGGACGGCGATACGCGGCTTGCCGCGCGCGTGGCGGAGCTGGTGTCGCGCTATGACGGCCCGGTGGCCATCATGTCGTTCGATCCCGTGCCCATTGCGTGGCTGGCGGACAATGCACCAGGCCTCACCCGCGGCATCGTGGCGGACGGCGCCACCGACCCGGAGTATGACATTCTGTCCATGCCGGCGCGGCTGGCCCTGCGCGAGTTCCGCCATGCCGCCGTCACCCAGCCCGACTTCCTGTCGCTGTGGCGAGAATGGCTGCCTTCGCCCGTGTCTCGTGAGGCCCGCGCCGCCGGCCTGCCGATCATCACGTGGACGATACGTAACAACCAACAGGCGTCTGATGCGTTAAGGTGGTGCGACCAGATCACCTTCGAAGGCTATCTTCCGCCTGCACCATGAAGCCAGAGCAAGCCAGCAGCCAGTACGTCGTAGAGGTTCACCAGTCCCTGAGCGCCATTCCGGCCGAGGTCTGGGACGCGTGCGCCAACCCGCCCGGCCAGCCGCACAATCCGTTCGTGCGCCATGCCTTCCTCAATGCGTTGGAGCAGTCGGGCTCGGCCGTGGCGGAGACCGGCTGGCTGGGCCAGCACCTGCAATTGCGCGACGAGGCCGGCGAGACGCTCGCCGTCATGCCCTGCTACCTGAAGAACCACAGCCAGGGCGAGTACGTGTTCGACTATGGCTGGGCGGAGGCGATCCAGCGCGCCGGCGGGCGCTATTATCCCAAGCTCCAGGTCTCGATCCCGTTCACCCCGGCGTCAGGCCCGCGCGTACTGACGGCGGACCGCGGCCGCCTGCCCGCCATCCGCTCGGCCATGGGCGCCGCCGTGCAGCAACTTTGCGAAAAACTCGGCGCGTCGTCTGTCCACATGACGTTCCTGCAAAAAGACGAATACGACGACTTCGGCGCGCAGGGCTGGCTGCAGCGCAACGACACCCAGTTTCACTGGCACAATGACGGATTTTCCTCGTTCGATCAGTTTCTTGGCGCGCTTTCCTCACGCAAGCGCAAGAACATCCGCAAGGAGCGCAAGTCCGTGCACGATGCCGGCCTCGAAATTGTCCGCCTCACGGGCAAGGACATCGCCGAGGAGCACTGGGACCACTTCTTCCGCTTCTACATCGACACAGGCGGGCGCAAGTGGGGCTCGCCCTATCTCACCCGCGAGTTCTTTTCGCTAGTGGGCGAAGCCATGCCTGAAGACATTCTGCTGGTGATGGTGCGCAACAAGGGCCGCTGGATTGCCGGCGCCATCAACTTCATCGGCGGCGACACGCTCTATGGCCGCAACTGGGGCTGCATCGAGTATCACGACTGCCTGCACTTCGAAGCCTGCTACTATCAGGCCATCGATTTCGCCATCGAGCGCGGGCTGAAAACGGTGGAGGCTGGCGCACAAGGCCCGCACAAACTGGCGCGCGGCTACCTGCCCGTCACCACGCGGTCCGTTCACTATATCCGCGACCCAAGGCTGCATGCCGCCGTGGCCGATTACCTCGAACACGAACGACGCGCCGTGGCGCAGGACAACCGCTATCTCGGCGAGCACTCGCCATTCAGAAAGGCCGCCGAGCGGGACATGGAAGGTGACTTCTGAGGTCTTGGCCACAAGGAGCCATTGCGATACTCAATGATCCATCGAACAGGCTTGAGGGCAAGAACATGACCACCTATGACGACCAGAACGTTTTCGCGAAGATTCTGCGCGGGGAGCTGCCCGCCCACAAGATCTACGAGGATGACAAGACCGTTGCCATCATGGACATCATGCCCCGCGCCGACGGTCATGCGCTGGTGATCCCCAAGGCGGCGTCACGCAACATTCTAGACATTGCCGCCGCTGATCTCGCCGCCGTCTATGCAACGGTGCAGAAGCTCGCCAAGGCGGCAGCCAAGGCATTTGGTGCGGACGGCGTTACCATTCAGCAGTTCAACGAGCCCGCCGGCGGTCAGGTGGTGTTCCACACCCACGTGCATGTGATTCCGCGCCACGAGGGCGTGAGCCTCAAGCCCCACACCGGCCAGATGGCCGACCAGGACGACCTCAAGGCCTGGGCGGAAAAGTGGCGCAGCGCGCTGGGCTAACCCAGGACCAGCGCCAGCACGCCAAGCGCGCCGACGCTGGCAAAAGTGGCAATGTTGGTGCTGCGGCGGGTGACGTAGAACACGCCGATCCCCACGGCGATGGCGGCCAGCCGCGAGACCAGGCCGATGTCGGCCAGCACGCCAGACGGTGCAATCACGATCCGCATGACGAGTGCGGCCACCAGTGCGGTGGACACCGCCCTCACCCACAGCAGCAGGTCGCTTTCCGGGTCGATGTGCGCCACGGCCATCACGCCCAGCAGCCGCCAGACATAGGTCACGGCCATCCCCGCCGGCACCATGCAGGCGATGATCCACAGCGCCTCACTCATGCGGCTGCCCCTTGCCGATGAGGCCCTTGCGGCGTGGCCGGAACAGCAGGAACGCCAGCGTTCCCCCGCCCACGCCCGCCAGCATCAGGTCGAAATCCGGCGCAAACCAGCGTGCAACGGGCAGCAGCACGATGCCGGCGGCAACCGCCGCCCAGTCGAACCGCCACTTGGCGCTGGCGATCAGTGACAGCAAGAAGAAGGCAGGCGTGAAGAACACCATGCAGGCCGCAAGCACAGGCGGCAGCAGGTCGGCCATATAGTAGCCGATGGGCACCACCACGCACATGGCGGTCATCAGCGTGGCGCCCAGCCCGACGAGCCACGGCAAGTGCTGCTGCCTCGGCACCTGGTCCAGGTGCGTCACCGACAAGACCCAGATGGTCACGGCGGTAAAGTATGACAGCAGGTATTCCGGCCAGCGCGGCGCTCCGGGCAGCCTCACCTGCGCCAGCACCCCGATCACCATAGGCAACAGCCGCACCGCCGTCAGCGATACCGCCGCCGCGATCAGCAGAAGGGCAACGCCCGAATGCCACATGGTGACGAAAAGCACCTGACCGGGCAGCGCCCAGATGAGAGGGATCGTGGCAACGCCTGCCAGCAGCGGAAAGCCGAGACTGTTGATCAGTGCGCCGAAACCAATGAACGAGCACGACATGACAATGCCGGGCAAAGAGAGTGCCGCCCGCACGCCACCCCAGATGCCGGACCAGTCATAGGCCGGCTTGGTGGCATCCTGTTCGGGCAATGAAGTCTCTTGCATGATGAAGCTGTTATGCAGCGCCCTGCCCGCTTGGCAAGCCACGCTGCCGCATGGCGCTCATGCGCGAATGTAAAAAGGCCGGACACTGGGTCCGGCCTTCATTGATCGTTCATGGCAAAGAAAGGCTACTTCACGGTTTCCTTCTTGCCATTCGGGCCGCCGGGCTTCTTCTTCGCCCCGGCCTTGGTGGCAGGCGATCCCTTTGCCTTCTTTTTGGCCGGCGCCTTGGCAGAGGGCAGCGCCTTGCGGCTTTCAGGCTTCGGCAGGGCCTTCTCTTCGTCGCGCGAGAGGTAGGTGAACTTCAGTTCCTCCAGCCCCTGCGCATCCTTGCCCAAGAGCACGCGGACCGTGCCACCGTTCTTCAGCTTGCCGAACAGCACTTCGTCCGCCAGCGGCTGCTTGACGTACTTCTGGATCACGCGGGCCAGTGGCCGCGCACCCATCTGCTCGTCATAGCCTTCGCGCGCCAGCCAGTCGGCCGCCTGGTCGGACAGCTCGATGTTGATCTGGCGCTCGTCAAGCTGGGCCTCAAGCTGCAGCACGAACTTCTGCACCACCATGCGCACCACTTCCGGCGGCAGGTGGCCGAACGGAATGATCGCGTCGAGGCGGTTGCGGAACTCCGGCGTGAACATCTTGGTGATGGCCTCGCTGTCGTCGCCTTCGCGCTTCGACCGGGTGAAGCCGAACGCCGCCTTGGCAAGGTCTGCCGCGCCCGCATTGGTGGTCATGATCAGGATCACGTTGCGGAAATCGATCGACTTGCCGTTGTGGTCGGTCAGCTTGCCGTGGTCCATCACCTGCAACAGGATGTTGAACAGGTCCGGATGCGCTTTCTCGATCTCGTCGAGCAGCAACACGCAGTACGGGTTCTGGTCGACACCGTCGGTCAGCAGGCCGCCCTGGTCGAAACCGACATAGCCGGGCGGCGCACCGATCAGGCGCGAAACCGA
>CAZYKZ010000160.1:0-5827 GCA_964648175.1 uncultured Anderseniella sp.
GAATCTCTGTCGTGATTGACGGATAGCCTCGGGCGTCCAGCGCCGTCTGGTAGGCGGCCTTCGAGGCAAGCGCCGCCTCGCGCTGTGCATCGTTGGTCCAGTAAATGCCGGAGCGGTACTGGGTGCCGACATCATTGCCCTGTCGCATGCCCTGGGTCGGGTCGTGCGATTCCCAGAACACCTTGAGCAGTTCCTCGTAGGACACCTTTGACGGGTCGTAGACGACCATCACCGCCTCGGCGTGACCGGTGCGGCCGGTGCAGACTTCCTCATAGGTGGGGTTTGGCGTGAGCCCGGCGATGTTGCCTACCGCCGTCACCCACACGCCCGGAACCTGCCAGAACCTGCGCTCCGCACCCCAGTAGCAACCGAGCGCGAAACAGGCCACCTCGAAGCCGTCCGGGTACGGGCCCTTGATCGGGTTGCCGTTGACGAAGTGCTTGCTGGCGGTGGGGATCGGATGGGCGCGGCCCGGCAGCGCTTCTTCCGGGGTGGGCAATTCAAGCTTCTTGCGGGTGAAACCGAACATGGCGAAACCTCACTGTCTTTCGATGGCACCAATGTTGCCATCCGCAGTGGCCAGCGCAAGGGGTGCTGATGCTCACGTTTTCGGGAACCGTCACTGTGGCTCGGCGCTGCGGCCCACGACGATGCGCTGCTCTATCGAGGGGGCGACCTCATCCTGCGCGCCCAGCCGGGCCATGATCAGTTCGGCCAGCAGTTTCGCATCGGTCGCGCCGACCAGCTGGCGGGCCTGCTTCAACGCCTCGTAGCCGTCTCCGCCACGGGCGAGAAAGTCGTTGGTGGCAAGCGTGTAGGTGGCCGCCGCATCCAGCGGCTTGCCATTGACGCTGACGGACACGACGCGGTCGCCGGCGGGCCGGGTGACGTCGGCGCGGATGGTGAGGCCGGACACCTGGGGGAACGCACCAGTGAGGCGCTCGGCCTTCGCGAAGGCCTGTTCGAGAACGCTGCGAAGTTGCGCGCCGGAGAGCTCCAGCAGGTAGGCCTTGTTGCCGAACGGCAGTTCACGCAGCACGTCGCGCCGCGTCAATCGGGTACCCGGCTCATAAGACCGGTTGCCGCGAAAGCCGCCGCCATTGACGAGCGCGATGTCGGCGCCCATCGACGCCCGCAGTGCATCAGCGAACAGGTTGCCGATGGCCGCTTCGCCACCGCGCACGGCGGCGTTGCGGCTGTCAAGCAAGGTGGCGGTTTTGGTCAGGGGCCGGTCGAGCTGTTCCGACAGCTTCGCCTCGTAAGCCGTGACGCGTGCGGCCATGTCAGGGTCCGGTTCGACCGTGGCGGTGTCGATGACGCGGAAGTTGGGCCACCAGGAGACCCGGCGCTTGCCGTCCTTGTCGCTCACGTCCACATCGACGTCGACGGCCACTACGTACCATCCGTCCTGCATGGCTTCCGCAAAGGCGGTACGTCCGTCATAGGAGACGAGCAGGTCATGGTCGTCGCCGGACAGGATGATGTCGGCAGACCCTTCCCTGACCAGCTCCATGTCCACGTTGCGCGGGGCATGCACGACCTGCACGACGAGGTCTGCGCCAGCCTTGCGCAAGGCCGCCGTGGCGGTGAGCGAGCCGTCGAGCGTGGGGGTGAATTTCAGATCGCCCGGCGAAGAACGGGTCACGGAATCTTCCGCCGTAAAGCCTGCCAGGCCGACCCGGATGCCGCCCAGCTCAACGAGCCGGTCAGCGGTCACGTTGGGAACTGGCCCGCCGTCTTCACCGGCAAGGTTGCCCGCCAGCACCGGAAACTTCGCCTCAGCCATGCGCGCCCTGAACACGTCCGGGCCGAAGTCGAACTCGTGGTTACCGGGCACGAACGCATCGAGGCCGATGCCGTTCAGCAGGTCGATCATGTGCGCGCCCTGGTCGAGGCCCGACATCAGCGAGGGCGAGATTGCGTCACCGGCGTGAACGGCAATGACATTCGGATTGCCTTCACGTTCCCGCCGGATGACAGCGGCAACCTTTGCAAGACCGCCGCGGCCATCGGCATTCGCGGACATCTGGTAGATGTCGCAAACCAGCAGCAGCGTGACGCGGACCCGTTCGGCCCAGGCAGGGGACGGCAGCGCGGCCAGCGCGGCGACGGCCATAACGGCAAGGAAACGGTTCAGTTGAAACATCCCGGTCGGTCCCATGCGGAAAGTGATGTCATGCAAATTACACGGGGGCAGGTTGTCCAATTACCGGATGGACCGCAAGGCCGTGCAGACATAGCATCATCGATGGAGTGCCACGCATGTACGCGTGGTGGCCAGTCACATCACGGGAAACTTGAAATGAGTGTGACGCCTCATGTCCGTTGACCAGGCGGCGCCGCTTGTTTCAGATGAAGGCTTGCGCCGGCCCGACAACTTCCGCGGCATTTTGTTGATGGCGCTGGCGTTTGCCCTGTTCGCCGCCTCGGATGCGCAGGTCAAGCTGCTGACCAGCGAGTTTCATCCGGTTCAGATCGTGTGGACGCGCCAGCTGGGCCTGCTGTCCGGCGTCATTGTGTTGCTGATGGTCAAGGGAACGGAGATCCTTGCCACATCGCACCTTGGCCTGCAGCTGCTGCGCGGAATGCTGGCGGTGACGTCGGCGGCGGCGTTCATCTCCGGGCTCAAATACGTGCCGCTGGCTGATGCGGTCTCGGTGACGTTCCTCGCACCCTTGCTGGTGACCATCTTCAGCGCGCTGCTGCTCAAGGAAAAGGTGGGGCCGAAGCGGCTGATCGCGGTGGCGATCGGCTTCATCGGCACGCTCATCGTGATCCGGCCCGGCTTCGGCCAGGTGCATCCGGCGGTCATGCTGGTGGTGCTGGCGGCAACAGCGTTCGCCTTGCGCCAGGTGGTCTCGCGGCTGCTTGCCGGGTCCGACAGGACCGCAACGACGGTAGCCTACACAGCCATTGCCAGCTTCGCGATGCTGTCATTGCCGCTGGCGTTCTTCTGGCAGACGCCGGAGACCGGCCGGCAAATCGCGCTGCTGGCCGGGATGGCGGTAACGGCAGCACTTGGAGAACTGATGGTGATCAAGGCGCTCGAGATCGCCGAGGCCAGCGTTGTGACGCCCATGCACTACACGCTGATCATCTGGGCCACGCTGTATGGCTGGCTGCTGTTCGGCCACCTGCCCGACATGTGGACGTGGGTGGGCGCGGCCATCATCATCGCGACCGGGCTCTACATCATGAACCGGGAGCGGATGCTCAGGCGTGCATCGGCAAAGGCGGCAACGGTTTCAGGAAGGTAGTGGCGGAGAGAGAGGGATTCGAACCCTCGGTACGGTTTCCCGCACACACGCGTTCCAGGCGTGCGCCTTCAACCACTCGGCCACCTCTCCGCATTGGAACGGGCGCAACATACACAAGATCATCCTCCGATCAAGCATTGTTACTGGATCGGAGCAGGATGATCGTTCAGAAGATTGCCGGGGCAGCTCGTCCGCGCGACCAGGCGCGGACTTCTCCGCTGTGGTTGAAGATCAAGCGCATGCATTCCTAAAGGTGTCGGATAAGCAGAAGCAAATCCGGTGCGCTCTGCTGGACGCTCTCGATGCAATGGAGCGCAGCTGGCTCGCGAGGTCAGCCCTGGCGAAACTCGATGCCACAATTCTTCTGGATGGATGCTTGCTGAATCGCGTCCATCTCGCCTTTCAACCGCGCCAGTTCAGCCGCCGTCTGGCCATCGCCCTCGAGGGCGAACAGGGCTGGCCAGAACAGCACGACTGCAACACCGGTCAGCACTGCATCACTTGTGCGATTCTCGTCCTGCTGGCCAGCAATCCTGGCAGCATGGCCGGAAACACGCTGTCCCTCGGCCACAAGCTGTGGACAGGAATAATGCTGGTACTGAACCGGAGATACGTATGAGGCCTGGATGTTCGATGATTTGGATGCGCATGCCGACACGGCCGGCAAAAGGCAAATCATGGCGGCTATCTTCTTGCGCACTTCACGTTCCCCCAATTGACACACAGCGAGTGGATTTCGACTATCTAAAAGTTGAACCAACGTAAAGTAATTTCTACCTTTAATTAGTGCGTATGCCGATTTCTAGAAAACAACCCAGAACACCCCTATATTTGACCATGCGGGCGATTGAACCGGAGCAGAGCAAACCAGCCGCAACCCCGCCCATGAACTCACTGCAAGGAGACCCGCCCATGTCCTTCATCTTCAAGTCCGTCATTCCGGGCGCTGCGGCAATGCTTGCGATTGCCACGATCGCCACGGCCGTCGCGCCTGCCCCTGCAGACGCAGGGTACTGGCGCCGCGACAACCAGCGTTCCGCCATCTGGATGTATGTGAACAAGCGGGCGGGCGAAGATGTCTGGCAAGCTTGCCGCCGGGTGTATCGCCGCGATGTTTACCAGGTCCGCAATGCAGGTCCGAACAGGGCGCGATGCTACGTCGACACCAGCCAGATGAACAATCCGGGCGGATACTACCGCTCCAACGAGCGCAACTAGCGTGCCTTCTCAGGCCTTGCCGGCGGGCTGGCGCGGCTTGACCTGCCGGCCTGCCTGAATGCGATCGCGCCGGGGCGGGATGCCGAACATGGCCGAATAAGCCCGGGAAAAGTGGCTGGCGTTGGCGAAGCCGCACGCCAGCGCCACCTCGGTGATCGGCAGGGTCGACTGCAGCAGCAGGTTGCGCGCCCGCTCCAGCCTGATGGCGCGATAGTGATCGGCGAAGCTGGCGCCGAGAAGGCTTGCAAACAGGCGGTCGATCTGGCGGGTCGACAGGCCGACGCGGGCCGCCACGGCGGAGCGGTCCAGCGGCGTGGAGATATTGCTTTCCATCAGTTCGAGCGCAAAAACGATGTCCTGGCGGTGAATGCCATAGCGCTGGGTGAGCGAGGCGCGCTGCGGCGCAGTGGCCAGCGCCACGTCGCGGTGCAGGAACCAGTCGGACACCTGGGTGGCGAACACCTTGCCGTGCTCCTCGGCAATCAGGGCGTGGATCATGTCGAGCGCAGCAATGCCGCCGGCGCAGGTCAGCCTGTCCCGGTCGATGATGTATCTTGAGCGGGTGAGCAGCAAATCGGGATATTCTTCCGACAGGGCCGGCGCGTGTTCCCAGTGGATGGTCATGTGGCGGCCTTCCATGATGCCGGCGCGAGCCAGCACGTAAGGGCCGCCCGAAACGCCGCCGATCCGCACGCCGCGGCGCGACAGCTGCCTTATCCAGCCAAGCGTCTTCCTGTCCTGGAAATCCCAGGGGCGGCCACCGACGCACACCAGAAGAATGTCTGCGTCGATGGCATCGCCCACCTTCGCCTGGCAGGGCATCTGCGCGCCAACGGACGAAGTGGCCGGCCCGCCGTCCAGCGACACGCAGATGAAGCGGTACAGTTCCCGCTCGGCGATGGTGTTGGCGGCCCGCAGCGGCTCGATTGCCGAGGCGAACGACATCAGCGCAAAGCCATCAACCAGCAGGAAGGCGAATGTGAAGGGGCGGTCGGAAGAGGCATTCAGCATGGCGCACACGGTAAAGTGTATGGCTCACACAGACAACGGAATTCGAAACCCCGGCTCCTATACTGCGGCCACGCGCACGGGGCGGCTGCCCCCTGCGCAAATCCCACCCGGAAGCTGGAACCGGCCCATGAAGTACTCGATCTTTTCGCTCGCCCGCAATGCGCTGACGGGTCACCAGAACTGGCAGCCTGCCTGGCGCTCGCCAGATCCCAAGCCGCATTATGACGTGATCATCGTCGGTGGCGGAGGTCATGGCCTGTCCACGGCCTACTACCTTGCCAAGGTACACGGCATCACCAACGTGGCGGTGCTGGAGAAGGGCTATCTGGGCTCGGGCAATA
>CAZYKZ010000161.1:0-4010 GCA_964648175.1 uncultured Anderseniella sp.
GAGGCGGCGGATACCTCGTCGGATGAAGTGGCCTTCTGGCTCTACTCGTCCGGCTCCACCGGCCAGCCCAAGGGCGTCATGCACGTTCACCGCGCCCTGATGGACACCGCCCGTACCTATGGCGCGGGCACCCTCGGCATCCGTGAGGACGACGTGTGTCACTCCGCGGCCAAGTTCTTCTTCGCCTACGGGCTCGGCAATTCGCTCACCTTCCCGCTGTCGGTCGGGGCGACGGTGGTCTTGAACCCTGGCCGGCCGACGCCGCAATCGGTGCAGGAGCGGCTTCACAAGCACGACTGCACCATCTTCTTTGGCGTGCCGACGCTCTACGCCGCCATGCTGGCGGACAAGACGATCACCCCGGAGACGGGCTCGAAGCGGCTTGCCAAGTGCATCTCTGCCGGCGAGGCGCTGCCGCCCGAGGTGTCGGCTGCCTGGCACAAGCGCTTCGGCGTCGAGATCTGGGACGGCATCGGCTCCACCGAGATGCTGCACATCTTCCTGTCCAACGGCCCGCACGGCCACAAGCGCGGCACCACCGGCGTAGCCGTACCGGGTTACGAGCTGCGGGTGGTGGGCGAAAACGGCGAGGACGCCGCCGATGGCGAGATCGGCGAACTGCTGGTGTCGGGCGACAGCTGCTGCAACGGCTACTGGAACAAGCGCGAGAAAACCCGCTCGACCTTCGAGGGCAAGTGGGCGCGCACCGGCGACAAGTACATCCGCGATGCGGACGGCTTCTACCAGTACTGCGGCCGCACCGACGACATGTTCAAGGTGTCCGGCATCTGGGTGTCGCCGTTCGAGGTCGAGTCGGCGCTGGTCAGCCACGAGGCGGTGCTGGAATGCGCGGTCGTGGCGCACGAGGACGACGAAGGCCTCGTCAAGCCACGGGCCTTCGTGGTGCTGAATGAAGGCTTCGTCGCCGATGGCCTGTTCGAGGTGCTGAAGGAGCACGTCAAGGCGCAGGCCGGTCCGTGGAAGTATCCGCGCTGGATCGAGTTCGTGCCCGACCTGCCCAAGACCGCAACCGGCAAGATCCAGCGCTTCAAGCTGCGCTCATGATCGCTGGCGACGGCTTCATCGAGGCCGCGGGGCAACGGCTCGAGGCGCGCTGGCTGGATGGTGCGGCAGACAGGCCAGTGATCCTGATGCTGCACGAGGGCCTTGGCTCGGTCAGCCTGTGGCGCGATTTCCCGGATCAGGTGGCGCAGCGCACCGGCTCTCCCGTGCTGGTCTGGTCGCGTGCGGGATACGGCAAGTCCGACTCGATCAACCTGCCGCGCCCGCTCACCTACATGCACGACGAGGCAATCGAGGTGCTGCCGCACATCGTGGCGCAACTGGGTGGCCGCCCGCATGTCCTGCTCGGCCATTCCGATGGCGCCTCGATAGCCCTGATCCATGCCGGCAACTGCCCGCAACCGGGACTCAAGGGACTGGTGCTGATGGCACCGCATGTCTTCGTCGAGGACATTTCCATCGCCGGCATCGAGGCCGCGCGCGAGGCATGGGAGCACGGAGGCCTTCGAGAACGGCTGGCCCGCCATCACGGACCCAACGTCGATTGCGCCTTCCTTGGATGGAATGGCGCCTGGCTCGATCCCGGCTTCCGGTCATGGAACATCGAAGGGTTTCTGCCGGCCATCAAGGTGCCGTGCCTGCTGATTCAGGGCCGCGATGATGAATACGGCACGCTCGCCCAGGTCGACGCCATCGCCCGGCAGGTCTCCGGCCCGGCGGCAACCTGCATCCTCGACGCTTGCGGACACGCGCCACAAAAGGACCAAACAGCCGCCGTACTGGACGCCATCGCGAAATTCCTGACGGAGCTTTGATCAATGACGGCGATTGACCGGCGCCTGTTCGTGGGCGGCCTTGTTGCAACCACCCTCGTGCTGCCCGCCCGCGCAGCCAACGGCTACCGCGCCTATGCCGACGCCATGCTGGCCAATCCGCCGCGCGGCGCCATCATCCGGCCCGACCTCGAGCAATACCTCGACCTGCTGGCAGCCGAAGCCCGCGTCCAGGCCCGCCGCTCGCCGGTGCAGGCCTCCGACCTGTTGCGCGACATGGCCCGCGCCCAGGCGCTGGAAATGATCAAGGGCAACTTTGTCGGCCACCAGTCGGAATCGGGCTACAGCTTCCGCAAGCGCTTCGAGGCCTTCGCCGACCCGGATGAGCGTGGCGACTTCGGCGAGAACGCCGCCCGCGACCGGCAGAACGGCGAGGTCGGCAAGGAAAAGGCACGCCGCCTGTTCCTGCAGTGGATGGAGTCGGCTGGCCACAAGCGCAACATGATGAACCGCTGGTACGCCTACGTGTCCACCGGGGCGGCGCAGGTCAACCATCACCTCTATGCTGTACAGGTGTTCTGGGAGCGGTAATGCTCATCACCCATGACGGGTGATTCTGCGAAACTGCGCGACGCAGCGCTCCAGCACTACAAGGCAGGCCGGTTTGCCGAAGCCGTGAAGCTGCAGGTGCAGGCGGTCAACAACATTGGCGGCCTGAAGCCTGAAAGCCTCGATGATCAAAAGCGGCTGGCGGCATACCTCTTTGCAGCAGGTGATCACAGGTCCACCGCCGCCGTCATGGGCCAGGTGGTGAAGCTTCAGCCTGACGATGCCGAGTCACTCACCAACTATGGCGTGGCGCTGTCGCGCACCGGCCAGTTCGCCGAGGCCGCCAAGGCGCTTGAGCGTGCGGTGGAACTTGCGCCCGAAGCCCTCAATACCCGCGATGCCCTGGCCGCGGCCTGCTACCGGCTGAAGCGCTTCGACGAGGCCCGCAAGCATGGCGATCGCTCGCTCGAACTGAAGGACGCCGGTGCCGTCGGGCAGAAGGCGTTCCCGATTCCCGCCCAGCTGCCGGCTTTCTCAAGCCACGATCCAGACCGCAACATCATCGCGTTCTCGCTGTGGGGCGACGGGCGCAAGTACACCGATGGCGCGTTGGCCAATGCTGAACTCGCGCCCACCATTTACCCGGGCTGGACCTGCCGGTTCTATATGGACGCGACGGTGCCGGAGCCCGTGCGCACCAGGCTCGCCGCGTGTGGCGCACAGGTGCAGATGATGACCCGCAAGAACCCGTTCGACGGGCTGTTCTGGCGCTTCCTTCCAATCAACGACGGCCATACACGCCACTTCCTCGTGCGCGATGCCGACTCGGTCATCAACGTGCGCGAAAAGGCAGCGGTCGATGAATGGCTCGCCTCGGGCAAGGCGTTTCACGTCATGCGCGACTGGTGGACCCACACGGAGGTGATGCTCGCCGGGCTGTGGGGCGGGGTTGGCGGCGTGCTGCCGCCGCTACCTGCGTTGCTGAACGGCTTTCAGTCGCCCGCGCTCGCCAACTGGCATGTCGACCAGTGGTTCCTGCGCCAGATGGTCTGGCCTACGGCGCGGCAAAGCTGCCTGATCCACGACAGCAAGTACCGTGCGCTCGGCGCGAAGGATTTCCCCGCCGGAAGCAGTCTGCCGCCCGGCCACCACGTCGGCCAGGACGCCTCGGTTCAGAAACAGTGAGTCACACCCTTTGTGTCCCGGACTTCGTTCCGGGACCCAGACTGGGCCCCGGCGCAGGGCCGGGGCACGATCTAAAGTTCAAGCGCTCTGGAAGCGCGCGATGGCCGCATGCTCGATGGCCGACGTCGCAAGCTTGGAAAGCTCCAGCTTGTCGCGCAGCATGGCGAGGAAGCGGATTTCCTCCCGCGCGATGTTGCGGTCGGCGATGGCCACTTCCACCGCCAGCGCATAAGCCGTTTCCCGCAGCACCGGCGGCAGTCCGTCGCTGATCAGCGCCAGCACGGTTTGCAGGCCGGTTTCTTCCTGCAGGATCTCGCCGCACTCCTGCGCCACATGCGTGAGCCGGTCGGCATCGAAGCCGGAAAAAGCCGGCAGCGTCTGCACCAGCCGCCCGATGCGCGCGAGCTCCGCATTGCCGATGCGCCCGTCCACGCCGATCATGGTGACCATGGTGTAGATCAGCGCCTGGTGGTGATTGAT
>CAZYKZ010000161.1:4110-5819 GCA_964648175.1 uncultured Anderseniella sp.
CGTCCACGCCGATCATGGTGACCATGGTGTAGATCAGCGCCTGGTGGTGATTGATTGTCTTGCTCATTCAAGCTTGCTCCTGTGATTGCAGGAATATATGGAGCACAATCCGAAAAGTGGGAACCGGTTTTCGGATAAATTGTGCGACCGGCTTCGCGAGCGTCAGCGAGCCAGGAAGCCCTTCACAATATCTATCGCATCTACCAGCCCGACCCGCTCGATGGGAAGCCCCGGCGGAAACGCTGTGGCGAACCGGCTGGCCAGCCTGCCGTCCAGCAGCACGAAGCAGCCGCGGTCATTGGCCTGCCGGATCAGCCGTCCGAACGCCTGACGCAATCTGAGCCGTACCTGCATGTCCTGCCACTGCGCTCCGCCGAAGGCTTGGCGCCGGGCGCGCTCGAGGATGGTCGGCTGGCCCCACGGCACCCGGTCCATCACGATCAGCCTGAGCGAGTCACCCGGCACGTCCACCCCGTCGCGCACGGCATCCGTGCCCAGCAGGCAGGCATTGGCCTCGGCGCGGAACATGTCCACCAGCGTGCCGGTATCTATCGGGTCGGCGTGCTGCGCATAAAGCGGCAGGCCTGCTTCCGCCATCGGGCGCACCAGCCGCCGGTGCACCGCGCGAAGCCGCGAGATCGCCGTGAACAGCCCCAATGCACCTCCGCCTGCGGCGAGGAACAGTTCCCGGTAGGCCGCGGCGAGGTGATCCATGTTCTCCCGGCCAAGATCGTTCACCACCACCAGCCTGGCGTTGCGCATGTAGTCGAACGGCGATTCCCACGAATGCCGGATGACCGGGTAGGGCAGGTGCACCGAGCCGGTGCGTGTCTCGGCATTGCGCCAGTCGTCGGGCATTTCGGGCGGACGGTCGCGCAGGGTGGCCGAGGTGATGATGATGCCGTCGGCGGGCTTCAGCACGGCGGACGCCAGCGGAATGGTCGGGTCCACCCAGTGCGAGTGCAGCCCCACGTCCACTTCCCGGTCCCACGCCTGCTCGACCGAGAACCACTCGATGAACTGCTCGTCTGCCTTGTCGACGAGGCGGCCCAGCATCTCTACGAACCCGGTCAATGTCAGTTCCGAGCGCCGGGTCAGCGAACGCGCCAGCGCCTCGATGCGCGCCCGCTCGGTGCTGTTGAGCTCCGCCGCCTCATCGTCGAGCCGCTTCATCAGCCGCTTTGCAAGCGCCGACATCGGCCGCTTCAAATCTATGAAGGCAGCCGCCAGCGTACCGGCAGCCGCCCGCAAGCCGTCCACGAACGGGCGGCAATCGGTTTCAAGCGTCACGCCCTGATCATTCTCGGCCCGCGCAATCACCTGCTGGCGCACGAGCGCCAGAAACGCCTCGGTTTCACCCTCCGGCTGGCCAGCCTGGATGCGCCGCATCCATCCCGGTCCGGGCAGGCAGAGAGCACCCTTCAGCACCTCGTGCAGCAAGGTTTCAGCCTGATCGTCATCACCGGCCAGATCTCCCAGCCGGTCGACCAGCCCGCGCCCGCGCCGCCGCTGCGTCTCAGGGCCGCGGATCCAGCGCCTGAGCTCGGTCGTTTCCTGTCCGGTCAGATGGCCGGAGAAGGCCGAGTCGGCGGCATCGAACAGGTGATGGCCTTCGTCGAACACCAGCCTGCGCAAACCGCCTGCGCGTTCCTGATCCTCGTCCATCTTCGCTTCGCCGAGCGCCTGGTCGACGGCGATCTGGTGCAGCA
>CAZYKZ010000162.1:0-5782 GCA_964648175.1 uncultured Anderseniella sp.
GGCCGCCAGGGCTGATCGCCCTCGGGCTCTTCCTCGCCCTGCATCTCGTCCATGTCGTCTTCCGAGCCGTCCATCTCCATGGCGTCTTCCATGGTCTGGTCGTCTTCGGCTTCGCCCTGCTCCATGTCTTCGGAGGCGGATGTCTCGGCTTCTTCCTTGCCGGTCTCCTGCTGCTCCTGCTCGCCTTCGGCGTCTTCGTCCTCCGGTTCCTGCTCGTCGGTCTGGTCCGGGTCCTCGCCCAGTTCGTCCGACATGTCGAGATCAGCCAGCATGTCGCGGGTGAGACGTGAAAACGCCGTCTGGTCGTGGATCACCTGATCCAGTCCGTCCAGCTTGTCGCCTGCCTTTTCCTCGATCCACGGCCGCCACAGCTCGACCAGCTGCCTGGCGGAATCAGGCGGGGCCTCGCCGGTCAGGCGTTCGCGCACCATCAGAGCCAGCGCATCTTCAAGCGGGGCGTCCTCGCGCTTGTGCAGCGGGCCGGTGATCTTGTCGGAGAAGCGCTTCTGCAGCATGGCGTCAAGATTCTCGGCCATGCCGGGCATGGCGCGCGCGCCGAGCGATTCAACGCGGGCCTGCTCCACGGCCTCGTACACCGAGCGGGCGTGCTGGCCGGCCGGCAGGTAGCGTGCATGAACCTGCTTGTTGTGGTTGGCCAGGCGCATGGCCATGGCGTCCGACAGGCCGCGGGTCACGGCGATATCCTTGGCGGTCACGTCCTTGCCAACCTGCGGCAGGCGGGCGCGCTTGTCGGTCAGGCCGGGGGTCTCCGCGCCAAACGACACGGTCAGTTCCGGCTCGTCGGCAATCGTCTTCATGGCGAGCGTCAGCGCCCGCTTGAAGTTGTCCGCCGGTCCGTCGCGGTCCTGGGCCATCGTCCTGTTGATTCCTGATCCGTTGTCCTGACGCCGCCTGCGCCTCAGGTCAGTTCGAGCGCAGCCGAGCCCTGCTTGAGTTCCTCGCCGAAGCAGCGCTGATAGAATTCCGACACCAGGGCGCGTTCCAGCTCGTCGCACTTGTTGAGGAAGGTCACGCGGAAGGCGAAGCCAAGATCGCCGAAGATGGCGGTGTTCTCGGCCCAGGTGATGACCGTGCGCGGGCTCATCACCGTGGACAGGTCGCCGGCCATGAAGGCGTTGCGGGTCAGGTCGGCGAGGCGGACCATGTTGGACACGGTCTTCTTGCCGGCCGGATTATTGAACGACTTGTTCTTCGACAGCACGATGCCGCATTCCTGGTCGTGGCTCAGGTAGTTGAGCTGCACGATCACCGACCAGCGGTCCATCTGGGCCTGGTTGATCTGCTGGGTGCCGTGATAAAGGCCGGTGGTGTCGCCGAGGCCAACCGTGTTGGCGGTGGCGAACAGGCGGAAGGCCGGGTGCGGCTTCAGCACGCGGTTCTGGTCGAGCAGGGTCAGGCGGCCAGAGCTTTCCAGCACGCGCTGGATCACGAACATCACGTCGGGGCGGCCAGCGTCATATTCGTCGAACACCAGCGCCACGTTGTGCTGGTAGGCCCACGGAAGGATGCCTTCACGGAATTCGGTGACCTGCTTGCCGTCCTTGATGACGATGGCGTCCTTGCCGACAAGGTCGATACGGCTGATGTGGCTGTCCAGGTTGACGCGGATCAGCGGCCAGTTGAGCCGGGCGGCGACCTGTTCGATGTGGGTCGACTTGCCGGTGCCGTGGAAGCCGGTGACCATGACGCGGCGGTTGTGGGCAAAGCCCGCAAGGATGGCCAGCGTGGTTTCCGGGTTGAACAGGTAGTCCTCATCGATCTCCGGGACGTACTCGTTGGAGTCGCTGTAGGCTGGCACCTTCAGGTCGCTGTCGATGCCGAACACCTTGCGCACCGAGATGGTCTTGTCGGGCAGGCCTGGCACATCGGACTTGGACTTGGCATTCATGGGAAAAGTATCTCCGGAAAACAATCAACCGGCCGCCGGTCACGGGGCCGGACAGGGCGGCTGGTTCGTTCGGGAATGTGTTCTAGTCCGCTGCCGCAAGGTGCGCAAGCGGTTGCATTGCAGCAAATCAGCACACACCTGCCGAACGCAGGTAATCATAGGCCTGGACGATCTCGCGGAAGCGGTCCTCGGTAGCGCGGCTGCCGCCATTGGCGTCCGGGTGAAACCGCTTCACCAGGGTCTTGTACTGGGCCTTGATCTCGTCCGGGCTGGCGCCGGGTTCAAGGCCCAGGGTGTCCAGCGCCTTGGCTTCGGCGTTGCGTACGGGGCGCATGTCGGGCTGGCTGCGCCCGCGCCAGCTTTCGGCGTGCTCGTTGAACATCCGGTGCGGGTCGTTGATATCGGAATCGTGGCGGAATCCGCGCCTGCCGCCGTCCGTGCCGCCCTTGCGGTCGCGGGCACGCTTGGCTTCCGCCCATGAGTTCTCGCCCAGCTTCCAGGTGGGCCTGTGGCCAGTGGAAGAGGCCTTTATCCACTCGCCGATGTCCTTGTCGGCCATGCCGTCGAAATAGTTGTAGGACTTGTTGTAGGCGCGCACGTGATCGGTGCAGAAGCGGAAATACTGACCTTCCGCGTGCCGGCCCTTGGGTGCGCGGTGAGCCCCCACGGCAGTGCAACCCGGCCATTCGCATCTTGCATCTTCCGGACGGGGGGCATCCCTGTCAGGCTTGATGCGAATGCGGTCGAAATATTTCGAATTGAGTTTCATGTGGCGTTGCAGGCTGACCGGTCAGGTCTGATACTCCGGGTGAATCAACAAGACCGGAGAGTATACAGGGGTTCCCCGGTGAAGACGAGTTAAAGGGTGCAAGGAATGGCGTTGGGACCAGTCGGACAGAAAATTTGTGACAAGCTTGAGGCGGCGCTCGATCCGGTGTCGCTGGAGGTGATCGACGAATCGCACCTGCATGCCGGCCATGCCGGCGCGCGGCCCGACGGCGAGAGCCATTTCAGGGTCAAGGTGGTGTCGAAGGCATTCGAAGGCAAGCCGCTGGTGCAACGCCACCGGATGATCAATGAAATTCTCGCAGAAGAACTGAAGGAGCGGGTGCACGCACTCGCCATTTCTGCCAAGCCGGCCTGAGGGATACCGACATGAATGCCGCTGCCAATGATCCCTTGCTGCAACCGCTGCAAGTCGGCCACCTCACCTTGAAGAACCGCATCATGAGCACCAGCCATGCCTGCGGTCTCGACAAGGAGGGCTATCCGCAAGAAGCCTACCAGGCCTATCACGAGGAAAAGGCCAAGGGCGGACTGGCGCTGACCATGTTCGGTGGATCGTCCAACGTGGCGCCTGACAGCCCCAACACCTTCCGCCAGCTGCACCTGGGCAGCGATGGCTGCATTCCTCACTTGCAGAAGTTTGCCGACAGGGTGCACCGGCACGGCTGCGCGATCATGTGCCAGATCACTCACCTTGGCCGGCGCGGCGACCCCTATGGCGACCACTGGCTGGAAATGATCGGTCCGTCCCCGGTGCGCGAAACCCGCCACCGGGCCATCCCGCGCGAGATGGACGAGCACGACATTGCCCGCGTCATAAAAGCGTTCGGCGACACGGCGGCGCGCTGCAAGGAGGGCGGGCTCGACGGCATCGAGACGCTGTTCGGCGGGCATCTGGTTGGCCAGTTCCTGTCGCCGGCGATGAACAAACGCACAGACAAGTATGGCGGCTCGCTGGAAAACCGCGCGCGCTTCGCACTTGAAGTCTATCGCGAGATCCGCAAACGCACGGGGAGCAACTTCCTGGTCGGCATGCGCTACGTGGTGGATGAGGGCATTGCCGAGGGTCTCACTTTCGAGGACGCCGTCGCAGTGGCGAAGATGTTCGAGGCCGAAGGACTGGTCGATTTCTTCAACGCCATCTATGGCCGCATGGACACATATTATGCGCTGGCCATGCACAACATGCCGGGCATGGCGTCGGGCCTTGCGCCGTGGCTGGAAAAGGCAGGGGCCTTCAAGCGCGAGATGTCGCGGCCGGTGTTCCATGCCGCTCGCATTGCCGACCTGGCCACTGCGCGCCACGCCATCCGCGACGGGCTGATCGACATGGCCGCCATGACGCGGGCGCACATTGCCGACCCGCACATCGTCGCCAAGCTGATGCGCGGCGAGGAAGACCGCATCCGCCCGTGCGTGGGCGCAACCCACTGCATGGGGGCTCACCGGCCCACCTGCCTGCACAATGCCGCCACCGGCCGCGAACTCACCGGCGGGCATGACGTCGGCAAGGCTGACCAGCCCCGCAAGGTGGTGGTGGTGGGCGCAGGGCCTGCCGGGCTTGAGGCAGCCCGGGTTTCAGCCGAGCGCGGGCACAATGTTACCGTACTCGAAGCCGCCCCGCAGGCCGGCGGACAGGTGCTGCTTGCAAAGCAGGCGTCGTGGCGCAAGGACATTGCGGGCCTTGTCGACTGGAGGGTGAGCGAACTGGACAAGCTGGGCGTCGAGGTTCGCTACAACACCTTTGCCGAGCCTGGCCATGTCGCCGCGCTTGCCCCGGACGTGGTAGTCATCGCCACCGGCGGCACGCCAAACCCCGGCTGGATCGAGGGTGCGGACCTGTGCACCAGTTCGTGGGACATCATCAGCGGCACGGTGCAGGCTGGCGACGAGGTGCTGGTCTATGACGGCACCGGACGGCACAGCGCCATGACGGCCGCGGAAAAACTGATCTCGGCAGGTCACAAGGTTCACTTCGTCACCGTGGACGAGACAGTTGCGGAAGAGCAGGGCTATGCCGAGCGTGTATCCTGGAAGAGGCGCATGTATCAGCTTGGCCTCGAGGTTGAGCGCGACCTTGAACTGGTTGGCGTAAAACAGGAAGGCAATCGTCTCAAGGCGATCCTGCACAACGAGTTCACCGGCGAACGGATGGAGCGGGTGGTGGACATGGTGGTGGCCGAACACGGCACGCTGCCGGCAGATGCCATCTACACCGGCCTGCGCGCAAACTCCGCCAATGACGGCGTCAAGGACATCGACGCGCTGATCAGCGGCAAGCCGCAACCGGTCACCGGCCATGACGGCAAGTACGAGCTATATCGCATCGGCGACGCGGCGGCCTCGCGCAACGTGGCGGCTGCCGTGTACGATGCCTTGAGGCTGTGCCGCACCCTATAGCGAGGAGCCGGCCGTTTCCTTGTAGGCCGACAGGGGCGTGATGCGCAGCCGGGTCAGCTGGTTGCGCTTCTTGCCGACGACCTCGAAGCGGAAGCCGTGGAAGGTGAAGGCCTGACCCTTCTCGGGGATCATCCGGGCTTCGTGAATGACAAGACCGGCGATGGTGTTCGCCTCGTCGTCCGGCAGGTTCCAGTCATTGGCCCGGTTCAGGTCGCGGATCTGCAAGGTGCCGTCAACGATCATCGATCCGGATGCCTCGCGGGCGATGTTGGCGCTGGCGACATCGTACTCGTCGGAGATGTCGCCCACGATCTCCTCGAGGATGTCCTCGAGCGTGACAAGGCCCATCACCTCGCCATACTCGTCGACAACCAGAGCCATGTGCACCTTGCGCCGCAGGAAGGCGGAAAGCTGGCCCTTCACCGTGGTTGTGTCGGGTACGAACCAGGCCTTCGAGCAGAGGGCCGGAATGTCGAGTTTGTTCAGGTCGCCCTTGTGGGCCTGGACAGACGCCAGCACGTCCTTGGCATGCAGGATGCCGATGATGTTGTCCTGGTTGCCGCGCCACACCGGCGCGCGCGAGAAGCCCGATTTCAACAGCTCGGTGATGATGTCGTCTGCCGGCATTTCGGCATCGATGGTGAACATCTTGGTCCGGTGCACCATCAGGTCGGCGATCTCGAGGTC
>CAZYKZ010000163.1:0-5758 GCA_964648175.1 uncultured Anderseniella sp.
GACGAAATCGTCTCGATCCACAGCACGTCGGCGCCGCCCTCTTCCAGCGCCTGCGCCTGCTCGGCAAACGCCTTTACCGCGTCGGCGTGTGAGAGCGAACCGACCGGCTCCATGATCTCGCCAGTGGGGCCCATCGACCCTGCCACAATCACCGGGCGATCTGCAGCGTCGGCTTCCATGCGCGCAAGCTCTGCAGCCTTCTTGTTGAGCTCGTGAACGCGGTCTTGCGCATTGTGCAGCTTGAGCCGGTAGGCCGAGCCGCCAAACGAGTTGGTCAGCACGATGTCGGAACCGGCCTCGATGAACTTGCGGTGCAGCGTGCGGATGCGGTCCGGGTGCTCCTCGTTCCACAGCTCCGGCGCATCGCCTGACTGGAGACCGGCGGCGAACAGGTTGGTACCGGTGGCGCCATCGGCAAGCAGCCAGGGCCGGGAGTTCAGCAGTTCAAGAAAGTTGGCGCGGGACATGAGTGGAATACCTCAATGGAGAACTGATTTGCCCACGGCATATCACATAAGGTTTTCTTTATATAGCTGTTTGTTCAAAGCTCTCTTCGGAATAGAGCAGGAACATGCGCTCGTTGACCGGCACTTCGCCGGTGTGCGGCGTGCCTGCGAGCAAGTCCGAGAGCACGCCGTGCACATCATTTAGGTCGCCATGCCCCACCACCGGCACCTCGTCGACGCCGTTCACCGGGCGTCCATGGGCACATACGATTTCAGCGGATTGCGGAATCGTTTCAAGCAGTTGACGGCAAGTTTCGAGGTATTGAGTCAAGGATGCCCCCGGCGTCTGGGCATAGAGAGCACCGCGATAGATGAAGTCTGCCGCATAGAGCCGGTCGCGATCCGGCTCCCAAAGGCTCACCGAATCCGGCGAATGCCCAGGCGTGTGCAGCACCTTCAGCTGGCGGCTGCCGACGCTGATTGTTTCGCCCGGCCTGACCCATCTGCCTACTTCGAAGGTGGGCACGGACAAGCCTTCATAATGACCCAGGAACATGTCATCGGCTGGCGTGATCCTGCCGCCCGTTTCACAAGCGCGCAGCATCGGCAGGTCAGCCACCGTCACCGGGCCGAAGGCGTTGATGCCGCCCAGGTGGTCGAAGTGCATGTGCGACGGGAACGCAGTGACCCGCGCTCCATTTGCATGCCGCGCCACCAGTGGCGCGATCGGCCGGCGTCCCGAACCGGTGTCGAACAGCAGCGCCTCGCCGCCATCACGGATCAGGTAGCTCCAGTTGCGCTGGTGATAGGCGGGCTCGCCGATGGCCAGCGTGTCGTCATCAAGCTGTCCGGTTGCGAACCAGCCGTCCGCCCAGCTCAGCCCATCGGCCAGCCGGATCGTCTCGACGGGAAGTTCAATGTTGTCGCGCATGAAGGTCCTAGCTGTTGGCGTCGCGGGCGCACCGGAAGCCGATATAGACGACTGCCGTCTCCGGCGGCTTCGACTGGGTGTGATCGCGGTGCATCTGGGCGGGACCATACCACCACGAGCCGCCACGGGTCAGCACCTGGCCGGAAGAGGTCATGCCGTCGACCCACTCCCACAGATTGGCGCCCATGTCGTAGAGACCGTTGACGCCGGGCCTGGTCTTGCCCACCGCCGCATGTCCGCGACCTCGATCGAGCACGGCGGAACGGTCCACCTCAGGCGTCGAACCGCAGCCATCGAGACAGTTGGCGCCCTCAGGCGTTTCGCCGGTCGGATAGTCGTAGGTCTTGCCGGTCTCGAAACCGGCAGGCGGCTCAGTGCGGCGCTCGGTGTAAGCAGCGTCCATCCACTCGGCATCGGTGGGCAGCCGCTTGCCGGCCCACGCACAATAGGCCTTCGCCTCATCGTAGGTTACGTAGGCTGCCGGTTCGTCGTCGGCAGCTGGCTCGCCGTACGGTGTCTTCCACGTCCAGCCGGATTTCTGCTCCCAGCCAGCACCGTAGACCTGCCCGCCGCCCGCCTTCTCTGCGGCCGTTACCGTGCCGGTCGCCTCGACGAACTTTCGGAACTCGCCGACCGTGACTTCTGTGCGGTCGATCTCGAAACTGCCCACGCGCTGCATGCCTGCGTGCGCAGGCGTGATTGTCAGCATAAACGGCGTGAACAAGAGAGAAAGTAACAAGAGTCTTCTGCGCATTGGGGCGTGCTCCGATGTCCGGCTTCACAAATCACCATCTTTGGTGTTATCCGGCAACCGTTCTGCCGCATTGCGAGTTCAATGCAGACGTTATTGCGTTTTTTCATGATCTTTCGGAAAGCCTTCACCCCGTGCAGCTGCTGAAACCAGGCCTGACCCGCCGTGGCTTGCTCGCCGTGATCCTCACGGTGGCAATGCTGTGTGCGAACCTGAATGCAGCGTTGGCCCATCTGCCCAACAAACTCGCTGAAGCCGAACTTGACCGGCACGCCCAGCTTCAGATGGAAATCGCCGAACACGGGCACAGTCACGATGACGGCTTCGACGAAGAACAGCATCCAGGCCATCATCACGGCCACGATGCGGCAGATCATTCGCATGATGTGCCGAACATGCTGAGCGACGCCCGGATGCCCGGCCAGCCGGCCGTGCGCGATTGGCAATCTGCCCCGCCCGGCAGCTTCAATCCCGATCCGGCCTTCCGGCTGAAGAGACCGCCCCGCGTTTCCTGAATTGCGTGAAACCGCCGCCCATGCGCGGCGCAGTTCAATTCCAATTACAGGAAACTACCATGCTTTACCGACCCTATGCCGGGTTGGGCGCGACGCACCTTGACTGGTGGCAGCGCCTGGCCTTGTGCATGACACTGACCCTTGCGGCGCTGCTGGCCATGATGCAGCCCGCCCTGTCCCATGCCGTTGCCGAAGGCGACAAGGGCTACATCCAGGAAATCTATGGCGTTCACTTCATCCCGTTCATGTATCTCGGGGCGAAGCACATGATCACCGGGTACGATCACCTGCTGTTCCTGGCCGGCGTGATCTTCTTCCTCTACAAGCTGCAGCACATCGGCATCTACGTGACCCTGTTCGCCATTGGTCACTCGCTGACGATGATCATTGGCGTCTACTACGACATCGCGATCAGTTCGTTCCTGATCGATGCGATCATCGGCCTGTCCGTCGTCTACAAGGCGCTCGACAACATGGGAGCCTACCAGCGCTGGTTCGGCTTCCAGCCCAACACCAAGGCGGCGACCTTCATCTTCGGCCTGTTCCATGGCTTTGGCCTGGCCACCAAGGTGCAGGAATACGAGATCGCCGAAGACGGGCTCCTGACCAACCTGATCGCGTTCAACATCGGTGTCGAAATCGGCCAGCTTCTGGCCCTTGCCGGCATCCTGATCGCGATGAGCTACTGGCGCAGGACCGAGAGCTTCTGGCGCCACGCCTACACCGCCAATGTCGCGATGATGACCGCCGGCTTCGTGCTGACCGGCATGCATCTGACCGGCTATTTCGTTACCCCCACCAATTGAGGTCTCATCATGTACAATTCCGAAAAACCGACCGCGGCAGACCTGCCCTCTTCCGCACAACTCCTGAAGTCCACCGTTATTGCCATCATCACGGCAATTGCAATCCTCATCACAATCGTGCTCCCGGCCGAATATGCCATCGACCCGACCGGGGTGGGTCGCATGCTGCAACTCACCGAGATGGGCGAAATCAAGCAGCAGCTTGCCGAGGAAGCCGAAAGGGACCACCAGCAGGAAGAGCAGAAGGCTCCTTCAGGCAACACTTCCGGCAGCCTGTTCAATGGACTTTTCGCCATGTTCATCGGCACGGCGCAGGCACAGTCATCAACGGCTGCCTGGACCGACGAGATCAGCTACACGCTTGAGCCCGGCCAGGGCATCGAGGTGAAGCTGGCGATGGAGGAAGGCGCCGAGGTTGAGTTCAAGTGGGTCGCCGATGGCGGCAAACTTAACTACGACCTGCATGGCGATGCCTCGGGCCAGGAGACCAGCTACAAGAAGGGCCGCGGCGTTGAGGGTGATGAAGGCGTGCTGCAGGCCGGTTTCACCGGCAAGCACGGCTGGTTCTGGCGCAACCGCGACAAGCAGAATGTGACCTTCACGCTGTTCGTGCGCGGCGCCTACAGCGAAGTCATCCGGCCCTAACTTTTTGAATCAGGCTGCCCCCGGCTGTTGCCCGGGGGTGGCACCTCACACCGCCTGCTCGCCGTAGAACAACGTGACCACGTGCTTCGCCTGCGCGAAGAACAGCCAGCGTTCGGTGACAACGGCCACTGCCGTAAGTACGGCCGCTGCAACGGCGAGGACCGGCGCGAGCGCCCCGCCAAAGCTGAATGCCGCCCACACTGCCAGCAATGAAGCCGCCAGCAGGGCAAGGCAAATCATGCGCAGCTTGCGGGCATGCTTGCGGGCAACCTTGAAGCCCATCTCTCGCTGCACGAAGTTTTCCGAGGTGTGCGGAACCTCCCACTGACGCACCGTGCCGCCAAGGCCGGTGGCGTCGCCCATGGTGTACATCGGCTTCATGCGGTCGATGCCAACCCAGTAAATGATTTTCGCAAGCCCGGCGAGACCGAGGCCCACGATGGTGATGACGCCAAGCGCGGGAATGCCGGAGCGGCCGAACACGGCAGCCAGCGCAAACAACAGGACCGCGCCGGTGGCCAGCGCGAACACGATGTAGACCGGCACGACCATGAAATGCCGCCACTGGCGGATGGTCGGCAGCGAGGCATAGATCATCGCCGTGGTGAACACGGTGACCATCGCCATCAGCGCCGTCAGGTAGCCGGTTATGGCAATCAGCGTCTCGCTGCCGCCGAACACCCAGAGCAGACCAAAGATGCAGGCCGGGATGTAGGTCAGCACAGCGGCCACGCCCTCGCGCGACAGCCAGCTGGTGCGCCACTGACTGAATGCGCGCCAGGCGCGCTCGGGGTGGCCCAGGTGGAAGGTCGACGACAGCAGGCCTGCCGTAATGAGGCCCAGCGCCAGCAGCATCGAGGTTGCGCCGAAGGCGAAGCTGGAAGCCGCCCCGTGGCTGGCGCCGGTCAGGCCCAGCAGCGCCAGCAAGCCGTAACCGGCACCGGATGCGGTGGTGAACAGAATGACGGAATAAGCGGGATGCATCAGGACAGCGCCTTGTCGAGCCAGGAGAAGAAGCGTTCGGTGACCGAGCCGTCGGCCTTGCCCACGGTTTCAAGCTTGGCAGCGGGAACCGGATTGGCGTCCGACCGGCGCGGGCGCGGCGGCAGGTACTTGTTGACGGGCTTGTAATCCATCTGCGGCAGCAGATCGAAACCGCCGCGTTCAGCCACCAGTTGCGAGACGTCCGAGTTGGGGTCGCCCAGGTCGCCGAAGTGGCGTGCGCCTGTCGGACAGGCGCGCACGCATGCGGGCTTGCGATCTTCCGGCTCAAGGTTCTCGTTGTAGATGCGGTCGACGCACAGCGTGCATTTCTTCATCACGCCGTCATCGGCGTCGTACTCGCGCGCGCCATAGGGACACGCCCACGAGCACAGCTTGCAGCCGATGCAGGTGTCCGGGTTGACCAGCACGATGCCGTCTTCTTCGCGCTTGTACGATGCGCCGGTCGGGCACACGGTCACGCAGGCCGGCGTTTCGCAGTGCAGGCACGAGCGCGGGAAATGCAGCGCGCGGCGGTTTTCACCCTCGCCCGTTTCGTAGCCGTGGATGCGGTTGAGCCACGCCCCCACCGGATCAGGGCCGTAGGGGTCGATGTCGGTCAGCGGCGCGGAATAGCCTTGCGTGTTCCATTCCTTGCAAGAGGTGGCGCAAGCCTGACAGCC
>CAZYKZ010000164.1:0-1962 GCA_964648175.1 uncultured Anderseniella sp.
TACTCCAGGTTCACCTGGTGGCAGATGCCGGTGCCCGGCGGCACCACGCGGAAATTGTCGAACGCGCCCTGGCCCCACTTCAGAAACGTATAGCGCTCGCCATTGCGGCCATATTCCATGTCCACATTCTGCTTGAACGACTTCGCCGTGCCGAAGAAGTCGACCATAACCGAGTGGTCGATGACGAGGTCCACCGGCGCCAGCGGGTTGATCTTCTTCGGGTTGCCGCCGAGGTTCACCATCGCGTCGCGCATGGCGGCAAGGTCGACCACAGCCGGCACGCCGGTGAAGTCCTGCATCAGCACGCGCGCCGGGCGGAACGCGATCTCGCGCGTCGACTTTCCCTTCGACGACACCCACTTGGCCATGGCCTCGATGTCGGCCTTGGTCACCGTGCGCCCGTCTTCATGGCGCAACAGGTTCTCCAGCAAGACCTTCAGCGAGTACGGCAGCGAAGAAACGCCCTTGAGACCGTTCTTCTCGGCCGCCTTCAGGGAGTAGTAGACGTAGGACTTGTTGCCGACCTTGAGGGTCTTGCGGCACTTGAAACTGTCGAGAGACTGCTCGCTCATGGGCTTTTGCTCCGTCGCATTCGATGTGGAGGATGGCCGTCTTCTAGACAAAACTTTCCCCAAGCACCAGTACGTCTCTTGTCGAAGGTGGCTTTTATCGCGATCACGCTTGCGTTAAACGCCTTCACATGGAGATTTCGGGCAAAGGGCTGGCGTGCGAGCGCGGCGGGCGGCTGGTGTTCACCGGGCTGGACTTTTCAGCCACCGGCGGGCGCATGCTGGTTTTGCGCGGGCCCAACGGCGCCGGCAAGACCTCGCTGCTGCGTCTCATCGCCGGGCTGGCCGAACCGGCCGCGGGCGGGCTGTCATTTACGGGCGCAGGCGAAGATGGAGAGATTGCGCCGCATGTCCATTTCGTCGCCCACCAGGACGCCATCAAGCTGCATCTGACGGTGGAGGAAAACCTCGTCTTCTGGGCCGGCTTCCTCGGCGGCGGTAACATCGAAACGGCTCTGGACGCGCTTAACCTGCGCGCCCTTCGAGCCTTCCACGCCCAGCGCCTGTCTGCCGGCCAGAAACGCCGGCTAGGCCTTGCCCGGTTGGCGCTGGCCCCACGGCCCGTGTGGCTGCTCGATGAACCCACGGTCGGCCTCGACACCCACTCGCAAGGCCTGCTCGCCAAACTGATGACGACCCACCTCGAGGCAGGCAACATCATCATCGCCTCGACCCACATCGACCTGCCGGTGCCCTCCACCGACGTGCTCGACTTTGCAGGTATCGGCACATGACGACTGCGTTTCTCGCCATCCTCAAGCGGGACCTGACGCTCGCAATTCGCCAGGGCGGCGGCATCGGCACGGCCATCGGTTTCTTCCTCACCGTTGTGGTGCTGCTGCCACTTGGCCTCGGCCCTGACCAGAACCTGCTGTCGCGCATCGCGCCAGGTGCACTGTGGATTGCCCTGCTGCTTTCGGTGCTGCTGTCCGCGGACAAGCTGTGGCAGGCCGATTATGACGACGGCTCGCTTGAGGTGATGGCCCTGTCCGACACCCCGCTGGAAGTCACCGCGATGGCCAAGGCTACCGTTCACTGGCTCACCTCCGGCCTGCCGCTGGCCATCGCCGCACCGCTGCTCGGTTTCCTGCTCAACCTGGACACCGCGCTGGTATGGCCCCTGATGACGGCCATGGTCACAGGTTCGCTGGCGCTGTCGCTGTTGGCGAGCCTCGGCGCCGCGATCACCGTCGGCCTGCGCCAGGGCGGACTGCTGGTGTCGCTGCTGATCCTGCCGCTCTACGTGCCGGTGATGATCTTCGGCGTGCTGTCCACCTCGGGCTTCCAGACCGGGATCGACAATTCCGGCACATCCTTGCTCATTCTCGCGGCAATCGTGCTGGTGGCGCTGGTGGTGTCGCCATTTGCCTCCGCTGCCGCATTGCGCAGCTAC
>CAZYKZ010000164.1:2062-5756 GCA_964648175.1 uncultured Anderseniella sp.
TGAGATGATGCCGCATTGCGCAGCTACTTGAGATAACCAATCTGTAACCGATTGGCGCATTGCCAGCCGCGAGCGCCGCGGCTAGAAGGTCTCGTCATGAGTTCGATCGAGAGATTTGCCAACCCGACCCGCTTCCTGCGCCTGCAGGCTGCGGTTCAGCCATGGGTGTGGGGCATCACCATTGCGCTGTTCGCCGCCGGACTTTACCTCGGCCTGGCAGCTTCGCCCACCGACTACCAGCAGGGCGAGACCGTACGCATCATGTACGTGCACGTGCCGGCCGCATGGTCGGCGCTGATGGTCTACACGGTCATGGCGTTGGCCAGCATCGTGGCCATCGTGTTCCGCCACCCGCTCGCCGACGTCGCCGCCAGGGCCGCCGCTCCCATCGGCGCCTGCTTCTGCTTCCTGTCGCTGGCCACCGGCTCGCTGTGGGGCAAGCCCATGTGGGGCACCTGGTGGGTATGGGATGCCCGGCTGACGTCCATGTTCGTGCTGTTCCTGCTCTATCTGGGCTACATGGCCGTCTGGCAGGCCATCGACGACCCGCGCCGCGCCGCCCGCGTGGCGGCCATCGTGGCCATCGTCGGTTTCATCAACGTGCCCATCGTCAAGTTCTCCGTCGACTGGTGGTATTCGCTGCATCAGCCGGCCAGCGTGTTCCGCATGGACGGGCCGACCATTCACAAGGACCTGCTGATCCCGCTGCTGGTCATGGGGCTGGCCTACACGTTCCTTTTCCTCGCCTTGCATCTCAAGTCCATGCGCACCGAGATCGGCGCCCGCCGCATCCGCCAGGCCGAACTGGCCCAGACCGGCGCCATCCGTTGAGGTTGACCAACCCATGATCGATTTCAGCGCAGATCACATCGGCTTCGTCGTGGCCTCCTATGCAATCACCTTTGCCGTACTTGGCGGGCTGCTGGCCTGGGCGTTCATGCGCGCCCGCGCCGTCGCCCGCCGGCTTGATGCGCTCGAGCGCGATGGCCTCGTGCGGCGCAAGCCCGGAGAGCCTGCCGTCACAGGCGTACGGGAGGCGTCATGACCAGCACCGGCGAGCAACAGCAGCCCGCGTCACGCAGGCGCCTGTGGATGCTGGCGCCCGTGCTGGTATTCGCAGGGCTTGCCGCACTGTTCATGGTAGGCCTGCAAGGTGGTGATCCGTCAAAGCTGCCGTCCGCACTCGTCGGCAAGCCGGCGCCTGCCCTTGCCCTGCCGCCGGTAGAGGGCCTGTTGAGCGGCGGCACACAGGTGCCCGGCCTCGCATCGGCTGATATCAGCAATGGCAAGGTGACGGTCCTGAACGTCTGGGCATCCTGGTGCGGGCCGTGCCGCGACGAACACCCGCAGCTCATCGAGCTGTCGGGCCGCAGTGACATCAACCTCGTTGGCCTGAACTACAAGGACCAGCGGGAGAACGCCGTCCGCTTCCTGACGTCGCTGGGCAACCCGTTTTCCCGCGTGGGTGCTGACAGCACTGGCCGTACCGCCGTGGACTGGGGCGTGTATGGCGTGCCGGAAACCTACGTGATCGATGCATCAGGCACGATCACGTACAAGTTCACCGGCCCGCTGACGCCAAAGTCACTGCAGGAAGAATTGCTGCCGGCCATTGCCAGGGCGCAAGGCGGCTGATAACAGCCGCCCCCCGCAGGCTCATCAGCCGTTGTTCTCGTCCAGTTTGCTTGACAGTTCTTCAAGCGAGGCAACGAAGCTCTTGCGCAGCTTCGGCGACACCAGGTTGAGCAGCGTAATGTCCACGACTGCCGCAACCGGCTTTGCCTTGATCACCGTTTCGCGGCCCAGCGATGTGAGGAACACGAAGTTCACACGCGCATCGGTCGGGCTGCGTTCACGCCGGACGTAGCCTTGCGTCTCGAGACGGTTCACCAGATCCGCCAGCGTGGACCGGTCGATGCCGGTCGTCCGCACCAGATCGGTCTGGCTCGCACCTTCGTTCGCAAGGACCGTTTCCAGAACCGTGTATTGCCGCTGTGTCAGACCGGTCTTGCCGAGTTGATCGGCAAACAGGTCGGCAGACAGCTGTGCCGCTCGCTTCAGCATGAAGCTTACCGGCGCAATGGCGTCTGGAGAGGTTGAGTCTAGGGAGGCCGGACGATCATCCATGATGGACTCCTTCCGGCGTATTAGACAGTGTTGAATAAACCGAACCCCTTATAGGGGTAACAATCAGCTTCAGTGCGGCGTGCATCACATCCCCCGGTTGCACTAAACACATTTAACACTAGTTTCTCTAAACGCTAACGCCGCGAAAATCAACTAAAGAGATATTCAGCCATTCCGGACACCCGTTCGCCGTGATCACCGCCTGCCGGTCAGCGATCATTTCCATCGGGCTCGATCATGTGCCGTTGCATCAGCGGCAACTGGGCCATCGCAAAGATCATGGTGATCGGCATGATGCCCCAGACCTTGAACGCCACCCAGAAATCCGTGCTCTGCGTGCGCCAGACGATTTCGTTGAGCGCCGCCAGCACGAAGAAGAACAGACCCCAGCGCAAGGTCAGTTTTCGCCAACCCTCCGCATCCAGCGCGAACGCAGCATCGAACACATAGGCCAGCAATGACCGCCCGAACGCGAGGCCGATCAGCAGCACCGCGCCAAAGAACGTGTTCACGATCGTCGGCTTAACCTTGATGAAGGTGTCGTCCTGAAGCCACAGCGTCAACCCGCCCATCACGAGAACCACGATGCCCGTGATCAGTGGCATGATGGCAAGGTGGCGGGTCATTACCCAGCTCACGGCGAGCGAAATGAGCATCGCCACCATGAACACGCCCGTGGCCAGAAAGATCGGCTGTGGAAACCAGGTCTCGAGACCATAGCTTTCGATGATCGACTTGCCCCGGGCATTCACGAAGAAGAACAGCACCAGTGGCCCCAGTTCCAGCGCCAGCTTCAGCACCGGATTGACCTTCGGCTTGGTATCTGCCGCACTCATCTGTTCTGGCCCTCCTCGACTCCGGCAATGGCGCGGGCAAACGCTTCGGCGTCGAACGGCTGCAGGTCTTCGATCTTCTCGCCTACGCCGATGGCGTGTACCGGCAGCTTGAACTTCTCTGCGATCGCCACAAGGATGCCGCCGCGCGCGGTACCGTCCAGCTTGGTCATGATGATGCCGGTGACGCCCGCAATCTTGGTGAACACGTCGGCCTGGGCAACCGCGTTCTGACCCGTGGTGGCATCCAGCACCAGCAGCACCGCATGCGGCGCCGTTGCGTCCTTCTTCTTGATGACGCGCACGATCTTCTCAAGTTCTGCCATCAGGTCGGCCTTGTTCTGTAGCCGCCCTGCCGTGTCGATCATCAGGATGTCGCTGCCGTCGGCCTGCGCCTGCTCCAGCGCATCATAGGCCAGCCCCGCCGCATCGGCGCCGGTGGGCCGCGACAGCACGGTGGCGCCAACCCGTTCGCCCCACACCGAAAGCTGCTCGATGGCTGCCGCACGGAACGTGTCGCACGCCGCGATCATTACCTTGAAGCCTTCCGCCCTGGCAATCGCGCCCAGCTTGCCGATTGTGGTGGTCTTGCCCGCGCCGTTGACGCCCACCACCAGGATCACGAACGGCTTGGTCTGTGCATCGAAGGTGAACGGAATCTCGACAGGTTTCAGCACCTTCTCGATCTCTGCGGCCATGATCCGGCGCACCTCTGCCGGGTCGATCTCCTTGTC
>CAZYKZ010000165.1:0-5631 GCA_964648175.1 uncultured Anderseniella sp.
ATTTCCATCTTTCAACTCATGCAGTCTGTGTGGAGAAGGCGGCATTTAGCATGGTCAATGCTGCACTGCGCAAGAGGGCAGAGCGGCATGGACACTGGTGCCAGATTGCATGGCTGGGATTCTTCCTGTCGCCGGTCCTTCCGGCACATCGCCCGGCACGGCGAATTCGGCATGACGTTCGCCTGAAATCCCGCTTCCGGCCTAGCGGAATTGTCTGCTAGCTTGAGCTGGCTGACCGGGTCAGCCGCATTATCTGGAGGTGGCCTGCAATTGAAGGTTCTGCGGTTCCTCGCCGTGTTCCTGACGGTATCCGTCGTCGTGACCGTGGCGGCCATCACTGCCAGCTTTGTCTTCTGGAGCTTTCTTCCTGTCCAGCCAGGCACGGTGACGGCACTGGTTACGCTGTTCCTGGTCGCGCCGGGCATTGGCATCGCGGCTGGCATATGGATGGCCATCAAGGCGGGCCAGCAGAAGCCCGGCGGCCGGTTTCCCGGTTCTGATCATGGTGACCACGCCGGGCGGTGGCTGCTTGCAGGCCTCGCCGCACTTGTTGGCGGATTTGCAGGCTATGGAGCGTGCAAGGCTGCCATCGACCTGGTCTACACCGACCGCTGGTCCGATCCCGGTTCTGCGCCAGCCTGGCTTCCAGTTGCGCCGCCGTTGGCTGGAGCAGGGTTGGCCACCGTTCTGGTGATGCTGGTCATTCTGCCAGGCATCCCAAGAGCAAAGGGCAGGGGCGGTTGACTCTGCTGTCTCAGGACTTGCGGCGGCGCAGAATGCCGGTGATGACGAGAGCGATGCCAACCCCGCCAACGGCGCCCGAGGCCTGACCTGCAATCCGCATCAGCTCCACCGGATCGGTGGACTTGGGCGCAAGAAACATCATGGAACCAAAGAAAATCACTGCAACGGCGATGAGAAAGTAGCCTGCGCGGGCAAGCTTCAGTTTTGCCGGTTTCATGTGGATGCGTTGCTCCAAAATGGTTCGCTTCAACCACGGCGATCCTTGATCGGAGCTTTTGCCGCTTCAAGCTGGCTGAGAGTTCGCCCACAGGATTATTTGCGGTTGCCGGTTCTGGCCAGTTCGTCGAGCTCCTCTTCACGATAGACGACACGGTAGCGAAGCTCGTAAGCCTCGCCAGTCGAGGGCGCCGGACTGGGTTGTCCTGTGCCTTCAGCTGTAAAGTCGACACGCTGCCACGGGCCAAATTCGGACATGTGGCGCGGACGCGCCGAGAGCTTCAGGTTAAAGATGAGTGTTGGTTCACGCGGCGACATTGCTACCTCAAGCAGCCGCCAGCTTGAGCGGAAATAGAGTTCGACCGAGCCCGCAAGGACCGTCCGGCCGTCTTCCTGCCGGGTCCGTGCCGGCACGATCTCGCCCGGCATCCGGTTGCGCTCGGTGTTCAGCTGGATGCCGATCCGGCCTGGCTGACCGGGTGGTTCGGCGCCGGGCGGCATCCTGATCTCGAAGTCCAGCCTCGGCGCCCCGCCGGAAGACGTGCCGAGCGTCGGGCGCATCTCGTAAAGCACCCAACCGGCCGCCAATCCAAGACCGCCGATTGTCAGGATGACAACTGGAACCTTGAGGGCAACAGCAGAGAAACGTACGGGTCCCTGCCTGCGCAGCGCAACGAACACTCCGGCGATCAATCCTGCCAGGCCACCGACGGGACCAACGCCCCACATGGCCAGCATTGCCATCTCGAAGTCTGACCCGCCCGCCAGGCTTCCGATTGCCAAGGTCAAGCCGAATGCCACAGCCCACCCGAGAGCGGCACCTGCAATTCCTGCAATGATCGTAATCAGCCAATTCATGAACGTCGCCCTCGATCTGGAACGCTCCAGCTTTCTCAGCATACTGGAGACTCCGAGGGCCGTGGAATGTGCAAAATTGCTCTGTGCGCTTGATGGCTTCAGACATTGAAGCAGCCGTCCCGGGGTCGGTGCGGCTCGGCATTGCTGCTAGAAAATTTATCCCCGGCACAAGGCCGGGGATGACATGGCAAACTTCGGGGGCGACCAGAGCCCGGAACCGTGTCCGGGGCGTCGGTGTTGCGTTGCCCGGCCTAGTGCTTCACACGGCCTGCGGCTTCGGCGAGCATCAGATAAACCTTGCCGGTTTCCGAGGCCAGACACTGGTCGACCAGTTCCTCGCCGGCCTCGCTGCCCGCGACCGTGTCGAGCAGGCGCTCGAACAGGCGGATGAAGCCGTCGACGCGCTGGCGCACCAGCTTCTCGTCCCGGTAGGACGTGCGCACCTGGTCCATCAGCTTGCGACCACGGCCCTGGAACAGGCGGTGGGTGTAGACCTGCGCCTGGCCCTCGCGGTAGGCCTTCTCAAGTTCCTTTGGCAGGCCGCCCTGCAGCGCCTCGTACACGTCGCGCGAGGCCGCGTTCAGCTTGGCGACGAGGGCCTCGGTTTCGCGGCTGGCCGACTTGCGCACGGTCGTGGCACGGCTGGCTGCGATCTCGGCTTCGTCGTCACCGGACAACAGGCTACCAAGGAAGCGGCTCATCGTCCTGGCCGGGCTGCCGGAACGGGCAGAGCGGGTTTCGTCTTCAGCGGGTTCGCTGCGCTCTTCTTTCCGGGCACCTGACGTCCGCGATGCAGCGATGGACGCAGGTGCCTCAGTTTTTCCCGGCGAACGCCCCCGGCCCTCCGGCGGTATGTAGATGCCGGGACCCGACATCGACAGGGCAGTGGACTGGCGCTTGACCACGTCAGCCAGCGCGTTGAGCGCGGTGATCTGGTCGGACACCACCTTGCGCATGGCGTCTGCCGAACTGCGGGTTTCGGCCGGCAGTTCGAGCACGGCGCGGCGCAGCTCGGTGCGGGCGAACTCGATCTCGCGGACCACGTTGGCGGCTGCTTCGCGCATCTCGTCGGCAGTGGAGGAGAACTCCTCCGTCGAGCCGGACATGGTGGCGTTGAGCTGGCGCACCACTTCCTCGTGCTGGGCCATGATGTTGCGCGCAGCACGGCTGACCTGCTCGTCGGAGATCGCCTCGATCTTCTTGATCTCTTCCTGCAGCTGGTCGGAGGCAGCGGAGAACTGCGACGCCATCAGACGGCCCAGCTCGTCGGTGCGGCTGTTGGCGTCGGACAGCGAGTGCTCCACGCGCTCGAGATAGCGGGCCATGATGCCGTCGACTTCCTCGGACTTCTTTCCAAGCTTGGTGAGCAGGTCCGCCATCTGGGTGTCGCGGGTATCCATCAGGCGGTCGATGCGCTCGTTGAACACCTGGACGGCGCGCTCCACCTTGGCGGCAGTGCCGTCGAGGCGTTCGCTGATCTTGCCCGAGGTGGCGTCGAGACGGCCCACCAGCGAGGTGGACACGGTGTCGATGCGCTGGTCGAGCTCGCCGGCAGTTTCCTTGAGCGCGTCGGTGAGCAGCGAGTAGGCCTGGTCGAGGTGGGTCGAGAACTTCGCTCCCGTTTCCTCCAGGCGGCGGGATGCTTCGCCGGCACGGGTCTCCAGCTCGCCGGCAGAGGCGGTGAGCCGGCCGATGATGTCGGAGGCATGGCCCTCAAAGCGGCCTGAGATGGCCTGGGTGCTTTCCTCGAGACTGTCGGCGAACGAGGTGGACGCGCGGCCCAGTTCGCCGATCAGTTCGCGCGAGGCGCCGTCAAGCCCCTCGGCAAAGGCGGTGCGGGCGGTGCCAAGCTCGTTGAAGACGCGTTCGGCGCGTTCGTCGAGCATCTTGGAGAAGGCTTCGCCGGCGTTGTCCATGCGGTTGATGACGTCCGAGGTCATCTCTTCCAGAAGGCTGTTGGCGAGGTCGAAACGCTTGCCCATGTCGCGGGAGTTGGCCTCGAGGCGCATGAACATGGCCTCGCCGGACTTCTCCATGGTTTCGGCAACGTCCTGCGTGGTCTTCTCGAAGCGCGAGGCCATTTCCGAGTTGGCCTTCTCGACGTGGGCGTACCACTGGGCCGTGGTCGAATCGAGCTGGCCGGACATGCCCTCGATCTGGCTGAGCACGGTGCCGGAGCGATCCTCCAGCTGGTTCATCAGCGTGGTCATGGTGTCGGCAACGCTGTCCAGCCGGGTGGTGAGGCTCGACGAGGTCGTATCGAGGCGGTCGGTGAGCAGCAGCGAAACTTCGTCGAGACGGCTCGTCATCGCGCCGGACGTAGAGTCAAGGCGGTCGGCCAGGGTGTTGGCGGTGGAATCCAGCTTGCCGCTCATCTCCGCCGAGGCCTCGTCCAGCACGGTGGCGATGCGCATGGTGGCATCCTCCAGCCGTCCGGTCAGTTCGGTAGCATTGGTATTGAGCTGTTCGGTGACGGCGCGGGTGGTGGTCTCAAGCTTGCCGGCGAGCCTGGCCGACGAGCTGTCGAGCAGGCCGGCCAGCGAGTTGCCCGTCGATTCCAGCCTGCTGGTGAACTCGGCCGACGAGGTGTCGAGCCGTTCGGCCAGATCGGAGGCGGCGGTATCCAGCTTGCCCGTCATGCCGACGGATGCCTTGTCCAGCAGTTCGGCCATACGCGAAGTGGCGCCCTCGAGGCGGACCACCATGGCGTCGGAGGTCTGCTCGATCTGGCCGGACAGCCGCGCGGTGGACTCGTCCAGGTGGCCGGACATCAGCGAAGTGGCGGTCTCGACGCGGTTGAACAGGGTGCCTGCCGAGGTTTCCAGCTTGCCGGTGATCTCGTCGGTAATGCCCTCGAAGCGCTTGAACAGGTCGTCCGAGGCCTTTTCCAGGGTGCCGGTCATCTTGCCGGACACGTCTTCCATGTAGGCGTAGACCTCGTCGCGGGCGGTCGCGACGTTCTGCACGAACTCGCCCGAGATCGACAGGAGCTTCTCGGTCAGCGAGTTGCCCGACAGGTCCAGCTGTTCGCCAACGGCGGCGGACGCCGCGCTGAGGCGGTCGGTGACCTTCTCGACCGAGTTGTTGAGCAGTTTGGCCATCTCGCCGGTGGAGCCTTCCAGCCGGTTGGCAACACCGGTGCCGGCTTCCTCGATCGCCTTCGAAACTTTCTGGCCGCTCTCGTTGATGTAGTCGAGCAGGGCTTCGGACGAAATCTCGGTATTGCGGGCGATCTCCTCGCCGGAGGCGCGCAGCCGCTCCACCACCTTGGTGCTGGTCGTCTCGAGGCTGGATGCCACGGTCGAACCGGTGGACTGCAGGTTTTCGACGACGGAGTTGCCGGCGGCTTCCACGCGGTCGGTGACTTCGGTGCCGACCTCGTTGAGATTGCGCAGCACAACCTCGGAGGTGACCTGCACCGACTGTGCCACGTCTTCGCCCACGGTGCGCAGCTGGCCGACGATGGCGTCGGAGGTAGACTGCATGGTGGTGACGACGTTGCCGGAGGTCGAGCGTACGGCCTCGGTCACGCTTTCGCCGGCAGCCGTGATGCGGCTGGCGTTCTCGTCTGCGACAGACTTGAGCTGGCTTGCCACGCTGGAGGCCGAGGTTTCGACCGACTTGACGATTTCCGCACTCGACGAGCGCACGGTGTCTGTAACCAGCTGACCAGCGCTGGTGATGAGGCCCGCGTTTTCATCGGCCATTGCACGAAGCTGTTCGGCCACGCTTGCCGAGGAGGCCTCAACAGTCTGCAGGACATCGCCGGATGCAGAGCGGATGTTGCCGGCAACGCTGTCGCCGATGGTGCGC
>CAZYKZ010000166.1:0-5605 GCA_964648175.1 uncultured Anderseniella sp.
TGAACTTCTCGGCGCCGAGGTCAGCCCCGAAGCCTGCTTCCGTCACCACGTAGTCTGCGAGCTTCAGCGCGGTGGTGGTGGCAACGACCGAGTTGCAGCCGTGGGCGATGTTGGCGAACGGGCCGCCATGCACGAAGGCCGGGTTGTTCTCGAGCGTCTGCACCAGGTTTGGCTGGATGGCGTCCTTCAGCAGCACGGCCATGGCGCCGGCGGCCTTGATGTCGGAGCAGTAAACCGGGGTGCGGTCGCGGCGGTACGCCACGATCATCTTGCCGAGACGCTCTTCCAGGTCGGCCAGGTCCTTGGCCAGGCACAGGATGGCCATCACTTCCGAGGCCACGGTGATGTCGAAGCCGGCTTCACGCGGGAAGCCGTTGGCGACGCCGCCCAGCGAACAGGTGATCTGGCGGAGCGCACGGTCGTTCATGTCGAGCACGCGGCGCCAGGCAACGCGGCGCACGTCGATGTCGAGCTCGTTGCCCCAGTAGATGTGGTTGTCGATCATCGCCGACAGCAGGTTGTGGGCAGAGGTGATGGCGTGGAAGTCGCCGGTGAAGTGGAGGTTCATGTCCTCCATCGGCACGATCTGGGCCATGCCGCCGCCGGCAGCGCCGCCCTTCATGCCGAAGTTCGGCCCGAGGGATGCTTCGCGGATGCAGATGATGGCCTTCTTGCCGATGGCGTTGAGGCCGTCTCCGAGACCCACGGTGGTCGTGGTCTTGCCTTCGCCTGCGGGCGTCGGGTTGATGGCAGTCACCAGAATCAGGTTGCCGTCCTTGTTGGACTGGACCGACTTGATGAAATCAGCCGACACCTTTGCCTTGGTATGACCATAAGGAATGAGGTCAGCTTCCTTGATGCCAATCTTGGCGGCGATCTCCTTGATCGGCTTCATGTCCGCTTCGCGGGCGATTTCGATGTCTGATTTCACTTTGGTCATGTTGGGCTCCTCCAGGACTCGGGCGAGTTTGCTCTGATTTGTCATCCATACCGCGGATTTTGCGCGATATTTGTAACGTTTGCGACGGTTTCCGTCCTTTTCCGAAGCGTGAAACCCTGCTGATTGGCCTTGACCTTGTCAGGGATACGCATAGCTTGGAGTTCTCCTGATACGCCTAAACGCACCCACTTGCCAATAGATGAAGAAAAGACAGCAGCCATGAGAAATTTTCATTTACCCGGCCGTTCCGCCGTATATGCAGGCAGCGCTTGCGCCGCCACCTCGTCACCGGCTGCCACGATGGCGGCGCTTGATATCCTGCGTGCTGGCGGCAACGCGGCTGATGCGGCCGTAGCGGCTTCTGCGGTGCTGTGCATCACCGAACCGCCGATGACCGGCATCGGTGGGGACTGCTTTGCGCTGATCGGCCAGGCTGACGGTACGGTCACTGGCCTGAACGCGTCCGGGCGCGCCAGCCGCCATGCGACCGCAGAATGGCTGAAGGCTTCGGGCCTCACGGAGATCGCCACGGACAGCATCCATGCGGTGACTGTACCCGGCGCCGTGGACGGCTGGGCGGCACTGCTCGCCAGGCATGGCAAGCTCTCGCTGGGCGAGGTTCTGCAGCCGGCCATCAAGCTGGCGCGCGAGGGTTGTCCGACCGGTCCGCGCACGGCGCGCGACTGGGCTGGCCTTGCCGATTTCATCGCCCAGGACGAAGGCGGGCGCATGCACTACCTGCCGGGCGGCAAGGCGCCGGTGCCGGGCCAGGTGATGAAGTATCCCGCACTGGCCCGCACGCTTGAGATCATCGCGGAGAAGGGCCGCGATGGCTTCTACACCGGCGACGTGGCCGAAGACATCGTCAAGACGCTCAAGGCCAAGGGCAGCCTGATCGACATGGAAGACCTGGCGGCCACGAAGTCGAGCTGGGTGACGCCGATTTCGACCGTGTTCCGTGGCCGTGAAATTCTCGAAATTCCGCCGAATGGCTCCGGCCTCACCGCGCTTGTGGCACTCAATATTCTCGAGCGGTTCGAACTCGAGAAGTATGCGCCCGAAAGCGTGGAACGCCGCCACCTGGAAATCGAAGCCATCCGGCTGGCCTGGGTGATCCGCAACCGCCACATCGCCGACCAGGATGCCGTACCGGTGCCGGTGGAGGAATTGCTGAGCGACGCCATGGCCGACAAGCTGGCCGCGCAGGTGTCGATGGACAAGGCCATCCCCGAACCGGAACAGGTGGTGCCGTTGCCGGGTTCGGACACGGTCTATCTGACGGTGGTGGACGAGAACCGGATGGCGGTGTCGTTCATCAACTCGATCTATCACGGCTTCGGCTCGGGCGTGGTGACGCCGGAAACCGGCATCATCTTCCAGAACCGCGGCGCCGGGTTCGTTGCAAAGCCTGGTCACCCGAACTGCATCGGCCCGTCCAAGCGGCCGCTGCACACCATCATTCCGGCGATGGTGCGCCAGAACGGCAAGGTGATCCAGTCGTTCGGCGTGATGGGCGGTGCCTATCAGCCGATGGGCCACGTTGCGGTGATGGTGAACCGGTTCGTCTACGGCATGGATCCGCAGGAAGCGCTCGATTTTGCCCGCTCGTTCCACGAGGATGGCGTGCTGGGCGTGGAGCAGGGTGTGCCGGACGCCGTGGTCGAGGGTCTGCGCAAGCTTGGACATAATGTCGAGCGCAAGGAGGACCCTTATGGCGGCGGGCAGATCATCGCCATCGACCCGGAATCCGGGGTGCTGTGCGGCGGCTCCGAACCGCGCAAGGATGGTCTGGCGCTGGGCTATTAGACCCTGGCATTCCATCAACCAGCAGTTCGGCTTTCATTAAACAATCCCCTCTATGGTTGCGCTGGAGTCTAGTGAGTTCCCAGCGTAACCATGGAGTTCCGTTTCCAATGACGGCATTGAGCGGAAACGAGCACATTTTCCCCCAAAACGAGTCCGGATTCTCGCCGGATGCCACCAGCATTCTGGATGGATTATCGCGTGCAAGGGACGCCTCGCAGGCGGAGCGCCTGCGCATTGCAGCCCTGCACACAGGCCATGTTGCCTACCAATGGAACCGGTCCAGCGACCTGATTTCATGGAGTGACGCCGCAGCGGCGGTTCTTGGCGTGGATCCGGCGGCCTTGCCGGTGCGCGGCAGCGACTTCAGCGCGATGATCACGGAAGAAGATCGTGAGCGCCGCGATGCGATGCTGCTCGATACGACGCAGGTCGATGACGGCGACGGCATTGAATATGACCTGAGCTACTGCCTGGAGGCGCACGACGGGCAGCAAGCGGTCGTACTGGAAGAGCGGGGCCGGCTGATCTGCGATGACGCCGGTGAGGTTCGTGACGTGATCGCCGTGATCCGCCGGGCGGTTGCGCCGGCTGCGGACCAGGCCGGCGACCAGATGAAGGATCCTGAAACGGCACTCGCCTCCAAGAAAATGGTTCTGCACGCCCTGAACGAGGCGGCCAGAAACATGGAAGACGCGTGCTGCGGGCTGGTCCTGGCATCGATCTCGAACCTGCGCGACATCATTGACACCTACGGTCCGGGCATCGTGCCCGACGTCATCCGGGCAACCGGCGCACGTCTGCGCTCGGTGATGCGCGGCGCCGACCTTCTCGGCCGCACGGGTACGGCGCAGTTCGCGGTGGTGCTGCGCGAGTGCACCAGTGAACAGATCATGACGGCCGGCGAGCGGTTCGTTGCAGCAATCCGCAACGAGCTGATCGAAACGCCGGCAGGTCCTGTCTGGGTGGAGCTCGTCGCCGGCGCCATCAGCCTGCACAACCACAGGGTTGATGCGGGCGAGGCCTTCGGCATGGCGGAACAGTCACTCGACCAGGCGGCAGGACGCATCGGTCCGGCCTTCGTGGTCTACAAGACGTCTCCTGATCACGAACTGCAGCACGAGCGCAACCGGCAGAGCGCCAGAGACATCGTCGCAGCGCTCAACGAAGAGCGTTTCACCTTGTGGCACCAGCCGATCGTCAGTGCGGCTGACCAGAAGCCGGTGATGTACGAAAGCCTGCTGCGGATGCAGTCGGCCGAGGGAGAGATCATATCGGCGGGGCACCTTGTGCCGATTGCCGAGAAGCTTGGCTTCATGCAGATGATCGACGCGATCGTGTGCCGTACGAGCCTCGACCTCGTTGCAAGCCATCCCGACGCGATAGTCAGTTTCAACATGTCCGACGCCACGCTGCGCAACCATTACGCCATCGAGCGGTTGCTCAGCATCGTTGCCGAGTCCGGCAATGTGGCCCGTCAGGTCTGCATCGAGGTTACCCACGCCGCCCTGCATCGTCAGGTTGCGGGCAGCGGCGGGCTGAACGCGGTGGCGCGCCTGCGCGAACTGGGCTGCCGCATCGCGATGAACGGCTATCTGACCGAAGGCATGTCGATCTCGCTGCTGAATGCAGTAGACATCGTCAAGCTGGGAGCCGAGGTTTGCTCCGGCATTGCGGATCGCTCGAGCGACGTCGGCCTGCTGAAGGCAGCCATCGAGTTTGCCCATCGCGCCGGGGTAAAGGTGGTTGCCGAATGCGTCGAGAACGAGCGCGATGCTGCAGTGCTTGCGGAAGCCGGCGTCGATTATCTGCAGGGCTACCTGTACGGACAGGCGGCTCCGGAGCACTTCAACCTGACGCTCTCCCCGATTGATGCCGACCGGGTCAACCATGGTGAGGCGCGGCCAGAGCGGGCTGATGCGCCTGTGACCCCTGCTGTTGAGAACTCCTGCGTTCAGCCCGGGAGCATGGAGTGCGCATCGGCTGCGACTGCCTGCGCTGGCGAGGCCGAGCCGTCTGCGACCGGACAGGACAGGGCCGGCCTGGTTCCCGCCGCACTGCTCGACAGTCCTGAAATGGATCTGCTGAAGGCGGCGCTTGGCAAGCTGGACACAATCCAGTCGTTGTGACGGGACCTGCGACGGCGGCGGGGCAATCAGCTCTTGCCGGCTAGCTTCTCGATCTGTGACTGCATCGACCGGATCTGGGCGCGCAGGTCATCAAGGTCAGCGTCGCCATTGCCACCCGCGGATGAATCAGTTTCCGGCCTGGTTCCGGCTTCCGCCGGTTCGGACTTGTGAGCAGACGGCTGGGGCGTCTGGCCGGCGAGGAAGGGATTGAACATCCGCATGGCGTCCTGGAACATCACCATGTTCTTGCGCGCCTGGTCTTCCATGGTTCTGAGCATCTCGGAGCCGGCAGGACCCATCATCTGCTCACGCAGACGTTCATGCTCGCGGGTGAGGTTTTCCATCGAGAACTGCAGGTAGCTCGGCACGAATGCCTGCATGCTGTCGCCGTAGAAACGGATGAGCTGGCGAAGGAAGTCGACGGGCAACAGGTTCTGGCCCTTGGCCTCTTCCTCGAAGATGATCTGGGTCAGCACCTGGCGGGTAATGTTTTCGCCGGTCTTGGCGTCCTGGACGACGAAATCGACCCCGTCCTTGACCATCAGCGACAGGTCATCCAGCGTCACATACGACGAGCTTGCGGTATTGTAGAGCCGGCGGTTGGCGTACTTCTTGATGACGACCACGTCGTCGCTGCTGGCGGGCTCTTTGGTCACGTTTGCTTATCCTTGCCGCAGTTGCGAGACAATCATGCAATGCAGCATACACACCAGTATGGTGTTGTGTCGAGCAA
>CAZYKZ010000167.1:0-5541 GCA_964648175.1 uncultured Anderseniella sp.
GTGATGGTGAAATTGCGGTTGGTGAAATCGGAGTTGTTTGTGACGCCGCCCGCAGTGGACCCCTGCCAGTTGCGAGTCACACCGGCCTGAGCATCAACCCGGGGTCGCCAGCCCGACTTGGCCAGCGGCACCCTCTCATCAGTCGCGCGCTGGCGCGCCTGATCGGCTTTCAACTGAGGGTTGGTGGAATAAGCCTTGGCAAGGGCGCCAGCGATGGTCTCGGCGTGGGCTGCTACCGGCGCGATGCCGAGCGCAGCGACAACCGCGAGTGCGGCGGCTGCCTGCCGGACAGACCTGGTGAACGCCGATGATTTTTGCTGCCGCACTGGAATCCCCTGTCAGTGATGACCCAATTGTTTTGGGCCCAGCATGGTTAATGAAGCCCTAACCGGCAGTGCCAAATCAAGCAACAACGCGCGAGTCACGTCATTCTGCCGCAACTAGCGGGGGAAAACCCCCATATGGTTGCCAGTCTGCTACCGCGCCACACCAGTAGTAGCGATTGCAAGACCGGGAATCAGAATGTGAAGCCCTGCTGTGGACGGTCAAACTCCGCCAATGCCGGTATGCTTGCATCGAAAACGTCCCGATCCGCAATCTGGTTGCCGCTACGGGTATAGACGCGCGCACGCGCCATGTCCGTCGCGCCGACAACAGCAACAAGGCGTCCGCCATCGGCGAGCTGGTCGAGCAACATTTCCGGCACCTCTTCCACGCGGCCATTGATGATAATGGCGTTGTAAGGCGCCTCTGCGGCGTAGCCGGTTTTCAGCGGCGCCTCGACCAAGGCAACGTTGGACACTTCCAGACGCAGGAGATTCTCGTTGGCAGCCTTTGCCAGCCCGGCATCACTCTCTACCGCCACCACCATCTGGGCCAGATGGCTCAGCACGGCGGCGGAGTAGCCGGAACCCGCGCCGATATCCAGCACCAGATCGTCAGCGCTTATCCGCGCTGCCTGCACCATCCGGGCATAAGCCATCGGCTCAAGCAGGTAACGACGACTATTGCCCTCACCTGCCACCAGCGCGATGTCTTCATCCATGTAGGCCAAGGGCTTGAGGTGCGCAGGCACGAACTGCTCGCGCGGAACAGCCGCCATGGCATCGATCAGCCGCCGGTCCGTAATGCCGTTGGGCCGCACCTGCGATTCGATCATGTTTTCGCGTGCAACTGTGTAGTCGAGCATGTGAACCGGCCCTTGCCTGCCTGAAGATGGATCAGCGCCCGCACGAACCGGGCCTCATGAGCGATGCATAGCAACCGATTACCGCCCCGCCAAGTCCGATTGTGGACAGTCCGGGCAACCATGTCCATCAAAGCCCCTAAACCAGCCGTTGAACAACCGGCAGACCTCGTCTATAAGCAGCGCCGCTCCGGGCAAAACCAGTGCCCGTCACGAAGGCCTCGTGGGAGAGTGGCTATCCATCGGATTGCAAATCCGCTTACTCCGGTTCGATTCCGGACGAGGCCTCCACAAACTGCCCTGTTTTATTGAAGACCGGTTCCGGACCTGTTGCATATGCGCAACAGTCCCGGAAAAAATGTACCCATGTGCCGGGCTGACACGCGGTGGGGCCACACATTCGCCCAGTTGTTACCGACATTCATGTGGCATCGTCTCCAGCCGCAGTGTATGGATACGTGTGGTTGAGTTCTCGCGCACTGATGAGGGTATTTTGTTCCGTCTAGTTGCAGCCGTTGCCATTTGCCTGACGCTTGCCGGCTGTGCTGGCGGGCCGACGAGTCAGGCGCTGCTGGAGCCGCGCACGATCGACGTGGACACCACCGCAGAACCTGCCGGCGCAATCATCTCCAGCCATATCCAGCAGCTGCAGGCCAAGACCAGCCCGAGTTACGTGACCCTGGTGGTGCACGAGAAAGAGCAACCCAATGGCCGGCGTTCTTCAAGTTTGCCGGAAGCACTGACCTCCGGCAGCGGGTTCGTCGTTGGCGACGGGCTTATCATGACGGCCGGACACGTGGCGGTTAAGGCAGGCAACACCGTTGATGCGCGCGCAGCCGACGGCCGCATTTATGGTGGACGCGTGATCGCCGTTCTGCCGGAGAACGACATGGCGCTGATCAAGTTGCGCAGCTTCAGTGCAGCACCGGTCTCGCCCTCTCCGCAGTATTGCCTGTCCCGCGGCGCTCCCGTGTTTTCTCTGGGCAAGCCGCACGCTTCCAATGACACCGCCCGTATCGGTTCGGTGAACTCGATGAGCTTCGGCCGCGCTGTTCGTTATAACGGCTTCGGTTACCCCGATGCCATGGAACTGCGCATGGCCACGAAGAAGGGCGAATCGGGCGGTCCGCTGTTCGACAACAATGGCCAGCTTGCGGGCATGCTGGTGTCCACCCTTTCGGATGCCAACGGCAGGCCGCTCAACCTGGCCCATGCCATTCCGGTTCCCGCTCTGGCCAAGTTCCTGTGCGAGAATTCATCCTGTACGCCCGACTGGCGCTCGCTTGCCAGCAAGGATCCCAACCGCTGCCCGGCCACCTGAGGCCGCCTGCACTTTCCACTTCTCTGCCGTGAAAGCAAAACGGGCACCGCATGATGCCATGCGATGCCCGAAAACGTCCTTCGGTGAGGCTGCCGGTTACGGCAGAAGCACCGTGGAGCCGGTCGTCTTGCGGCCTTCCAGATCCTTGTGCGCCTGAACCGCGTCGGCCAGGGCGTAAGTCTGGTTCACCTCGATCTTGACGGCGCCGGATCCGACCACGTCGAACAGGTCGGCGGTGTTGGCTTGAAGCGCCTCATCCCCGGCGACATAGGTCATCAGCGTCGGACGGGTCAGATACAGCGAACCCTTTGCGGCCAGAATGCCGGTGTCGAAGTCCTTCACGGGGCCCGAGGCCGCGCCGAAACTGACCAGCAGGCCGCGCGGGCTGAGCGAATCGAGCGACGCCATGAGCGTGGCCTGGCCGACGCCGTCATACACAACCGGCACGCCCTTGCCGTCCGTCAGTTCGCGCACGCGCTTGGCGACATCTTCCTTGGTGTAGTCGATGACCTCGTCGCAGCCGAACGATTTGGCCAGTTCCGCCTTTTCCGGCGAACCTGCAGTGCCGATCACCCGCACGCCGAGATGCTTCGCCCACTGTACCGCAATCAGGCCGACGCCGCCTGCGACGGCGTGGAACAGGATGGTCTGGCCCTTCTCGACCTTGAAGGTTTCTCGCAACAGGTAGCGGACAGTCATGCCCTTGAGCATCATGGCCGCCGCTGTCTGGTCGCCGATATTGTCCGGCAGCTTCGACAGGCGGTTGGCAGGCATGTTGCGGGCCTGCGAGTATGCGCCGATGGGGCCTGCGCCGTAGGCGACGCGATCACCTGCTTTCAGGCTGGTCACGCCTGCACCGACCTCTTCCACGACACCGGCTGCTTCAAGGCCGATACCACTTGGCAGCGGCAGCGGATAGGCGCCCGAGCGGTGGTAGGTGTCGATGTAATTGAGGCCAACGGCAGTATGGCGGACACGGACTTCGCCGGCGCCGGGCGCGGCCAGTTCGACGTCCTCGTACTTCATCACCTCGGGGCCGCCTGGCTGGTGGAATCGGATAGCCTTCATGAGTTCTGCTTGCCTCCTGCTGAAATTTGGATGGGGCTTCTTGTGCCGTGGATTGGACCGGAGCGCAATCAGGCTTCCATCAGGTGGCGCATGATCGCAACCAGCCGGTCCCAGGCGAGGTCCTCAAGCGGAATGAGCCGCACGTCCAGCACGGCTGCCTTGCCCATCAGCGCCTCGTAACGGGGCTGACCGCTCGCATCATCGAACAGGTCGGTCGTGACAAGCACGCCCACCCGCTCTCCCGGTTGCCCGAAATGATCGCACAGGTTGTCGGCTTCATGCACCGCATCCATCATCCGGGCGCGATGCTTTCGATCCGACGACGACAAGGTCGAGCGCAAAGCCTTGCACGACACGAAACCCAGCCGGTCGCCACGGCGGAAAATCAGGTCGATCTCGTTCTCGCCGGCATAGCCGTTTACTTCCCAGCGCACCATCTGCGAATAGAAAGCCTCGTCAGCGCCGGCTTCCATCGCGGCGAGCCACGCCAGCTCTTCAAGCCAGCCACCGGTCACGAATCGCCTTGCGTCCACATCCGGCAACACGAACTGGTCGGCTGCAGGCTGCAGGATGCCTGTGCGCAGCATCTCGTCGAACAGCCGCGCAAGATCGTCCGGCGTGGCCTGCTGATCGCGCAGGAAGGCTGGCCGGCTTGCCGGCGTTCCAGGGCGCGCATCCAGCAGCGTGTCGCGCAGCTCCTCGAAGGCTGGATAGTGATGCTCGATTTCCATGGTCAGTGGCCGGCGCCGCAAGGCCGTGCCGGGGTCCCCGCCTGTCCCCTTCAGGAACGCGGAGCGCTCGGCCAAAATCTCTTCTATGGTAGGCATGGCAAGAACTGGTAACCTGATCCTAGTTGTCAGCGCCGGTACACGGTTTTAATGCAAACGCCTTTGGTGGCAAGTGACTCTATGAACTACAAGTTGAATCAACTCGCGGCAGCTGTTGCCCCTCCTCCGATATCGGAAGCCGCCGGATGGCTGACCGGCAACACGTCCGGCCTTGCGCCTGTCAACCTGTCTCAGGCCGTGCCCAGTTATGCTCCCGCGCCTGAACTCGCCGAACATGCCGCCCGCTGCCTGACCGACGGCACCGCCACTTTGTACACCGACATTCTGGGCATCTCACCCTTGCGCGAAGAGCTGGCAGCCCACATGTCCGCCGCCTACGCGGGCCAGGTCCGCGCACCGGACGTGGCCATCACTGCCGGCTGCAACGCGGCCTTCTGCCAGGCCATACTGGCTCTCGCTGCACCAGGCGACAACGTCGTGCTGACCACGCCGTGGTACTTCAACCACCAGATGTGGCTCGACATGCAGGGCATCGGCATCCGCACCATTTCGGCCACCGGCGGCGGCAACGCCCTGCCCGATCCGGATGAACTCAAGACCGTGTGTGACGCGCGAACCCGAGCGCTGGTGCTGATTTCACCCAACAACCCGACAGGCGCGATCTATCCGCCGGAACTGCTCGGCCGGTTCTTTGACGCCTGCCGCGAGGCCGGCATCGCACTGGTACTGGACGAAACCTACAAGGACTTCCTGGATCCGTCATTGCCGCCGCATGGGCTGTTCGCCCGGCCGGACTGGCGCGGCACGCTGGTCCAGCTGTTCAGCTTCTCCAAGTCCTACGCCCTCACCGGCCAGCGAGTGGGCTCGCTGATTGCCGGACCGGAACTCATTTCCACGGTGGAGAAGGTGCAGGACTGCATCACCATCTGCGCGCCCCATGTGGGCCAGCAGGCAGCGCTTTACGGCCTGCGCCACCTGGACGGCTGGAAGGCCGGAAAGCGCGCGCTGATGGCTGACCGCCTTCACGCCATGCACCGGGCCTTCTCTACCCATGCCCCGGCATGGGAGGTGGTGAGCGCCGGTGCTTTCTTCGCCTATCTGCGCCATCCTTTCGCCGGCCGCAGCGCACGCGACGTCGCCATCGGCCTTGCCCGCGACAGCGGTGTGCTTACACTGCC
>CAZYKZ010000168.1:0-5532 GCA_964648175.1 uncultured Anderseniella sp.
GATGGATCTGTGATGCCTCAGCCGCCCGAGGCACATGGAAGTGTCAAGTCTGGCAGGCCACCGGTCAAGCGCATCTCTTTTCGATTGCGTCAGGATCTTGCATTGTCTCGCTTCAGGGCTTTTCCTAGAGTCTGAAGACCTGAAATTGGCCCGGGTCTTGCTTGGTTAATCAGGCGAAATTGCCGGTCATTCCGGCCAAGGTGGTTGAAGGCATCAACACGAGGAGGAGATGGTTATGTTCAACAACAAGTTCTCAAGGCGCAATTTCCTGCAGCAGACTGGTGTGTGGGCGGCGGCTGCCGCGACTGGCGCATTCCCGAAGTTGGCCCATGCAGCCCGTGACAAGGAACTCAACATCTATTGCTGGGAGGGGTACAATTCTGACGACGTACTCGACCCGTTCCGCAGTGAGTTTGACGCAACAGTACGTGCCGAGGGTTTGACGTCCGACCCGGATGCCGTGAACCGCTTGCGGGCTGGTGAAACCAAGGTCTGGGATCTGATCAACCTGAACAATCCGTGGGCGCGCGAGATGATGTACCCGGAAGGTTTGATCAAACCGATCTCAAGGGAACGTTTCGAGCCGTACTATGACAAGATGATGCCCCAGTTCAAGGCACCCTACAGCTGGGCCATGGACAAGGACGGCAAGGACCTGCTCGGCATGGTGCAGCGGTTTGGTCCGTTCTCGTTCGTCGTCAACACCGACAAGGTCAGCCGTGCCACCGCCGAGGATCAAGGCTTCAAACTCTTCCTCGACCCGGCGATGAAGGGCAAGTACGGCATCCTGACCTACGACAACTGGAACATCTACCACATGTGCGTGGCGGCGGACATTCACCCGTTCAAGAAGCACACACCTGAGGAAATGACGAAGTTCGGCGAGGTCGCCAAGCAGATCTTCAACGGCGCCAAGAACCTGACCGACGATCTGGTCCAGATGAACCTCGCCCTGATCAATGGCGAGATCGATGCGTACTTCACTGGAGGCACCTATACCGCCTCGCCCGCCCGTCTGGACGGCGCATCAAATGTCCGCGGCATCACGCCGAAATCTGGGCCCATGGACGGCAAGGGTGGCATCGTCTGGATCGAGCTCACCTCCGTCGTGAACAACCCGGATCCCTCGCCGCTGGCCGAGGAGTTCCTGGCCTATGTGCAGCGTCCCGACGTTTCGAAGAAAGTGGCGTTCGCTGAAGGCACCTACAACCCGGTAACCCAGATGGGCGACAAGGCCGTCCTCGATACCTTCTCCGCGGAGGAGCTGGACGCCATCCAATGGGATTCGCTGGAAGAGGAAATGGCCAACTCCGTCGACTACGATATCAACCCCGACTATGCCGAGATGTACGAGCTATATTCGGCAGCCAAGCGTGAGCGTGAAGGTTGATTGGTTAGGCGTTCACTGAGCAGCAATAACTGGAGTCCCCATGAGCGACGGCAGCCGGCCTTTTCTGGAGCTGGTGGATGTAACCAAGAAGTTCGGCAATTTTACTGCCGTACGCGACATCAACCTGGCGATTGGCGAAGGTGAGTTCTTCACGCTCGTGGGGCCTTCTGGCTCGGGCAAGACAACGATGATCCGCATGCTGGTGGGCATGGAACAACCCACCAGCGGCGAAATGCGATTGAATGGCCAGCTACTGAATGGTGTGCCCGCCAACAAGCGACCGACCTGCATGGTGTTCCAGTCGCTAGCCTTGTTTCCCCATAAGACGGTGGGCGAGAATATTGAGTTTTCGCTGAAGATCGCCGGCGTTGATCCGGCCACCCGGCGAAAGCGGGCAGAGGAACTTCTTGCCCAGCTGCGCCTGCCCCTCGATTACTACAGCAAGGGCGTCAACCAGTGCTCCGGCGGCGAACGCCAGCGCATCGCCTTGGCACGGGCGCTCGCCTTTGACCCGCAAATCCTGTTCTTCGACGAACCGTTGTCTGCGCTGGACTTCAGACTGCGCAAGACACTTGAGAAGGAACTCAAGGACATCCACCGCGAGACTGGCAAGACGTTCGTTTACATCACCCACTCTCTGGAAGAAGCAATGGTGATGTCGGATCGCATCGGCATCATGCGAAATGGAGAAATAGTCCAGGTCGGCACCCCCAGCGAGATCTACAACAGGCCACGCGACAAGTTTGTTGCCCAGTTCATGGGTGAGGTGAACACCATCGAGGTCGAGGACGCCGGCAAGGACTCTGTGCGCAGCATCGCGGAAGGCATGACTTACAAGGTGAATGACAAGCCCCGCGGCTTCAGTAAGGGCTTCCTCATCATCCGACCCGAGGTGATGAAGATTGGCAAGGCGGCCGCCCGTCTGCCCAACCGACTGAAGGGCGTCGTGTTCAACGATTATGCTCTGGGCTCGCGTATCCAGTACCAGGTTCGCGTGTCCGGCGGCGAACACTGGCTGATTGAGCGTCTGCAAGATGAGCCCTTCGAAGGCAAAGTCAACGACACGGTTGATATCGGGTGGCGTGCCGAGGACTCCATCCTGGTGAGCGAGTAACACCATGACTCGGTTGCTTCACTGGCTGAAAAATCCGGGGGTGCTGTCGGCATTACCCGCATCTCTGTTCCTGCTCGTCGGTTTCGCCGGGCCATTGTTGATGGTCTTGGGGTACAGCTTCATGCCGCCCAAGACTTTCACGCTGGATAGTGCGCCGACGCTTGAAAACTTCGTCTCGGTGATTACCCAGAGCTACTATCTATCGTTCCTGTGGTCGCTGACCCTGGCGGCGCTTACCGTGCTGTTGCTGTTTCCGATCTGCTACCCGATCGCCTATGGCATGGCCAAGCTGTTCGGCAAATGGGCCAACCTGGTTACCGCGTTGATCGCTCTTCCTCTTCTGATCTCGGAGAACATCCGGCTGTTTGGCTGGGTGCTATTGCTACTCAAGAACGGCATCATTGACGGCGCGATGCAGTCGCTGTTCGGCGTGCCTCTATCGGGGATGCTCTACACTATTCCGGCAATCTTGCTCGGTCTCGTCTACGTCTACTTGCCGTTCATGCTTTTTCCCATGGTGATTGGCATTTCGATGATTCCGGACACGCTGAAGGAGGCCGCGTTCGACCTGGGCGCCAGCCGCTGGCAGGTATTCCGTGAAATTGAGCTGCCTCTGGCAATGCCTGGCATTCTGATTGGCGGCATCCTGACCTTCATCCTGGCTTTGGGTTCACTTGCCGAGTCCAAGATTCTTGGTGGTCAGGTCATCGTGATGATCGCAGACGACATCGAGAGCGCATTCACCTTCGCACAGAACTGGCCCAAGGGTTCAGTGCTGTCTGTGCTATTGATCGGATTGTCGGGACTGATCGTCTATATCCTGTTCCGCCGCATCGACCTCGACCAGATCATCGGCCGGAGGTAACGGCATGAGCGCAACCCAGTCGAGCAAGCTCACCAGGACGCTGATCTGGTTGTGGACAGCCACGGTACTGGTGTTCCTGTATATGCCGATGCTGGCGGTGGTTCTGGCCTCGTTCTCGAAGCAGCGCTATTTTCGTTTTCCGATAACTCGCTACACGACCGAGTGGTACGGCAAGACACTGGAGTCGCTCTCGGTGCGCGATCTGCTGTGGACCTCCCTATCTGTGGCGGCCCTGGTAACGGTATTCTCCGTCCTGCTGGCCTTTTTCGGTGCGCTGGCTTTTGCGCGCTATGACTGGAAGGGCCGTAAACTGTACCAGAAGCTGGTTTTGCTGCCGATCTTCTTTCCGCAAGCCGTGCTCGGACTTGCCCTGCTTCTATGGTTTTCCGCCCTCGGGGTGATCACCAGCTGGCAAACGGCCGTGTTTGCCCACATGATCTGGATCGTGCCCATTGTCATACTTATCATGTCGATCCAGGCTTACAGTTTCGACCCGGCACTCGAGGAAGCCGCTTTTGATCTTGGCGCAACCCGCTGGCAGGTTCTCCGGGAAGTGACACTACCGATCCTTGCCCCCGGCATCGTCTCGGGAGCCATTTTCGCTTTCCTGCTGTCGTGGGGCAACTTTCCGCTGTCACTGTTCTCCACTGGCGCAGACTCAACAGTACCTGAATGGCTGTATGCCAAGATGGTGTCGGGCTATACGCCCATGGTACCGACACTCGGCTCGCTTACAATGTCGGCGGCCGCCTTGCTTTTGCTGATCGTCTACCTTGCCTGGCTCGCGGCGAGTGTACGCAGGAAACGCCATTCTGCGACCGCCGACAGCTAGCCATCCCACGTCTGAAAAGGAGGAAACCAATGCTAACATCCATCAAGGGAAAATCCGTCATCGTCACAGGCGCCAGCAAGGGCATCGGAAAAGGTATTGCCCGCGTGTTTGCGAACCAGGGTGCCAAGGTGATGATCGTCGGACGTGACGCCGGCGCCGCCGCCGCGACCGCCAAGGAGATTGGCAACGGGGCCCAGAGCTTCGCAGCCGATGTCGCGAACTGGGAACAGAGCCAGGCCATGGCCAAAGCGACGGCAGATGCCTTCGGCGGCATCGATATCCTGTGTGCCAATGCTGGCGTCTACCCGCAAACCAAGATCGAGGAGATGGACCCGACCGAGTGGGACCAGGTCATGGCGACCAACCTGCGCGGCAATTTCCTGTCGGTGAAGGCGTGCCTGCCCTGGCTCAAGAAGTCAGGCGAAGGTCGCGTCGTGCTGACCTCTTCCATTACCGGCCCGCAGACGGGGTTCCCCGGATGGTCCCACTATGGCGCCACCAAGTCGGGCCAGCTCGGCTTCATGCGGACTGCCTGCATCGAGCTTGCCAAGTACGGTATCACGGTGAATGCAGTGCTGCCCGGCAATATCATTACCGAGGGTCTCGAGGGGTTGGGCGACGACTATCTCAAGACGATGGCAGCATCCATTCCGTTGAAGAAGCTCGGCCGCGTAGAGGACATCGGCAATGCCGCGCTGTTCCTGGCTTCAAAGGAAGCTGGCTATATCACCGGCCAGACCATTATCGTCGATGGCGGTCAGATCCTGCCGGAGTCGCTCGAGGCAATCGAACAGGCCTGACGCATCACGACTGCAGCAGGGCCTCGCGGACAGCGCTCGGCGGGGCCCCTGTCCATCGCTTGACCGCGCGCGAAAAGGCTGAAAGCTCGGAATAACCGAGCAGGAGCGAGATCTCCGAGATCGGCAAATGGCGCTGGCGCAAATAGCTCATGGCAAGCTCGCGTCGAATATTTTCCACCAAGTCTTTAAAGACGGTTCCGTGTTGGGCCAGCTCGCGCTGGACTGCACCAGGCGATACTTGGAGCTCGCGCGCGATTTGCTCCAGCGCCGGATAACCCGTGGCCAAGCCGGACCGGATCGCGCTGCACACCTGGTCAAACAGCGTCATTGGTCGGTTGCAGTTGCTCGATAGCTGCATCAGGCAATTGCTCGACAACGCCATGAGCGTAAGGTCGCTGGCCGGCATCGATCGTGACAACAGGTCGTCACGGAACAGCAATACATTGGTCGGCTGGGAGAAGTAGACTGGCGCATCAAATGCTCGCGAATGCTCGCAGTGGTTATCTGGCCACGGGTGTTCGAAATGCACTT
>CAZYKZ010000169.1:0-5518 GCA_964648175.1 uncultured Anderseniella sp.
GCAACGTCGAGCGCCAGATCGGAAACGCCAAGTCACGCACCGCCGCGCTTGATCGTGAGCGCGAAGCATTGCAGGCCGAGATGGCGGACGTGTCGCAGCGCCTGGTAGACCTTGCCGGCAACATCCAGACGCGCGAGGCGCGCATCATGGAAAGCGAGAAGAAACTCGAAAAACTTTCCGCTGAAGAGGCTGTGCTGCGCGAGAAGCTCAAGTCCCGCCGCGCCGCGCTCGCGGAATTGCTGGCCGGGTTGCAGCGGCTTGAGCGCAACCCGCCGCCGCCTTTGGCCGTGGACCCGCATGATGCCGCCCGCGCGGTGCGTGGTTCGCTGCTGTTTGGGGCAGTCGTTCCCAATCTCAACGGTCAGGCCGCCCGCCTCGCCCGCGAACTGGCTGAACTCGACGCGGTGCGCCAGCGCATTCTCGCCACCCGCGCCGAACTGGATACCAACGTCGCCAACCTTGCCCCGGCCCGCGCCGAGCTCGAGGCGCTGCTCGCCCGCAAGAAGGACCTGCTGGCGAAGACCAACAGCGAGCTGGAGGCCGAACGCAAGCGGGCCGAAGAACTGGCCCGCAAGGCCGAAGACATCCGTGAGCTTCTCGCCAGCCTCGCCGAGCAGCGCCGGCTGGCCGAGGAGGAACGCCTCAGGGAAGAAGCCCGGATGGCGGCGGAGGCCGAAGCCGCCCGCCTCAAGGCCGAGGCAGAGGCTGCCAGGCTGTCTGCCGAACAGCGCGAAGCTGCCCTGCGCAAGGCCGAGGAAGAGCGCAAGGCCGCCGAAGCCGAAGAACGTCGCAGGCTTGCCGCCCTCCAGCCGCAACCAGACCGGGAGCCGGTCCGTTTCGCGCATGCCGTCGGCAAGCTCGCATGGCCCGCCCAGGGCGAGCGCGTCCGCAAGTTTGGCGACAGGGACGGATTTGGCGGCACATCGGAAGGCATTTTCATCGCCACCGGCAAACAGGCGCAGATCACCGCGCCGGCAGACGGCGACGTGGAGTTCGCCGGCGAGTTCCGCAGCTATGGCAAGCTTGTCATCGTGAACGTCGGTGACGGTTACCACTTGCTTCTGGCAGGCCTCGACACCATCTCGGTCACACCGGGCCAGAAACTGGCAGCCGGAGAGCCGGTCGGCAGCATGGGTGAACATCCTGCTCGCGCAACTTTGATCGGTGACCGAATAGACGATCCGCGCCCGATATTGTACGTAGAGGTTCGAAAGGGCGCCAATGCCATCGATTCCGCCAAGTGGTGGCAGGATTCCGCGGCGAAGGCCGCGTATCGCCGCAATAATGGCGGAAATGAAGGCTAGCGACTTGACTGAACGCGGGCTAGTCTTGGTCTCCAAGGGTATCCGCCCGGGCTGGCCCCGCCTCGCAACACTGGAAGCTGTACGAACATGCAAAAGACGAACCTGAAAATCGCCGGTGCTTTCCTGCTGGGAGCGCTCGCCGCCACTGGCGGCTGGATGTCGCTCAACCAGGCCGTTGCCTCGAACCAGGATACCTACCGCTACCTCAACCTGTTCGGCGACGTGTTCGACCGGGTCAGGTCCGACTATGTCGAGGAGCCGGATTCGGAGAAGCTGATCGACACGGCGATCAATGGCATGCTGTCCGGCCTCGATCCGCACTCCAGCTACATGAACCCGAAGCGCTTCAAGGACATGCAGGTCCAGACGCGCGGTGAGTTTGGCGGCCTCGGCATCGAAGTCACCATGGAGAACGAGGTCGTCAAGGTGGTCGCGCCGATTGACGAGACCCCGGCCCAGAAGGCTGGCATCCTCAGCAACGACCTGATCACCCATATCGACGGCAAGGAAGTGCGTGGTCTCACCCTCAACGAGGCCGTCGACAAGATGCGCGGCAAGGTTGGTTCGCCAATCGTGCTGACCATCGTGCGCTCCGGCCAGGATGCGCCGTTTGACGTCACCATCGTGCGCGACATCATCAAGATCCGCGCCGTGCGCTACGAGGTTGAGCGCGGCGATATCGGCTATATCCGCATCTCGTCGTTCAACGACCAGACCCAGGACAACCTGGAAACGGCCATTGCCAAGATCAAGGAACAGGCCGGCGACAAGCTGAAGGGCTACGTCATCGACCTGCGCAACAACCCGGGTGGCTTGCTCAACCAGGCCATCTCCGTTTCCGACAGCTTCCTGGAGCGTGGCGTGATCGTATCGACACGCGGCCGCAACGGTGCGGAAACCGACCGCGCCACTGCCACGGCAGGCGATCTGACCGACGGCAAGAAGGTTGTCGTGCTGATCAATGGCGGCTCCGCCTCGGCCTCCGAAATCGTGGCCGGCGCCCTGCAGGACCACAAGCGGGCAACCGTGCTCGGCACCCGTTCCTTCGGCAAGGGCTCGGTACAGACCATCATTCCGCTCGGCTCCGAAGGCGCCATCCGCCTGACGACGGCGCGCTACTACACGCCATCCAACACCTCGATCCAGGCCAAGGGCATCGTGCCTGACATCAAGATCGAGCAGGAACTGCCCGAAGAACTGAAGGCACAGGCCTCGAAGACCACATCCGAGGCATCCCTGCGCGGCCACCTGTCCGCCGGTGACGGCGAGGAGGCCACCGGTTCGTCCTCTTACGTGCCTGCCGAGAAGGAAAAGGATCTGCAGCTGAAGGCAGCCATTGACCTGCTCGACGGCAAGACCGTGACAGACACGCCGCAGAAGGCCGAAGCGCCAAAGAAGGAAGAGGACGCGAACACCTCGGCCAACTGACCGGGCAGCCGCCGGTCTGCAACGCAAAGCCGGCAAGCAGCAATCATCAAAAGGGCATCCGGAGTGACATGTCTCCGGGTGCCCTTTGCATGTGAGCCCGCGGCTGCTTGCGTCATGAAAGCCATCCGCCTGGCAAATCAGGGTATAGTGCGGTTCGAATCAGTTGATTCGGCTTGAGGCGCAACGAGGCACGGAAACTCCAGCGGCATGGAAGACGATCTTCGCCAACCATTGAAGCGGCGGTCCTGGATATCCCGTATCCTGTCGTCACGGCCATCTGCGCTGCGGGCAGCGACGGTGACGTCCATCGCCGCGCTTGCGGCAGTAGGCACCTGGGCAGTTGTCACGCATGAGCCTTATGGCGGTGAGCCGGTCGTGCACATGCGCATCGACACCTCGGATCCGATCGTCACGTCTTCCGTCTCCCCGCAGCCCGGCAACTCATCCACAGCCAGCGGCGGCGACACCCATGACGGCAACGCAGACAGCGAAGGCGAGCCGCAGGATCTGGGCGCCAATGCCGAGGTGATCGATCTGAGCGATCTCGGTTCACGCGACGGGTCCGGCGGCGAGACCGATCTCGAGCGGCGCAAACGCGAACTTGAGCAGACCCGCGTCCGAGACGAACCCGAGGCGGAAAGCCCGTCAAATGCGCTCTCCATCGATGAATTGCCGCTGTCGCGCGGTGGACAGCCCGTTCAGCAGCAAGCGGCGATCGCGGGGCGGCAAGCGATTTCGCTTACCCCGGCGCCGGTCAGGCGCGTCACCGGCGATGGCCCACACGGCCCGCTGCCGGTCATCGCCAGCGACGGCGCAAGGCCGTCTCAGGTATATGCCCGGCCGACGCCGCGCGAGCTGCTGCTGTCGGACGAGCCCAAGGTCGCCCTGCTCATTGGCGGCATGGGGTTGAACCCCGAATTGACCGAAGCTGCGATCCGCGGCTTGCCGCCGGAGGTGTCGCTGGCCTTCGCACCTTATGGCGAGAACCTGCAGGCCCAGGCAGACAAGGCCCGCGCGCAAGGTCACGAACTCTTCATCCACCTGCCGATGGAGCCGTTCGGCTACCCGTCAATCGACCCGGGTCCGCGCACATTGCTGACTTCGGTCCCTGCCCAGCAGAACATCGACAGCCTGTACTGGCACCTGAGCCGCTTCACAGGGTTCGCCGGCGTCACCAACTATCTTGGCGCGCAGTTCGCCGCCAATCCTGACGCCATCTCCCCCGTCCTGAAGGAACTGGGCAAGCGCGGCCTGATCTATGTCGATGACGGCAGCAAGGGACTTTCGCAGACATCCAGGCTTGCCAGCCAGCTCGGCGTGTCATCCCGCTCATCCACCGTCTCGCTCGATGCCGGCGGCACCTCGCCCGAGGCCGTGCTGGCTGCCCTGCAGCAACTCGAGGCGCAGGCTCGTACCACCGGCTTCGCTATCGGCACTGGGTCCGGACTGCCGCAGACCATCAAGGCCATCGAGGAGTGGGCACGCGGCTTGCCGGAACGCCGTGTCATCCTGGTGCCTGTTTCCGCCGTCTTCGCCGCCCGCCAGAGCTGATCTCCATACCCCATGAGCAAATCCAGCCTGCCCGCCCATCTCGCAAGCCTTCCCTACCGGCCCTGTGTCGGCGTCATGCTGCTGAACCGCGAAGGCCGTGTCTGGATTGGCCGCCGCATCATTCAGCAAAATGATGACGAGGCTGCGCGCGGCGATGCCAAGTGGTGGCAGATGCCCCAGGGCGGGATTGACGAAGGCGAGGACATTCACGCCGCCGCCCTGCGTGAGCTGATCGAGGAAACGGGAGTCCGCTCCGCCAGCGTGCTGGAGGAAACACCGGACTGGCTCACCTACGATTTGCCGAACCACCTCGTTGGCGTGGCCTGGAAGGGCAAGTATCGCGGGCAGAAGCAGAAATGGGTTGCCTGCCGGTTCGAGGGCGATGACAGCGAGATCGACATCTCCGGCATCGGCCACAAGCCCGAGTTCGACGACTGGCGCTGGGCCCGGATGGACGAACTCGAAGGCCTGATCGTGCCTTTCAAGCTGGACGTCTACCGCAAGGTCATCAAGGCCTTCCGTCACCTGGGAGGCTGATGACCCATGTCCATGGCCCGGTTTGTCGAGATTTCGCTCTATTTGTCTGGCTTCGTGCTGATGGCCGCGATCATCTACGCCCGGCCGCTGGGCAATGCGTTCGATTATGTGCTGGCCTTCGGCATCCTGTTCGCCGAGGTTGCGACCGGGCGCTTCGTTGCAGGCATGTTGCGCTCCAGCATGGCAGCTGCCGAAAAGGACAAGGGCAAGGGCCGCGACTAGCTCCCGGCCTTGCCAAACACCACGCTGACATTGTTGGCCGGCATTTCGATGACCTGCCGCAGTTCCAGCCCGTGAGGGCGCGCCGCCTCCGCAACATCTTCCAGCCGTCTCACGCCCCATGCCGGATTGCGCGCCTTGAGGGACGCGTCGAACGCCTCGTTGCTGGGCGCAGTCTCGACGCCCGCGCGGCGGAATGGTCCATAGAGCATCAGCGCTCCGCCCGGCTTCAGCTTGGCGCCCGCGCCTTCCACCAGCCCGAGGCAGGCCTGCCATGGCGCGATATGGATCATGTTGCAGCACAGGATGAAGTCAACCTGCAGCGGTTCGATGCTGGCCGACCAGCCCGGCGCAGTCACGTCGAGATGCTGGGCAGGCATCAGGTTGGCGAGCCCGGCTTCCAGCCGGTAGGCCTCGATGCTGGCAAGGTTCTCTGGCTCGAGTTCACACGGCCACCAGGTCGCGCGGGGCAGCCCGGC
>CAZYKZ010000170.1:0-5435 GCA_964648175.1 uncultured Anderseniella sp.
CGACGCCGGACTGGCTGTCGTTCTTCATGTTCACCTACTTCACCGACCGCGACGGAAAGATGCAGCTTGAGGCGCTGGCGCAGTCCGGCTTCGACCCGCTGTCGCGCACCTGCCGCTTCATGCTGACCGAAGAAGCCCACCACATGTTCGTGGGCGAAACAGGCGTGGGCCGCACCATCCAGCGCACCTGCGAGGTGATGAAGGAAAACGGCATCACCGACCCCTACGACGTGAACCGCATCCGGGCACTTGGCGTGATCGACCTGCCGACCATCCAGAAAAAGGCGAACATGCACTATTCGCTGTCGCTGGACCTGTTCGGTTCGGAAATCTCGACCAATGCTGCCAACGCGTTCCACGCCGGCATCAAGGGCCGCTACAAGGAAAGCAAGCTGGAGGACGACCACAAGCTGGACAACGACACCTATCCGGTGCTGCGGCTGATCGACGGCAAGGTTGTCGTTTCCAACGAGCCGGCGCTGTCGGCGATCAACATGCGCCTGCGCGACGACTACGTGAAGGATGCCGCCGGCGGGGTGAACCGCTGGAACAACATCCTGAAGAAGGAGGGCATCGACTTCGAGATCACCCTGCCGCATGTGGCGTTCCACCGTCACCAGGGCGAGTTCTCGGCGATCCATGCCGATCCGGATGGCAACCTCATTTCGGCTGACGAGTGGGCGAAGCGGCGCGACGAATGGCTGCCGTCGAAGGCCGACGGCGACTTCATCGACAGCCTGATGAAGCCGCAGTGGGAGCCGGGCAAGTACGCTGGCTGGATCTCTCCGCCGAAGGTCGGCATCGACAACAAGCCGGGCGACTTCGAGTACGTCAAGATTGCAGGCGCTGCGCTGAACTCATGAACGCGCTCGTCAAACAGCACCTGATCGATCCGGAAATCTGCATTCGCTGCTACACCTGCGAAGAGCACTGCCCGGTGGACGCCATCACCCACGACGACAACAATGTCGTCGTGGACGTGACCAAGTGCAATTTCTGCATGGACTGCATCAGCCCGTGCCCGACCGGCTCGATCGACAACTGGCGCATCGTCGCAACGCCCTACACGCTGGAAGAGCAGTTCGAGTGGATGGAACTGCCTGAGCAGCAGGACGGGCTAGAAGCCGGAGCAGATGGCGGCGGTTCGCTGGAGGCGCTGGAGGACGAGGTCGATGCGCTGCTGGCCAAGGCCCATGAGGGCACCGGCGGCAAGCCGGTCGCGCCAGCTTCGGCGTCCAAAGCGTCGGTGAACCTGTTCAACCGGTCAAAGCCTGCAAAGGCCGTGGTGCAGGGCAACTTCCGGCTCACGGACGCGGATGCCGAAAACGACGTTCGCCACATCATCCTGAGCCTCGGCGATCAGGTGTTCCCGGTGCTGGAAGGCCAGTCCATCGGCGTGGTGGTGCCGGGCAGCGACGATGCCGGCAAGCCGCATCAGCCGCGGCTCTATTCCATCTCCAGTGCGCGCGATGGCGAGAAGCCGAACGCCAACAACATTGCGCTGACGGTGAAGCGTGAGCCGGGTGGCCTTGCCTCCAACTATCTTTGCGATCTGGAGCGGGGTGCGGAGGTCGAGATAACCGGGCCGTTCGGTGCGACCTTCCTGATGCCGAACGATCCGGCGGCCAACATCATCATGATCTGCACCGGTACGGGCTCCGCGCCGTTCCGCGCCTTTACCGAGCGCCGCCGCCGGACCAGTCCAAATGCGTCCGGAAAGATGCAGTTGTACTTCGGCGCGCGGCGTCCGGAAGAGCTGCCCTATTTCGGTCCGCTCAAGAAGGTGCCGCAAAGCCTGCTGCACCAGGAACTGTGCTTCAGCCGCGTCGACGGCTCGCCCAAGGAGTACGTGCAAGACCGCATGCGCAAGCGTGCGGACGAGCTGGTGCCGTTGCTGGGCGACGACAACACGCACATCTTCATTTGCGGACTGAAGGGCATGGAAACCGGCGTTGACGAGGCTCTTGCGGATGTCTGCCGCGGGGCCGGGCTCGACTGGGCTTCACTCAAGCCGCGGATGCGGCAGTCTGGGCGCTATCATGTTGAAACATACTGATGCACTGAATGGCGCGAACGATGTGCTGGAGGTCAGCCAGCACACGCCGCGCACCCGGCCCGAGGGCCAGCGTGACTCGCTCGCTTTCCTGGTCCGGCTGGGCGACCGGGTGAGGGATGCGCGCAAGGCCCGCGGCCTGTCCCGCCGCATCCTGTCGGACATGTCGGGCGTGTCGGAGCGCTATCTGGCGCAGCTCGAGGCAGGTTCGGGCAACATCTCGATCGTGCTGCTGCGCGACATTGCGCTGTCGCTGGGCATGAAGCTGGAAGAGTTCGTCGCCGAGCCTGACGACGTGATGCATCAGGCCCGTGAGCGCGCCCAGCGCATCGCGCTGGTGGGACTTCGCGGGGCGGGCAAGTCGACGCTCGGCAAGGGGCTGGCGCGGCGGCTCGGTTTCAAGTTCATCGAACTCAACGACGTGATCCGCGAGTTGTCGGGCCTGCCGATCTCGGAAATCTTCAATCTCTATGGCGAGGCGGGTTACCGCCGGTTCGAGAGCGAGGCGGTCGAGATGGTTGCCACCCAGCGGACCCAGGTGGTGCTGGCGGTGGCCGGCGGCATCGTCGCCGATTCCGAAGCCTATGAAATCCTGCTTGAGCGGTTCAACACGGTTTGGCTGAAGGCAACGCCGGAAGAGCACATGTCGCGCGTCAGGGCGCAAGGCGACCTCAGGCCGATGGAGGGCAACCCGGAGGCCATGGCGCAACTGCGTCAGATTCTGGCCGAGCGGATGAAGGATTATTCCCGCGCCCGGTACGAGTTCGAAACGTCCGGCATGGAGCCGGAGGTGGCGCTCGACGGCCTCGTCGATCTGGCGCGCGAACAGGTGCTCGCCGAGGTTCCGGCCCAGTCGCATTGACCGGCCCGGCGCCCGCATTCTGCGGATTGCATTTGCGCCGGGCGCGATACACTCTGCGCGCTTCCAGATCATCTTTGCGGGAGTTGCCAGTATGAATGCGCCGGATGCCATCCGACTTGACGAGGCCGACAATGTGGCAACCGCCGTGCGCCCGCTCGAGGTGGGCGAGACGGTATTCGGCGTCGCCGTGACGGAGCGCATTGCGCGCGGGCACAAGGTGGCGCTGACGGCCATTGCCGCCGGCACGCCAGTGCTGAAGTACGGCCAGTTCATCGGCAATGCCATCGAGCCTATCGCGCCGGGGCGTCATGTTCATACGCACAATCTCGGCTTTGCGGCCACCTCCACCGACTACGAGTTCTGCACCGCCGTGAAGCCGGTGGACATGGTGCCCGACAATGCGCGCGCCACGTTTGAGGGCTTCCGCCGGTCAGCCGGGCGGGTGGGTACGCGCAACTACATTGCCGTCATCACCTCGGTGAACTGTTCGGCCACGGCAGCGCGGATGATCGCCGATCACTTTACCCCGGCGGTGCTGGAACGCTGGCCGAACGTGGACGGCGTGGTGGCCTATGTGCACGGCACGGGCTGCGGCATGGCCGACTCCGGTGATGGCTTCGATGCGCTGCAGCGGGTGATGTGGGGCTATGCGCGCCATCCCAATCACGCCGCGGTGCTGATGGTCGGGCTGGGCTGCGAGATGAACCAGATCGACTGGCTGCTCGAAGCCTACGGGCTGGAGCGCGGCGAGCGGTTCCAGACCATGAACATCCAGGATGTCGCCGGCCTGAGGAGGACGGTGGAAACCGGCATCGCCAAGGTGATGGAAATGTTGCCCCATGCGGACAAGGCGGTGCGCGAGACGTGCCCGGCGTCCGAGCTGATGGTGGCGCTGCAATGCGGCGGATCGGACGCCTGGTCGGGCATCACCGCCAATCCGGCGCTGGGCGTGGCTGCCGACATGCTGGCGGCACACGGCGGCACGACGGTGCTCGCCGAGACGCCGGAAATCTATGGTGCGGAGCACCTGCTGACCCGGCGTGCTGCAACCCCGCAGGTGGGCCGCAAGCTGATCGAGCGGATCGAGTGGTGGCAGGACTATGTGGCGCGCAACAAGGGCACGCTCGACAACAATCCCTCTCCCGGCAACAAGAAGGGCGGGCTTACCACCATTCTCGAGAAGTCGCTGGGGGCAGCGGCGAAGGGCGGTACCTCTCCGCTCAACGGCGTCTACAAGTATGCCGAACCGGTGACGGCGAAGGGCTTCACCTTCATGGACTCGCCCGGCTACGACCCGGTGTCGGTCACAGGTCAGATCGCATCCGGCTGTAACCTGGTGACGTTCACTACGGGTCGCGGTTCGGCCTTCGGCTCCAAGCCCGCGCCCACGCTGAAGATCGCCACCAATTCCGAACTGGCCGCACGCATGCCCGAGGACATGGACATCGACGCAGGGCGCATCCTCTCGGGGGCTGCGAGCGTTGAGCAGGTCGGCGAGGAAATTTTCAAGGCTTGGCTCCGGATCGCCTCGGGCGAGCCCTCGTTCTCCGAGGCGCAGGGGCTGGGCGACCATGAATTCGTGCCGTGGCAGATCGGCGCCACCATGTAGAACGAGGCAGAGCCCGGTGAGAAGATTGCTGATTGCGACAATTGCGGGTGCTGCCGGGTGGGCAGGGGTTGCGGTTGCGCAGGAAGACGGGCTTTCACTGCTGAAGCAGCACTGGACCAGCGCCGAGACGGCATCGGACGGGCTCGGCCCGCTCTACAACGAGGCATCCTGCCATGCCTGCCACTGGTTCGGCGGTGGCGCGCGGGTTCGCGTGCGGCCGGATGGCGAGGTGGCTGCAGCGGGACTTCTGGTGCGGCTGACCGGGCCGGATGGCGCTGGCGACCCGCATTATGGCGTGCAGTTGCAGAACAAGGCCGTGACGGGCGTCGAGCCGGAAGGCGTGGTGTCGTTGCGCGCCGTGAAGGTGCTGGACGACCTGACCCAGTTCGCCATCCTGCTGCGCCGCAGGCAGTCGCCACCGCTGGCTGCAGGACACATCCCCAGCCTCAGGGCTGCGCCTGCGCTGGATGCGGCCGGACTGATCGAGCAGGTGCCTGATGCAGCGATCATGAAGCGCCACGACCCCGACGATGCCGACGGCGACGGCATATCGGGCCGTGCCCACATGGTGCGGTTACCTGGCGGTGGCGAGGCCGTTGGGCGTTTCAACTGGAAGGCGACGCAGCCGACGGTCGCTGCACAGGTGGCCACCGCCTTCCAGTTTGACATGGGGCTGTCGACGTCGCTGTACCCGTCGCGGGCGGGCGACTGTACTGCCCGCCAGACAGATTGCCTCGATGCGGTTGCGGGACGAGGCGAGGCGGGCAAGGCGGATGTCACCGACGAACAGGTTGGTGCGTTGACAGGGTTGGTCCAGTCGATCTCAACAACTATCGATGAAGCTGGCCTGCCGTCTTCGGCGGCGTTTCAGAAGGCAGGGTGCGACCGTTGCCACGTGCCCAGCCTGGACA
>CAZYKZ010000171.1:0-5414 GCA_964648175.1 uncultured Anderseniella sp.
TGGTGGGCATGGCCGGGGCCCTTCATGGAAGCGCCGAAGCCGTCCGCCACGCCCAGCAGCACGTTGGCCGTAGGCATGAACCGTGCAATCCGCTCGCCGGAGCCGAGCCCGTTCTGGATGGTCAGCACCAGCGAGTCCTGCCCCATGACCGGGGCGATGCTTTCAGCCGCCGGGCCAACGCCGGAGGCCTTTGTGGCTATGATGTAGAGATCGCATTCGCCTGCTTCGGCCACGTCCCGAACCGGCTTGATGGTTCTGACGGTGCGGTCGCCGCTGGCGCCTTCCACCCGCAAGCCGTCCCGGGCGATGGCATCGAGATGGTCCGTCCAGGTGTCGATGGCCCACACCTCGTTGCCGGCATCCGCCAGCAGCCCTGCATAGACCGACCCCATCGCGCCGGTGCCAACCACAGCAATCTTCATTCTGCCCTCATTGCCTCTTCCGGAAGCCGGATATCGAAATGCTCCCGTACCGCCGCCTGCACATCTGCGCTCATGTGAGCCGGGAAGTGGCTGGCGAGCAAGTCCCTTGCCCGCTGCTTCGCGGCATTGCGAATGTCCTTTGATCCGGCGTCCGCCCACTCTGCAGGTGAGCGCCGGTCCGCCACCTGCGGATAGACGAAGTCGCTGGACATGCGGGCAAGCGTGGCGGGCTGGCCAAGGAAATGCCCCTCGCTCGCTACTACTTGTGCGATGTTGTCCAGCGCCAGCGTGTCGGGAGATACCTCAATCACGCTGAGCGATTTCAGGATCGAGCCCAGCATGTCGTTGTCGATGACGTAGGCCTCGAAGGAGGCCGCCATCAGCCCGGCCTGCATGCCCGCCGCCTGGGTGATGAAGTTGCAGCCGGCCTGCGCCGCCAGCGACACGTTGAGCGCCTTTTCGTAGCCGGCCTGCGCGTCCGCCAGCTTGCTGTCCGTTGCCCCGGCAATCGTGGAGCAGGGCAGGCCATAGTGCCGAGCCATCTGCACGCAAGCCGCCGTCAGCACGGCCTGCTCGCCGCTGCCGCCGGACATCGCGCCGGTGCGCAGGTCCGTCACCATGGGGCGCGGGCCGAACACCAGCCTCGCCGTCGGGTCTGCCAGCCATCCGATCACCATGCCCGCCAGCGTCTCGGCGATGGTCTGCGCCACGCAGCCGGCCATCGTCACCGGGCTCGATGCCCCCATCTGCCCGAACGTGTTGACCATCACCGGGATTCCCAGTTCCACGGCCTTGAGCATCACTTCGCACGAGTCCGGGTCGAACCGGAGCGGCGGTACTACGTGGTTGACATTGAGCGACAGGAATGGCCGTGCCCGGAAGGCCGCTTCCGAGCCCGCCACCATGTGGCACATGGCGGCGATCTGCTCGACATGGGCAGGCGAGGAGGCGGATACGCAGACATGCTTCGAGGTGCCGGCAAGGCAGGCGAACGCCGTGTTTATTTCGAGTGACCGAGGGTCCGGCATGTCGCGCGCCACCAGCGAGCGCGAGAAAAAGTGAACGTGCTCCAGCGCGTCGACCAGCCGTGCCGCATCGTACAGGTCGCGCAAGGTGGAATCCCGGTAGGCGCCGCTTTCCAGATCTATGATGGAGGGCGCGGCGCCGCCTGAGCCCACGTGCACGCGTGCGCCTGACAGGGTGAGGTCATGCCGTTCCTGCTGGCCGCACAGCACGACTTCACGCGGCAGCCCGGCAATGCATTGCTCGACAAGGTCTGCCGGAAACAGTAGCCGGCCGCTTTCGGAAGCTGATCCGCCCGCATCGCATACAAGTTTCACCACGCTGGCTGGGGCATTCGACAACCCGATCCGGGCCAGGATGTCCAGTGCGGCCCGGTGCACCGCCAGCACTGCCTCTCCTGGCAGCGGGGCATACCGCCCTCCCTCAGCCACAAGCCGGCTGCCGCCCGCTGAACCGGCCTTCTCGCGGCCGCGGCGTGACCGGCCGCCGGTGCGCTCACGAAGTTTTTGATCGCTCATGGGCGTCAGAATTGCCGGTTTGCCATGGGCTTGCAAACAACTTGGTTGGGGCCTTAGCCAGCACTCCAGTTTGGTCAGGCCTTGCGCGCCGCACGCCGCCGCTCTACTGAGATTCCATGCGCACCGAGTCAGCCGCCATTGTTCCCGGCCTTGCCCTGAAGGGCTCTCTCTCCATCGCCTTCGCGGCGGGGCTTTGGGGTTTGTACTGGATTCCGCTGCGCCACCTGGACGAAGCCGGCATCGGGCCATTGTGGTCGGCATGCCTGACAATGGCTTGCGCCCTGCCTTTTGCAGCGCTTGCGGCGTGGAAATTCTCCAGCCGGCCAGCCCGCGCAGACCTGCCGTGGATTGCCCTGTTCGGCGCCGGCATCGGACTGTCCGCGCCGCTTTATTTCACCGCGGTCACCAGTACGGACGTCATTCGCGCCATCTTCCTGTTCTACATGCTGCCGATCTGGACGACGCTGATCGACCGGCTGGTCTTCGGTATCCGTCTGGACATTGCCCGCGCGTTCGCGGTGCTTGTCGCGTTCATTGGCCTGTGGTTGCTGCTCGGCGGTGACGGCGGCCTGCCATTGCCGCGCAATGTCGGCGACTGGTGCGCCATCGGCGCAGGCTTTTGCTGGGGCATGACGCTGTCGCTGGTCCGTGCGCGTCCTGCGGTCGACCCCCATCTGAGCACCCTGTCTGCCATCGTTGGCGCGGTGGTGATGTCGGCATTGGTCGCACTGGCGTCCGGCGCAAGCCTGCCGCCATCGGGAACCATGACAGCAGGCCTCGGCCTAGCCTTGCTGGCCTTCGGCGCACTGGCCATGTGGCCGTCGATGATCGGCCAACTCTGGGGAGCACGGCTTGTGCCGGCCACGCGGGCGGCCCTTCTGACCATGTCGGAACTTCTCGTCGCCACCGTTTCGGCCGCGTTGCTCATCGGCACGACGCTGACCAGCGTTCAGTTCATTGGCGGCCTGATCATTATTGCCGCCGTCCTGGTTGACGTGCTCGGCGTCAAGGAAATCAGCTGAGCTGAGCTTCACACCTGCTGACCGCAGGGTTGTCCCTCCGGCGGCGCTCCGTCTTTGCCACTCCCTTCACATCTGCGCGACGGACGAAAGAACCACTTGTTCTTTTAAACGAACGATTCTATAAACGGGATGAAACGTTCGGATTAACGAACAGGCTGGAGTTCGCCCAGATGCGCTACTATCCCGTTTTTCTCGACCTGGAAGGCCGTTGCGTGGTCATCGTGGGCGGCGGCGGTGAGGCTGCCCAGAAACTGCGTCTCATGGCGAAGACGCCTGCGCGTCTGGTGGTAGTGGCGCCACAGGCCTGCGAGGAACTCTGCACCGAGATTGACGCCTCGAATGCCACGTGGCTGTCCCGCGAGTTCGACGCCGATGATCTCCATTGTGCTGCGTTGGTCTTCGCGTGCGGACTGGACGAAGCAGGGGAGAACGCTGTCGTTGCGGCCGCAAAGGCGAGGAATATCCCGGTCAACGTGGTTGATGTGCCGGAAAAGTGCGGCTTCATCACCCCCGCCATCGTTGAGCGCGGCGAACTCACCGTGGCCATCGGCACTGAAGGTGCTGCTCCCGTGCTGGGGCAGGGCCTGAAGGCCCAGATCGAAGCCATGCTGCCGTCGACCCTTGGGGAGTTGATCACAAAGGGCCGCGCCCTCAGGCCCCGTGTCGCCCGGACACTTGAGGCTGGTAGCCCCCGCCGCAGCTTCTGGCGGGAGTTTTACTTCGGCTCGATCGCGCATGCTCATGCCCGTGGCGACAAGGTCGCATTCAAGCGTCAGATCGATGCTGTTCTGAATGACGAACAGATTGTTCGAGAAGGTTCTGTCGCGCTGGTCGGCGCTGGTCCTGGCGATCCGGACCTGCTGACCCTGAAGGCACAGCGCATGCTACGCGAGGCCGACGTGATCGTGTTCGACCGGCTGGTGGGCGAGGGCGTGCTGGATCATGCCCGCCGCGACGCCGAGCGCATTGACGTTGGCAAAACCCCCGGCGGCAAGGCGGTGAAGCAGGGGCGCATCAACGAAATCCTGATCGAGCAGGCGAAGCTCGGCAAGCGCGTGGTGCGTCTCAAGGGTGGCGATCCCTACGTGTTCGGGCGCGGCGGAGAGGAGCAGGAGGCCCTGCTGGCCGAAGGCATTTCTGTCGAGGTGGTGCCGGGCGTCACCGCTGCTCACGCCTGCGCCGCCAGCGTTCGCCTGCCGTTGACCATGCGCGGCGAGAATCGCGCCTTCACGGTGCTTACCGGCACGGCAGGTGACGGTGCAGCCGAGCATGACTGGGCAGCCCTGTCGCAGAAGGGGCAGGCCTTCGCCGTCTACATGGGCGTGCGCCAGGCCGGCCATGTTCAGGCGAGGCTGCTGGCTGCAGGGATCGATCCGCAAACACCGGTCGTCATCGTCGAGAAAGGCACGCTTCCGGCAGAGCGTCATGCGGTGGGCACCATTTCCACATTGACCCGGACGCTGGCGCTGGCCGGCATCAAGGGTCCGGCGATCATTTACGTGGGCCTGAACCCGGCCCGCTCCGACGTTCTGTCGGCACTTCCAGTAAATGAACAGGCGAGAGCGGCATCATGAGCGCATCAGCAACGAGGAAGAAGGCGAAGGACGGCCTTTACGTGATCACGGCCAACGAACTCCTGTCAGGCGACGTGGTGTTCCGCAACGCCAATGGCGGCTGGTCGGCAGGCATCGATGCCGCCCGTGTGCTGGACACCCAGGACAAGGCATTTGTCGAACTCGCCGAAGCGCAGAAGGACGAGCGCGCCAACATCGTCATCGCCGCCGCACTGGTCGAGGTCACGGTGGCAGAAGGTGCCATCCGGCCGGTTCACATCCGCGAACGCATCCGCGCACTGGGCCCGACTGTCCGGCCCGACCTTACCCGCTCGGCCCAGGGCTTCTCGATCAACGCAGTGGAGGAACGCTCATGAACGTCCATGTCGAAGCTATCCACCCGGCGGAGCCCAGCATGTACCGCTATGACGAGTTCGACCAGTCATTCGTCAATGCGCGGGTCGAGCAGTTCCGTGGCCAGGTGCGCCGGCGCCTTGAAGGCAAGCTCACCGAGGACGAATTCAAGCCGCTGCGCCTGATGAATGGCCTGTACCACCAGCTTCATGCCTACATGCTGCGCGTGGCCGTGCCCTATGGCACGCTGTCGGCCCGGCAGATGCGCATGCTCGCCCACATCGCGCAAAAGTATGATCGCGGCTATGGCCATTTCACCACCCGCCAGAACATCCAGTACAACTGGATCAGGCTGGAGGATGCAGCCGACATCCTCGCTGACCTTGCCTCGGTCGAGATGCACGCCATCCAGACCAGCGGCAACTGCATCCGCAATACCACGACCGACCAGTACGCCGGTGCCGCAGCCGACGAACTGGCCGACCCGCGTCCGGTGTGCGAATTGATCCGCCAATGGTCGAC
>CAZYKZ010000172.1:0-5382 GCA_964648175.1 uncultured Anderseniella sp.
GCCGGGACACGATGCGCCAGTTGATGTCGATCTGGAGGAACGACAACAGCAAAGAACTTGAGGTTACTCGGCGGCGACCTTCACGCTTTCAGCAGAAGGCGACATGTACCACGCCTGCGCCGCAGCAACGCCGGAGCCCAGCTCGATCTTGGCGCCTGCATCGCGCAGCGCCATTTCAGCGGAGCCGAGGGCGGCAAGGCACATCACCTCGTTCAGATCGCCCAGGTGACCGATGCGGAACACCTTGCCCATGACCTTGGACAGGCCCGAGCCGAAGCTGGTGCGATACTTTTCGTAGCCGATGCGGATCACGTCGCGAGCATCGATGCTTTCGGGCACGACGATGGCCGACACCGTGTCGGAATGCCACTCAGGGCCGGTTGCGCACAGGCGGCAGCCATCCCAGGCAGCGATTGCGCGGCGAACGCCTTCAGCGAGGCGGTAATGACGGGCGAAGATGTTCTCCAGGCCCTCTTCCTCGATCAGCGCGAGGGACTGCTTGAGGCCGTGGAACAGCTGCGTCGGCGGGGTGTACGGGAAGTAGCCGTCGTCATTGAACTTCAGCATGTCCTCGAACGAGAAGTAGCAGCGTGCCATCTTCGCGGACTTGTTGGCCTCAAGCGCCTTCGGGCTCACGCCGAGGAACGACAGGCCGGCGGGCAGCATGAAGCCCTTCTGGGAGCCGGAGACAGCAAGGTCAACGCCCCACTCGTCCATGCGGAAGTCGATCGAACCGATCGAGCTCACACCGTCGACGAACAGCAGCGCGGGATGCTTGGCCGCGTCGAGGGCGCGGCGAACGGCTGCCACGTCGGAGGTAACGCCGGTGGCGGTTTCGTTCTGGGTGACGAACACAGCCTTGATTTCATGAGACTTGTCGGCCTCGAGCACGCGGGCATATTCCTCGACCGGAACGCCCTTGCCCCATTCGACTTCACATACGTGCGGCTTCAGGCCGAGGCGCTCCGCCATGTCCACCCACAGGTGGCTGAACTGGCCGAACCGCGACATCAGAACCTTGTCGCCCGTATTCAGGGTGTTGGTGATCGCGCTTTCCCAGGCACCGGTGCCAGAGCCAGGGAACATGAAGACGCGGCCTTCGGTGGTCTTGTAGACACGCTTGAGGCCAGCGAAAAGCGGCTTGGTCAGGTCGCCGAAGTCCGGTGCGCGCATGTCCTGCATGGGCACGTTCATGGCCTGGCGCACGCTGTCCGGAATGTTGGTCGGGCCCGGAATGAACAGGTGTGAATGTCCGTTTTTCATCGTCTTTCCTCCATAGGGTGAGCGCATCTGGGAGGGGCGCGCTTCCACCGAATGGATAGCTATACCGGTCAGTGGTGGATTGCGAGCCTTTCCGGGTTGCTGCGAAAAATCTGTGTTTTACAAAATTCATTTTTGTAATATTGTAAATCGACCGCATTACACACGGGAATGGAGCATGAAGTCAGGTAAGACCTTTCTGGGCCCCCGCCTTCGCCAGCTGCGCAAGACGAGAAACCTGACCCAGGCCGACATGGCGCGCGCGCTTGGGCTGTCGACATCATATGTAAACTTGCTGGAAAACAACCAGCGCAGCGTCTCCGTACAGGTCCTGATGCGGATTTCCGAGGTGTACGGCCTCGACTGGCGCGATCTGGTGAATGACGACAGCACCAACCGGCTCGCGGACCTGCGCAACGTGCTGCAGGATCCGGTTTTCGGCGGCGATCGCCCGGACCTGCAGGAAATGCGCGCTGCACTGGACCATTGCCCCAATCTCGTCGAGAGCATCATCGACCTCTATGACAGCTACCGTTTGCTGTCCGAACGGGTGATGACGGCGCGGGACGCAAATGAAAACGCGGATGAAGCCTCGCTGATCGCCGCAACGCCGGAAACGGTGGTGCATGACCTGTTCAGGCGTAACCGGAATCACTTTGCGGCAATCGAGAGCGCGGCTGAAAGCTTCTTCGACGGAGAAAACGTCGCGCCGGACGAGGTATATCCGTATCTGAAGTCGAGGTTGCGCACGCGGCTCGGAATCGGGGTGCGCACCGTCGCCGTCTCGGATCTGCCCGGCACCTTGCGTTTCTACGATGCGCAGTCCGGCGAGGTGCTTCTGTCCGAGACCCTCGATTATCCCAACCGGCTGTTTCAGCTCACCCACATGATCGGCCTGCTCGAGTTCGCCGAAACCATCGATTCGATCATCTCCGGCAACGGAATCGACGGCCAGCGGGAACAGGCCCGCTGCCGCGTGGAACTTGCCAACTATTTTGCGGCAGCGGTTCTGATGCCCTACGACGCCTTTGTCAGCGAGGCGCGGGCATCGCGCTACGACCTTGATCATCTGGCAGCGCGATTCGGCGTGTCGTTCGAGCAGGCCTGCCACCGGGTCACCACCCTGCAACGGGAGGGAAATACCGGTGTGCCGTTCTTCTTCCTGCGAATCGACAAGGCCGGAAACGTGACCAAGCGGTTCAACGCGACCACCATTCACCTGGCCGAATATGGCGGCGCCTGTCCGCGCTGGGACATCCACATCAGCTTCCGGATGCCGGGACGCATCCTGCCGCAGTTCGTCGAGATGCCGGATGGCACCCGCTACTTCACCATCAACCGGACGGTTGACCGGCCCACTCACGGCCACCAGAGCCAGGACCACCGGCTTGCCGTGACGCTTGGCTGTTCGATCGAATACGCCGACCAGCTCGTCTATGCCGGCCAGTACCAGCTGGCAGATCCGGAACTTTTTACCCCGATCGGCATCAATTGCCGGCTATGCCCCCGTCATGCCTGCTCGCAGCGGGCGCACCAGCCGATCCACCTGGACCTGCCCATCAACGAGCACAGACGCGGGCAGACCCGCTTCGAAAGCTGATCTGTCAACGGCTATGCTCACGGGCCTGGCGGCCCTAGAAGTTGGTGGTCTTCTTTGTCGGGGTCTTGAACATCGGAGTTACGGCTGCCCGGATGGTCTTGCCGCGCCATGGCACAAGACCATAGTCATTGCACCACTGGGCACGAAATGACCCGGTTTCACCCTCGACCTTGAATGCGAACTCAAGACATTCATTCTTTGCCGTCACCTTGCCCCCGGTGAATACACCCGGAACCTGCAAGGTGATCCGGCAATCCTTGCTCAGGAATGCATTGGTCGATTCGTTCTTGCCGCGGAAACTGCCGGAAATCTTGTACCTGCCCGGCTTGGCCCAGTCGTGGCCACATGTCGCGGCATGAGCCTCGCCGGTTCCGGCCAGCATCATCGTCCCGGCGAAACCGGCCATCACTGCGGTACGCAGTCCCCACTTATTCACAATGGCCACAATCCGTCCTCCGTCGTTGCGTGCTTTGGTGACCCCCGGATCAATGCCTGTTCAAAAAGACATGTACGTAACAATATAGTCTTCAACGCACAGGGCAACCCGTCGCGGCAAATTTTAGTGTCGCGGCAAATTCGCCCGCCTTTGCCCGTGCTCCCGGCACGCCTCTTTGCAAGGCCGTCCTGTCTTTAAGGATTTGCAGCCACGGAGCAGAACATATTCAAAAACTTGCAGCCTTGGGCTATGTTTGATGCAAATAGACTGATAGAATATACAGTATAAAGAAAAAACTTGCACTGGGTGAGATTTATGGCTGGCGCAATTCCGCAATCGGACGGAGAAGACGCAAACGTTCCGGCAAGCTGCAGGACATGTGGCGCACGCCGGTTTGGCATCTGCAGGGCTCTCAAGACCTCCGAGCTTTTGCGCCTATCTGCATCCACCCGCCGGCGCAGGATCGAACATGGCGAGACCATCTCCTTCGAAGAGGATGAAGTTGTCGACTACGCCAATATCGTCGAAGGCGCGGTAAAGCTGACCAAGATCCTGAAGGATGGCCGTCAGCAGATCGTCGGGCTTCAGTTTGCGCCGGAGTTCATCGGCAAGCCGTTTTCGGAGATGACCACCGTCTCCGTGGAGGCAGCAACCGACGTCGAGATCTGCGTGTTCCCCAAGGCAGAGTTCGAACGGATGCTGCAGATGGAGCCGGATTTCGAACATCGCCTGCTTGAACAGACACTTACCCAACTCGATGATGCCCGCAGCTGGATGGTGACGCTGGGCCGCAAGACCGCCCAGGAGAAGGTTGCGAGCTTCCTCGTGCTGCTGGCCAACAACCTCGGCCGGATGAATGTCAGCGGCAGCAACATGGTCGCGTTCACGCTGCCCCTGAAGCGGGCCGACATTGCCGACTTTCTTGGCCTGACCATCGAGACGGTAAGCCGCCAGATGACGAGGCTTCGCAAGGACAAGCTGATCGATATCCAGCGCAACCTGGACGTGACCGTTCTGGACATGCCGCGGCTGAAGGATCTTGCCGACGGGAACTAGTTTCCTGCCGTGAACCTGACTCTCAGCGATTGAGCACACCGGCGGAAGCCGCCAGCGGCAACAGGCACTCGCGCTCGAAAGCCACGTGCCTTCTCACGGCCGAGAAAAACCCGCGCAGCATGTAGCCTGCGACCTCGGCGTTTGCCGCCTTGCCCTCGCCTGCACACTCCTGGAGCAAATGGGCAATTTCCTCAGCGAAGCATTCGTCTTCGCAGTGCTCCTTGTGCAACCGTTCAACGCTGGCAAGCAGAGCCGGGTCATTGGCCGTCAGCCTGAGCAACAGCGGAAACAGCTCTTCTTCTTCCAGTTGCTGGGCTTTCTTCACTGTTGGCAGCAGGCATCGTGACAAGGTGAGACAGGTCTGGATGTCGAGCTGGTCGGGCAAACCGTCCGCGATCGACTCAAGCGCGTCGCACATGGAAAGCTTCAGGTCGTGGCTTGCGCGCAACGATAAAATGCAGCGTTCCAGCCTCTGGCTATCGGCCTGGCTGACGTCACGAATATGGACATTCATTTGTCTTGGTTCCCACAAGCCCCGATAGCGAGGGCCAGCCACCACCGCGATCACGATTACGATGCGGCATTATGTACACACACGCCCGCGCCGCTGCGTTGACCCAGATCAATGTTGCACCGCAACCGCAGGTGCAGGTTCGGGACTGGTACACGCCCGCCATGACAAATCGGGCGCAACAATTGGGGCACCTGACATGAAATATGGTTTTGAGCTCGCCGCGATGCTGGTTGCATCCGTGCTGGCCCTGCTGGGCGCGGCCTTTGCCAAGGACCCACAGTTCCAGGCACATGCCTGGATTCTGTTCTTCACGCTTGCAGCCGGCTCCGTCGTGCTGCTGCGCAATACCAAGTTTGCCGCCGCCGGGCATCCCGGCGCGGTTGAAGACACCTCCGGCTACATGGACGAGGTCGTCAAGTACGGGGTAATCGCGACGACATTCTGGGGGGTGGTCGGCTTTCTGGTCGGCGTGGTCATCGCGCTGCAGATGGCGTGGCCCGTGTTCAACATCGAGCC
>CAZYKZ010000173.1:0-5347 GCA_964648175.1 uncultured Anderseniella sp.
CCTCGCTGAGCCCCTGCATGATGTGCACCGGCACCATCATCCAGTTCGGCATTCCTCGCGTGGTGATCGGCGAAAACACCACCTTCGGCGGCAACGAGGAGTTCCTCCGCTCGAAGGGCGTCGAGGTGATCATCGCCGATGATCCGGACTGCATCGCGCTGATGACGAAGTTCATCGCCGAAAAGCCGGAGCTTTGGAACGAGGACATTGCGGAGGAATAGTTGCTTGTACCCCGGTCTGCGAGCCGGGGTCCAGACTGGGTCCCGGAACAGGTCCGGGACACATCAGACTGAGCTTTGCCAGCCCCTAGACGCACTCCCGCATTTCAAGCATCATCAATCGCTTCCGATGGACGGTGACAGGTGATCATCAATGTCTGAGACGAAGCATATCGTGCTGACCTCGCACCCGCCGAAGGGTGCCTCGAAGAGCCCCGCCATCAACTGGGGCGCGGCCACCGCAAAAGAGCGTGGGCCGGTCATCGGCAGCATGAACAAGCCCGAACAGCGCAACGTTGTCGGCGTGCATTCCGGCGCCTACGGGCTTTACCGCGCGCTGGCCATTGCGGCCGGCAAGCTGGACCCGATCCACCGCCCGGACTTGACCAATACCTCGCCGCCGGTGGCCATCGGTCCGTTCGGCCAGTGGTTCGACCCAACCAAGATCGTCTCCATCGACCCGTGGGGCCACATGGTGGCGGACGAGTTCGCCGATGAACTGAAGGCGGGTTATGACATTCGCCCCACCATTGCCATCACCAAAGCCCGCATCCAGTTGCCCGAAATGCGCGAGGCGATTGCTGCAGGCCGTGTGAAGCCCGATGGCAAGGTGCTGTTCGAAACCGGCGAGGCATCGGTCACCAAGGCGGCGATCGAGCCGGTCTGGTACCTGCCGGGGCTGGCCCAACGTCTCGGCATCAAGGAGGGCGACCTTCGCCGGGCGCTGTTCGAGTATACCGGCCACATGTTCCCGGAACTGGTGACGCGCTCGGACCTCAAGGTGTTCCTGCCGCCCATCGGCAACATAACGCTCTACATATTCGGCGATGTGGAGGCCTTGTGGGATGGTGAGCGCGAAGTCGCCTGCCGCGTGCACGACGAGTGCAACGGCTCCGACGTGTTCGGCTCCGACATCTGCACCTGCCGGCCCTACCTGACCCATGGCATCGAAGAGTGCGTGAAGTCTGCCCAGAAGGGCGGCGCGGGCCTCATCGTCTACAACCGCAAGGAAGGCCGCGCCCTTGGCGAGGTGGTGAAGTTCCTCGTCTACAATGCCCGCAAGCGCAACCCGGCCGGCGACACGGCTGCCGCCTATTTCGAGAAGACCGAGTGCGTGGCGGGCGTGCAGGACATGCGCTTCCAGGACCTGATGCCGGACGTGTTCCACTGGCTCGGCATCAAGCGCATCCACCGCTGGATTTCCATGTCCAACATGAAGTTCGACGCCATGGCCGCGCAGGGCATAGAGATCCTGAGCCGCGTGCCGATTCCGGATGAGTTGATCCCGGCAGACGCCAGCGTGGAGATGGATGCCAAGAAGGCGGCGGGCTATTACGTCGATGACACGGTCAAGATGTCGGACGACCTGTCGAAGCCGCAAGGGCGCGCGCTTGACAAGTACTGACGCCGAGATTGCCCAATGGCTGCTGACGCCTGAAGCTGTTCGGGCGCAATCCCGCGCCCTGTTCGAGGCCGGGCTGGATGGCAAGCTTGCGCACTTCACTGTTCACCTGGAGAAGTTGCCCTCGGCGGCTGACCTCGTGTGCGAAGTCATTCGCGACAACTACCCTTCGCTCAAGGTGCCGCCGCACGCGCGCTGGCGGCACTTCGTTTTCGACGGGGAGGACCGGTGGGCGGCTCATGCCGATGCCAACCTGACCAACCCGCAGGACCGCGCGCGGGCCGAGTGCGAACTGGCCATCATCTCCGTTCTGCTGGATGCCGGCGCCGGTCCGCACTGGCGATACCGGGATGTGAAAACCGGCAAGACCTTCGCGCGGTCGGAAGGGCTCGCACTGGCGAGCCTCGACATGTTCATCGCCGGGGCATTCGCGGGCGACAAGCTTGCCGCCTTCGATGCGGGCAAGCTGGCTGAGGGCTTTCTGGTCACGCCGGAGAACCCGCTCGAGGGACTGGAGGGCAGGGCGGCGCTGATCGCCCGGCTCGGGCAGCGGGTCGCGTCGTGTCCCGAGATATTTGCAGATGGGCGGCTCGGCTCCATCGCCGGTCATCTTGCGGGCAAGGCGCAAGGCGGGCAGCTGGAAGCCCGCGACATACTGCTGACGCTGCTTTCCGCGCTGGGTCCGATCTGGCCCGGCCGCACCCAACTTGCCGGTCGCAATCTCGGCGACACATGGGCCCATCCGCTGGCACCGCATGGATTGGTGCCCTTCCACAAGCTGAGCCAGTGGCTCACCTATTCGCTGTTCGAGCCGATGCAGCGGCTGGGGCTGGAGATCACCGGACAGGGTGCGCTGACCGGGCTTGCCGAATACCGCAATGGCGGGCTCTTCCTCGACACGGGCGTCATCGCCTTGCGCGATCCGGCCGAGGCTGAACGACCTCAACTCCCCTCAAGCGAACTGGTGGTGGAGTGGCGCGCGCTTACGGTTGCCCTGCTCGATGAAATCGCCGTGCTCGTCCGAGAAAAGCTGGGCAGGAGCGAGCAGGACATGCCTCTGGCATCGGTGCTGGAAGGCGGTACCTGGGCCGCCGGGCGGCGCATTGCCAGCCGGTTGCGCACAGGCGGCGCGCCACCCATTGCCATTGTCTCCGACGGGTCTGTATTCTAGCGGAAAGCGAGGCAGCAAACATGACTCAACACGTTACCGTAATCGACCATCCCCTTGTTCTGCATAAGCTTTCCCTTATGCGCGACAAGGAGACGCCATCTGCGGTTTTTCGCAAGCTGCTGAACGAGATATCGCTGCTGCTGGCCTACGAGGTGCTTCGTGACCTGCCGATGGAGACCCGCAGGATCGAAACCCCGCTCACCGAAATGGAGGCGCCGTTCCTGTCCGGCAAGAAGCTGTGCTTCGTGTCGATCCTGCGCGCCGGCAACGGCCTGCTTGCGGGCATGATGGACCTGGTGCCGTCCGCCCGCGTCGGCCACATCGGGCTTTACCGTGATCCGTCGACGCTCGCCGCGGTGGAGTATTACCTGAAGCTGCCGGACGACATCGAGCACCGTCCGGTGGTGCTGGTCGACCCGATGCTGGCCACCGGCAACTCGGTCTCTGCCGCCATCAGCCGGCTGAAGCAGGCGGGTGCGAAGGACATCCGTTTCGTCTGCCTGCTCGCTGCGCCCGAGGGCATCGCCCACCTGCGTGAGGCCCATCCTGACGTGCCCGTGTTCACCGCCGCCATCGACAGCCATCTGAACGATCACGGCTACATCGTGCCGGGTCTGGGCGATGCCGGCGACCGGATGTTCGGCACCAAGTAGGTTGGCCGTTTGTCAGGCCTGCGGGGTATCGCTGCGGACGAAGCCCAGTTGCTTGTCGACCACGTTTGCCAGTGGTTTGCCGGCGATGAACCGGTCGAGGTTTGCCAGGAACTGCTCAACCATGTCGGCCTGGGAGGCGCTGTAGTCTCCTGACATGTGAGGCGACACGGTGAGGTTGGGCGCGGTCCACAAGGGGCTGTCGTCCGGCAGTGGTTCCTGCGTATAGACGTCAAGCATCGCGCCGGCGATCTGCCCGTCGTTCAACGCAGTCAGCAGCGCTGCCTCGTCCACGGACCTGCCGCGCCCGAGGTTCACAAACCGGGCAGACGGCTTCATGGCGGCGAAGAAGGACGCATCGAAAAAGTTCTTGGTGTCTGGCGTCAGCGGCATCACCGATATCACCCAGTCTGCCTCGGCCACCGCAGGCATCGCGCCGGACGAGGCAAGCACCTCGCCGAACACGGGATCGCCGCTGCGGCGGCGGCGTCCGGCGCCTGTTACCTCCACGCCAACAGATTTCAGCAGCCTGCCGATTTCATGGCCGATGCTGCCGGTGCCGAACACGATTGCGCGGCTGCCCTCCAGCTTGTCCGTCAGCCGGAAGTCCCACGTGCGGGCCGCCTGCATCTCGAAGGTTCTGCGAAACCCCTTCACCTCGCTCAGCATGTAGCCAAGTACGTATTCGGCCATGGCCCGGTCGAAGATGCCGCGCGCATTGGTCAGCACGGTTTCACTGGCGGCGAGTGCGGGAAACAGCACCGCATCGACGCCCGCGCCGCACCAGTGGATCCACTTGAGCCGGCCGGCATGTTGCCACTGGCTTTCAAGGTCGCGGCCGCGGAAGTTCCAGCCCAGCAGGATGTCGCTGTCCTTCAGATGCTGTGCCAGCTGGTCCGCGTCAGGCGCAAACGCGACTTCAGCAACCTTCAGCGCCGCATCCAGCCCCGGCACGTCTTCCATCCGGCTGGCGCCGCTCACAACGATCTTCATGTGCACTCCTCCCTGACCCCGTCCGGTACCCGTCAGTCTGCCAGAATGAACTCGCCCAGCAACAGGTTGAACAGGTCCGGTTTCTCCAGATGAACCGCGTGCGCGCATCCCGGAACGACCGCCAGGCTCGCGGCCGGTATGGTGCGCCAGAGCTGCTCGATCTGCGGCCAGGCATAGCTGCGGTCATGTTCGCCCCAGATGATGAGCGTGGGGCACTTGATGTTTGGCAGGTTGCTTTCCCGCGACCAGTTGCCGAACGCATCTATGCCGGCATGAATCGCTTGCAGCGATGCCCGTTCCGCAATGGCCGCGCAGGCCGGGTAGCCGGGGGCGTTGTCGCCCTCGGCAAACCAGGTGGCGGCGATGCGCCGGGCCGTGGCCTTCGCGCCGTCAGCCGTGGCGCGGCGCTTGCTTTCCTCGTATGTCTCGAAGCGGCCTTCAACGTTGCTGAATGCGCCGGTGCCATAAAGGACCAGCTTGCGCACCCGCTCAGGTGCGATGGCCACGATCTCCTGCACGATCATCCCGCCCATAGAGTGTCCCAGCAGGTCGAAAGTCCCAAGGCCCTGCGCGTCGAGTTCGTCGAGCACGAAGCGAGCATAATCGGTGATGGTATCCGGCGCGGTCATTGCTGCATTGGCGCCGAAGCCGGGTAAATCGGGCGCAACGATCCGCGTCTTGACGCCAAGCGCCTGCTGCTGGGCGGCCCACTGATCGCTTCCACCCAGGAAGCCATGAACGAGAACCAGTGGCGTCACGCGAATCCCTCCTCACCGGCAAATGACAGCATAAGCCGCCAGCCAGATGGGTATACGGTATCACAATGGCAAATGGGGAGAATGGTGGGCGGTACTGGATTCGAACCAGTGACCCCAGCGATGTGAACACTGTGCTCTACCAACTGAGCTAACCG
>CAZYKZ010000174.1:0-5322 GCA_964648175.1 uncultured Anderseniella sp.
TGAAGGAACTGCTGATGGGCGAGTCGATCTACGGGCCCATCGGCATCGTGATCGGCTCGGTGTTCTTCACCTTCCCGCACGCCATGATCATCATCCTGATCGCCCTGTCGATTTCGGACGCACGGCTGTACGAGGCGGCGACTGCGCTAAGGGCAAGCAAGTGGCGCACGTTCTGGACGGTCACCATACCCGGTGCGCGCTACGGCCTGATCTCGGCGGCTTTCGTGGTGTTCAACCTGGTGATCACCGACTTCGGCCTGCCGAAAGTCATCGGCGGCCAGTACAACATGCTGGCGGTGGACATCTACAAGCAGGTGATCGGCCAGCAGAACTTCCAGATGGGCGCGGTGGTCTCGGTGGTGCTGCTGATGCCGGCGCTGATCGCCTACATCGTCGACCGGCAGGTCCAGAAGAAGCAGGTGGCGCTGCTGTCGGCGCGTTCGGTGGTCTACCAGCCCAAGCCGTCGGCCCGGTTCGACTGGCTGTGCCTTGGCTATTGCATGCTGGTGGCGCTGTTCATCGTCACGATCCTTGGCGTCTGCCAGTTTGCAGCGCTGGTGAAGTTCTGGCCATACGACCTGTCGTTCAGCCTCAAGAACTATGACTTCGACCGGATGGATGGCGGCGGCTGGGAAGCCTATCGCAACTCCATCGAGATGGCGCTGCTGACTGCCTTCATCGGTACGGCAATCATCTTCACCGGCGCCTACATGGTGGAGAAGTCGCGCGGCTTCGAAAGCGGGCGGGCGCTGTTCCAGTTCCTGGCCATGCTGCCGATGGCCATTCCGGGCATGGTGCTGGGCCTTGCCTACATCTTTTTCTTCAACGACCCGGACAATCCGTTGCACTTCATCTACGGGACGATGGCGATCCTGGTGATCTGCACCATCACCCACTTCTACACCGTGTCGCACCTGACGGCGATCACGGCGCTGAAACAGATCGACGGCGAGTTCGAGTCGGTTGCCGCCTCGCTCAAGCAGCCGTTCTGGCGGCTGTTCGGCAAGGTTACCGTGCCGGTGTGCCTGCCGGCCATTCTTGACATTGCGATCTACATGTTCGTCAACGCCATGACGACGGTCTCGGCCGTGGTGTTCCTGTATTCAACCAAGACGGCGCTGGCCTCGGTGGCAGTGCTCAACATGGACGACGCCGGCGACATCGCACCGGCCGCCGCGATGGGCATGATGATCTTCTACACCAACGTGGCTGCACGGCTGGTTCATGCAGGGCTGTCGCGCTACGTGCTGGCGCGCACGCAAGGCTGGCGGCAGCGCTAGCTCGCTGGCGGCTTTGCATTGCCGCGGGCGATGGTCATGAACGAGCGGATGACCTTGCTGTCGCGGCGTTCGCGCAGGCAGATGATCGCCTCGTTCATGGTCAGCTCCGTGTCGTCCAGTTCGAGCGCGACCAGCCGGTTGTCGTTGCCGAGTTCCGCTCGGGAAACGAAGCCCACGCCACCGCCGGCGGCCACGATCTCCTGCACCGCCTCGCGGCCCTCTGCTTCGATGCTGCTCTTGTAGCCGATGTTGCGGCGGGTCAGTTCGGCCTCAAGCAGCGCGCGGGTATGCGACCCCTTCTCGCGCAGCACCAGCGGGTATTCGCACACCTTCTTGAGCGTCAGGGCGGACTGCCGGGCAAGCGGGCTGGTGCTGGACACGAAGGCCACCACCGGCGAGCTGTCCAGCCGCACGACCTCGAACTCGCGGCCTTCGGGCACCTCGCCGATCACGCCGATGTCCGCTTCGTAGCTCGCGAGGCGATCGAGCACGGTGGCCGTGTTGCCGCTTCTCACCGTCACCGCAACGCCGGGATGGGCGCGGCGGAACGGGGTCAAAACGTGCAGGATGTGATGCGCCGAATCCGCCACGATGTTGAGCTTGCCGGTGCGCAGCGTCTGGGTCTCGGACAGGTATTCCAGCGCGCGCGCCTCGACCTCGAACAGCCGGTTGGTGATCTCCAGCAGTTCCCGGCCCGCCGCGGTCAGCCGGATCTGCTTCTTTTCGCGATCAAACAGCCGGATATCATACTCAGCCTCAAGCTTGCGCACCTGGTCCGAGATGGCGGGCTGGGTCAGGCCCAGCGCTTCGGCGGCCCGCGAAAAGCCACCATGGACGGCTACATGATGAAAGGCGCGGAGCTGGACATAGCGCATTGACGTGAAACTACCGGCAATCGATTGAGCTGATGATTGGATAAAAACTATCGTTTTGAACTATGAATGGCAAATGTCGAGACTCGATACCAAATCGGGTCATGCGGGCAACGGCTGACCGGGGGCTGTGCTGTCCGCCGGAGCCGCTTGACGCAGCGGTCTGGAGATCATGGAACTCACAGTCTTTCTGCTGAACCTGGCGGGCGCGGTGTTCCTGCTGCTGTACTCGACGCGCATGGTGCGTACGGGCGTGGAGCGGGCGCTTGGCGCCAACCTGCGCAACGTGTTCATGGCGACCCGGCGCAGCACCGTGCCCAACGCGTTTGCCGGCATGATGTCCGCCGCAATGCTGCAAAGCTCGACGGCGGTGATGTTGCTGGTGTCCGGGTTCACCGCGGCCGGCGTGATGGGGGTCACCGGTGCGCTGGCCATGGTGCTCGGCGCGGACCTCGGCACTGCCATCGCCGTCACCTTTCTCTCGCTCGACCTGAAATGGCTGATACCGCTGCTGCTGGTCGGCGGCGGCGTGCTGTTCCTCAAGTTCGAGGCGCGGGTTGCAAAGCAGGCTGGCCGGATCATGTTCGGCATTGCCTTCATCCTGATCTCGCTGCGGATGATCGGCGAGGCCACTGCGCCATTGCGCGAGAGCGCAGGCCTGATGGCAGTGGTGGACTACCTCGCCGGGGATCCGCTCACTGCCTTCATCGGCGGGGCGGCGATCACCTTCGCCTTTCATTCCAGCGTGGCTGCAGTGCTGATGTTCGCCACGTTCTGTGCGCAAGGCGTGCTGCCGCTCGAAGCGGGACTGCCGCTGGTGCTCGGCGCGAATGCCGGCGGCGGGCTGATCGGCCTTTGGCTTACCCGCAACCTGCACATCAAGGCCCGGCGGGTGGCGCTGGGAAATCTCGTCATCCGGCTGACCGGCGCGCTCGCGGTCGTTCTGCTGATTGCGAAGTTTACGCTGCCAGTGGAGGTGCCAGGAGCAACGCCGGCCCGGCAACTGGTGAACTTTCACCTGCTTTTCAACGCGGCTCTCGTGATCTTGTGGCTGCCGCTCGTCGTGCCCCTGGCAACGCTGACCAAGCGCCTCATGCCGGATCGCGAAGCAGCGGCGGCCGCCCTGTCACGGCGCGTGCCGGCGCTTGACCGCAACGTGCTGGGCACGCCGGGGCTGGCGCTGGCCAGCGCAACGCGGGAACTGTTGCGCATGGGCGAGCAGGTGGAGGCAATGCTGGCGCCGGTGATGACCTACTTTGTCCCGGCCAGCGAGGTGCCTTCCGACAAGATCGCCGAAATTGAGCAGCAGGTCGACACCGCGCAAAACGACATCAAGCTGTATCTCGCCGAGATGAACCAGGGCGAGCTCAGCCCCGAGCAGGCAGGGCGCTCGATGGAACTGGCCAGCGTGGCGATCGGGATGGAGCGGATCGGCGACATCATCACCAAGGACCTGATGCGGCTTGCCTCGGATACCCGCAAGAGAAAGCTGGCGTTCTCGCCCGAGGGCTGGAACGAGCTCAACGCGATCCATGCGCGGGTGCTGGCCAACATGCAGCTGGCGATGAACGTGCTGGTGTCGGAAGACGTCGACTCTGCCGCACAGCTGGTGCGGGAGAAGGAAACCATAAGGCGCATGGAGCAGGACAGCCACGACCGGCACCTTGCCCGGCTTGCCCGCTCCTCGCCGGAGAGCATTGCCACCAGCAACATTCACCTCGATGTGCTGCGCGCCCTGAAGGAGATCAATTCGAGGCTGGTCTACATCGCCTATCCGTTGCTGAAACGGCACGGGATGCTGCGCGAGAGCCGGCTCGAGAAGGCGTCGTGATATTGTCAGAAAAACTTATTGTCTGATCGTGATTATCGATTTTTCAAATGATAATCGGGTACCTAAATTCGCGGAATCAAGGGCCAGTTATCGTGGCATTCAAAGGAATTTCCAATGACCATCCAGCCTGAGTTTTCCGCCGAGCACCCGCTTGAGGCGCCGCGCCTGGGCGAGCCCTACCTGCTGACGCCGGGGCCGCTGACCACGGCCTTCTCGGTCAAGGAGAAGATGCTGCGGGACTGGGGCTCATGGGACGGCGATTTCCGCGCCATGACCGCCACCTTGCGGGCAGAACTGCTGGCCATGCTGGGGTCATCGGCGGGCGAATACGACTGCGTGCCGATGCAGGGCAGCGGCACCTTCGTGGTGGAGGCCATGCTGGGATCGCTGATCCCGCGCGACGGCAAGGTGCTGGTGCTGATGAACGGCGCCTATGGCCAGCGCATCGCGAAGACGCTCGACTATATCGGCCGCGCCCACACGGACATCGACAAGGGCGACTACCTGCCGCCGCGTGCTGACGAGATCACGGCAGCACTCGAGGCCGATCCGGCGATTACACATGTCGTCGTAGTCCATTGCGAAACCTCGTCGGGCATTCTCAATCCGGTCGAGGAGATATCCCGCGCCACATACGCTGCCGGCCGCAAGCTGCTGATCGACTCGATGAGCGCATTCGGCGCGGTCGACATCGACCCGGCGAAGGTGCGCTTCGAAGCCATCGTCTCCTCAGCCAACAAGTGCATCGAGGGCGTGCCGGGCTTCGGCTTCATCCTGGTGCGCAGGAGCGAACTTGAAGCGGCCAGGGGCAATGCCCACTCGCTCAGCCTCGACCTGCATGACCAGTGGGCCTACATGGAAAAGACCGGCCAGTGGCGCTTCACCCCGCCGACCCACGTGGTGGCCGCCTTCATCGAGGCGCTTAGACTGCACAAGGCCGAGGGCGGCGTGGCGGGCCGCGGCGAGCGCTATACCCGAAACCGCGACGTGCTGGTGGACGGCATGCGCGCGCTGGGCTTCGAAACGCTGCTGCGCGACCGCTGGCTGTCGCCGATCATCGTCACCTTCTTTACACCTGCCGATGCAAACTTCGAGTTCAACCGGTTCTACGAGCTGATGAAGGCCAAGGGCTTCATCATCTATCCCGGCAAGCTGACTGTGGTGGACAGCTTCCGCGTCGGCTGCATCGGCCGCATGGATCACCACGTCATGGCACGCGTCGTTGACGCGGCCAGAACGAGCCTGCAAGAGATGGGCGTGGCCAGCGCGGCCCCGCCCGCATCCGCCCTGAACGAGCGCGAGAACCTCGCTGCCTGAACTGCAACAGAAAGCTGACCGC
>CAZYKZ010000175.1:0-5312 GCA_964648175.1 uncultured Anderseniella sp.
GCGCGGTATTCGCCCGGCACTTCCTGCCAGGCCGGCTGGCCGGCGTGCTCGCCACAAGGGATAGTGCGGCCCTCTTCCTGTGGCGCCAGCAGGATGCCCCAGCGGTATTCCGGCATCTTCACATAGCCGAACTTGGCCCAGCCCTTCGGGTCAACGGACACGGCGGTGCGCAGGTAGACCAGCGACTCCTGAAAGCCCTCAGGCCCCATGTTGCTCCACCAGTTCAGGTAGCCGGGGTGCCATTTTTCCAGCGCCTTCAGCACGCGCCGGTCATCGGCCAGGTTCACGTTGTTGGGGATCGAGGTGTTGTAGTCGACGTTTACGAGATCAGCCATTGTTCTATCCCTGTTACACACGTTCCATGTTGAAATCAGCCCGCTTGCCGGTGCCGTAGCGCTTCAGCGCACCATCGGCCCCCACCGCGTTCGGGCGCTGGAAAACCCAGTTCTGCCAGGCGGTCAGGCGGCCAAAGATGCGGGTTTCCATGGTTTCCGGCCCGGCGAAGCGAAGGTTCGCCTCCATCGCGGTCAGCGCATCCGGCGAGAAGCTGGCGCGCTCTTCGAGGAAGATGCGCACTTCGTCTTCCCAGTCGATGTCGTCGAAGGCGAAGCTCACAAGGCCCATCTCCTCAGCCTGCGAGGCATCGAGCTGTTCGCCGATGGTGGCCTTCGCCGCCTCGACCGCTTCAGGCTCGCCGAGGAACCGGGTCTCAAGCCGGGTCAGGCCGTTCGACATCGGGTAGGCGCCAAAGTTGAGCTGCGACAGCGCAATGCGGGCTTCCGGCCGGTTGTCGCCATCGAACTGGCCGTCCGCCATGTAGGATCGGTCGGCGGCAAACAGCAGTTCGGCCAGCGTGCCGGCAAAGCACGATCCCGGCTCGGCCATGGTGGCGATGGTGCGCGAGGTCAGGTCGACCCGCTTCAGCACGCGCCGCCAGTAGAGCAGGATCTCGCGCATCAGCCAGTCGTCTGCATTGGCCTGCATGAACTCGTCATAGGCCAGCACCGCCGCCGGATCGCCGGCAGATTTGAACTGGATGACCGCCATCTCCATCTCGTTGAAGCGGATTTCCAGCAGCGCATCGTCCAGTTCGCGCGCCAGCTTGAGCGGCCAGAACTGGTCGCCCTGCTCTTGCGCAGATGCCGCGTCGGCAGGCGGCGCTCCGTCTGGACCCTTGATGGTGATCGTGGCGATGCGCGCGTCCCGGTCGATCTCGACGGATACCATCGAGTAGCGGATTGCGTTGTCGGAGATCGACTTGTCGAGCGGGTTGAGCTTCACGCCCCTGGCGTCAGACGGCCGGTCCGACTTTGCCGCAACTTCCTTCGCCCGCTCGGCAACCACATCGGCAAACTTCGATGCAGGCGCAACCTGGTCAACCAGCCGCCAGTCCACCGCCTTCCTGCCGCGAATGCCCTCTTCGAGCGAACAGAAGATGTCGGCCCGGTCGCGGCGCACCTTGCGCTTGTCGGTGACGCGCGTCAGCCCGCCGGTGCCCGGCAGCACCGCCAGCAGCGGCACTTCCGGCAGCGCCACGGTAGATGATCCGTCATCGGTGAGGATGATCTCGTCGCACGCCAGCGCCAGCTCGTAACCGCCGCCCGCGCAGGCCCCCGATACGGCGCAGATCCAGGTCTGGTGCGAATTGTCGGTGGCGTCCTCGATCGAGTTGCGCGTTTCGTTGGTGAACTTGCAGAAGTTCACCTTGTGGGCATGGCTCGCCCCGCCCAGCATGCGGATGTTGGCGCCGGCACAGAACACCCGGTCCTTGCCGGATGCCATCACCACCGTCTTCACTTCCGGGTGCTCGAAGCGCAGCCGCTGGATCACGTCGGCAAGCTCGATGTCCACGCCAAGGTCGTAGGAGTTGAGCTTGAGCTCGTAGCCTTCGAACAGGCCCGCCGTCTCGTCCACGTCCATGATGACGCGCGCCACCTCGCCATCAGTCTCGATGCGCCAGTGACGGTACTTTTCCGGCGAGGTCTGGAAATCGATGCGTTTCATGTCAGAGCGCTTCCCGTGTTCAGTGCTTGTTGGTTGGCCGCACTATTGTGCCGAGTCCGGAAGCGCTTCAAGCAAATTCATGCACAATGCCGCCATTCGGAAGAAATATATGCATTATAATACAAATTTCTTGGAGATATCGACACCCATGAAAGATCCGGGTGCGCCCAGCCGCCCTGCCAGGTCGATGCGCAGGGCTTCAACCTCCGCCGCAAGGCGCTCTGCCGCGTTGCGCCTGCCCATGACCAGTTTCAGCCGCGTGTTGGCCTGCTGGATCAGCATTCGCAATAGCAGCTTCTCGGCGGAATTGGGCGGGCAGTTCAGCCAAACGGCTTCCCAGACCTCGTGCGCTTCCCAGAAGAAGCCCGCGTCCAGCAGGTCGTGGCCATACAGATAGGCTGCATTATCCTGCCAGGCATTCGCGCTGGTTTCATGCGCAACTAGCGCCTTCGCCGCTTCGAGCGGCGCCATGTCTGGCGTGCTGCCGCTGCCGGGAACATGGGCGTGCTCCGGCAAGGCCAGATCCGGCAACCGCCGCATCACGACTCCGGCAGCGCGCCACCCTCGGCAATGCGGCGCTCGACGTAGGCTTGCAGTTCCTCGCGGATGGCCGGATCCTGCTTAGGCGGCTCGAACTCGGCGACGATCTTCTTCCACAACCTGTTGGCGCGCTGGGTCGCGGTCAGTGAACCGTTCTCGGTCCACTGGCCGAAGTTGCTCCAGTCCGACACCAGCGGCTTGTAGAACGCCGTCGCATAACGCTCCATCGTATGCTGGCAGCCGAAGAAGTGACCGCCAGGCCCCACCTCACGGATGGCGCTGATCGCCAGTTCCGCCTCGTCGAACGGCATGGGCTGGCAGATTTCAGCGATCATCTGCGCCACTTCGACGTCGAGGATGAACTTCTCGTACGACGCCGTCAGCCCGCCCTCCAGCCAGCCTGCGGTGTGGGCCACGATGTTGGCCCCGCCCTGGATGGCGCCCCACAGCGAAAGCTGCGTTTCATAGGCGCCTTGCGCATCCGGCGCGTTGGATGCCGTCGGCGCGGACGATCGCCACGGCAGCTTCAGCTTGCGGGCAAGCTGACCCGCGCCCCACGACGCCTTGACGTATTCCGGCGTGCCGAACGCGGGCGAGCCCGACTTCATGTCGACATTGGAGGTGAATGCGCCATAGACCACCGGCGCACCCGGCCGCACCAGCTGGTTGATGGTCAGCGCAGCCAGAAACTCCGCATGTTGCAGCACAAGTGCGCCCGCGATGGTCACCGGCGCCATGGCGCCGGCCAGCGTGAACGGCGTGATGATGACGACCTGGTTGTACTCGGCAAAGTCCATCAGCCCGTTCAGCATCGGGATGTCGAGCTGCAGCGGTGAGTTGGTATTGATGACCGTATAGGTGTGCTGTTTCTGCCGGAATTCCTCGCGGCTGACGCCCCGGGCGATGCGGATCATCTCGAACCCGTCCATCGACTGCGGCGTGCCGCGCGCCCAGGTGAACACCGGCTTGTTGGTCAGCGTCAGGTGATCGAACTTGCCCCACAGGTGGCGCTGGTTAAGGGCCACGTCCTGCAGCTCCACGCAAGGGCCCGCGACGTGCATGACGTCAAAGTGCTGGCACAGCCTGAGGAAGTCCTGCGCCGCCGCGCGGGTGCCTGTGCGCTTGCCGCGATCAAGGTCGGAAAACCCCGGAGGGCCGCCAACCGGCATGAAATTGAGAGAATTGCCGCCAAGATGAATGGACTTCTCAGGAGAATTTGCCTGGAGTTCGATTGAATTGGGGGCGGATTCTATCGCCGCCGCGACGACATCCGCGCCAATCCGCACCATCATGGTGTCATCGTCGACGATGCATCCGGCCTTGCGGTAGGCCTCACGCGCACGCGGCAGCAAGACCCGGATCCCGGGGTCGGCCAGCACCTCGAGTGCAGCCTGATGAAGCCGCTCGATCTGGTCGTCGGTGTAAAGCGATTGCGGCTGGTACGGATTGGCGAGGCGCAGATAGCTGACATTGCGCGTTGGCGCATCGGCCGCGTGCCCGCGCCGCCCTGACCTCTTGCTACGCTGGATGTTCATGCCTGTTCACCTCTGTCCAGAAGGCGAACGCTACTCCGTTTCCGGCGCCAGCGAAACAAGCAAATCGCCGTCCTTCACCTGGTCGCCCTCGGCAGCGTTGACGGCCGCCACCACGCCGTCGCGAGGCGCGGTCAGGGTGTGTTCCATCTTCATGGCTTCGAGCACCGCCAGCGCATCGCCCTTGCTGACGCTGGCGCCCGGCTTGACCCGCACCTGCTTCACGAGACCCGGCATCGGCGCGCGGACGTCATCGCCGGAGGCGGCATCTCCCGCATCGCCCACGCTGTCCGGGATGGTGAACTCGTGCGTCTCGCCATCGAGGAACACGGTGACGCCCGACACCCGCCCACCGGCATGAGACAGCGCGAACTGCAATGGCTGTGCGTGGCCGTCGACGATCATGCGCTCCGGCGCACCGGGCACAAGCTGCAGGTTGACCACTCCATCCTTGAAGGAGACCTTGAAATCGTCGGCCTTGCGCATCGTCACGCGCACGTCCGAAGCCTCGCCCCCGTGCACAAGCGTCAGGAAATTCTGCGCCGCCCCCCAAAGCCGCCAGCCGGAAAGCCCAGACCATGGATCGGCCGACGCCTGCCGTGGCTCGGTCAACTCCAACGAGGCAATCGCGGCCACTGCCTTGGCCAGCAGCGGTGGTTCGGCCTCGCCGGTCAGGCTTTCAAGATCGCGTTCGATCAGGCCAGTATCGACCTGGCCTGCGGCAAACCCCTCGTGCGCACAAAGCGCTGACAGGAAGGCCTTGTTGGTCACCGTTCCGGCAATCAGGGTATCGGCAAGGGCGGCCCGCATCCGCGCCAGCGCCTCTGTACGGTCGCGGCCGTGCACGATCACCTTGGCGATCATCGGATCGTAGTAGGGCGTGATCTCGTCACCCTGCCGCACGCCGGTGTCATTGCGCGCCGCCTTGCTGAAACGCAGATATTCCAGCGTGCCGGTAGCAGGCAGGAAGCCCTTCGGCACGTCTTCCGCATAGAGTCGCGCTTCGAAGGCATGGCCGTTGATGGAGAGCTGGTCCTGGGTGAACGGCAAGGGCTCGCCCGCCGCCACTCGTAGCTGGAGCTCCACCAGGTCCAGCCCGGTGATCGCTTCCGTGACCGGGTGCTCGACCTGCAGCCGGGTGTTCATCTCCATGAACCAGAAGCGATCCGGCCTAAGGCCGTCCGAGCCATCCACGATGAACTCAACGGTCCCGGCACCCGAATAGCCAATGGCCTT
>CAZYKZ010000176.1:0-5310 GCA_964648175.1 uncultured Anderseniella sp.
CGAAGCATTGGCGCCGGGCTCCGGAAAGGTTCTTGCCAACAGCGGATGAAGAATCGCACCCTTGCTCATTTCGCCGTCTACCGATGAGCCCGCAAAGGGCGTTCAAAGGATGCCTTCTTCCGCATCCTCGACCGAGACGCCCATCTTCTCCAGACCCTCTTCGAGATAGTCCGACAGCATCGGTACGCCGAGCAGGTAGTTCTCGGTCTTGTTGACGCGTTCGGAGCGGGCGGTGTCCACCGCCTCATCCCAGTCTTCGGGCTCGTAGGTGCCGCGGCCCACCCACATCAGCGCGACGAGCGATACCTGCTCATCCACGTTGAGGTCGGCGATGAACTCGCGAAGTTCCGCCTCGAGCGGATCATTCGCGCGAGCCTCGAGGATCGAGTCCGGGTCATTCTCGTCGATGTCGCCGTCCCAGGCGCCGACCTTGCTGTCGAGCTCCCGGGCGAGAACGATGATGTGCGCCACCTTTTCCGGTGCGATGTCGAGCATGGGCCTGCCTCCTCAGCGTCAGTGCATGATGGAGTTTGGCCGCAAGCAGGCAGTGCGGTCCTTGATTTAAAGCAATTATGCCCCGGCTTTTGCCAGTTGGCGAAGCCCTTGTGCCCGCCGGTCCAGCCACCAGCCGTATTGTTCAGGCCAGTGCGCGAAGTCCAGATCGACACCCATCTTCTGCGCCTGGTGGCGCGGCCAGAACGGGTCGTGAATGGCCTCTCGCGCGATGGCTATCAGGTCGGCCTGGCCGTTCTGCAGGATTTCTTCGGCCTGCTTCCCGTCCAGGATCAGCCCCACCGCCATGGTCATGATGCCGGCCTCGCGCCTGATCTGTTCCGCATATGGCACCTGGAAGCCGGGGCCGCGCTGACCTGACGAGGCGGTGGCGCCGGCTGCCGCGTTGCCGCCGGAGGAACAGTCGATCACGTCGACGCCGAGCGCCTTCAGCTCGCGCGCCAGTACCACCGAGTCTTCGATCTCCCAGCCACCCTCGAACCCGTCAACCGACGAGATGCGCACGAACAGCGGCTTGCCATCGGGCCACACGGGCCGCACCGCCTCGACCATCTCGAGCAGGAAGCGCATGCGGTTTTGAAGGCTGCCGCCATAATTGTCGGTGCGCTTGTTGGACAGGGGCGAGAGAAACTGCTGGGCGAGATAGCCATGGGCGGCGTGCAGTTCGACCAGCTCCATGCCGATGCGATCCGCTCGCATGGCGGCATCCGCAACGAGGCCAATCACGCGGGCAATGTCGGCGTGGCTCATCTCGCGCGGCACCAGCCAGCCCTCGCCCGCCGGCACGGGGCTGGGGCCGATCACCTCCCATGGCAGCTCGCCCCGCGCGGCGTCAGTTTCATCGAGCGCCGCGTTGCCGTGCCAGGGCCGCTGGATCGAGCCCTTGCGGCCTGCGTGGCCAAGCTGGATGCCGGGCACCACGCCTTGCGCCTTCATGAAATCGACAATTGGCTTGATGGCGTCGGCTCGTGCATCGTCCCAGATGCCGAGGCAGCCATGCGTGATGCGGCCGATGGCTTCAACCGCCGTCGCCTCAAGGATGACCGCGCCAGGCTTGCCCAGCGCATACTTCGAGTAATTTGCGAAATGCCAGTCGTTGAACCAGCCATCCTTCGCGGAATACTGGCACATGGGCGCAATGACGATGCGGTTGGCGAGCGTCACGTCCTTGACGCTGAGCGGAGTGAAAAGCTTCGGCAGACTCATGGGAACATCGTCACCTGTTCAAGGCCGGTGGTTTCCGGCAATCCAAACATCAGGTTGAAGTTCTGCACAGCCTGACCGGCGGAGCCCTTCACCAGGTTGTCGAGCGTGGACATCAGGATGACCCGGCCCGGCACCCGGTCCGGCACCACGCCCAGCATCACCCGGTTGGAGCCGCGCACATATTGCGTGGCCGGCAGCACGCCCTTCGGCGCCATGTTGACGAACGGCTCATCGGCATAGCGATCAGTGAGCGTCTTCTCGCAGTCAGCTGCTGTCTTGCCGTCCGCCAGGCGAGCGTAAGCGGTGATGAACTCACCCCTGCTCATCGGGATCAGGTGGGGGGTGAAGTTGACGATCACATCCTTGCCGGCAGCGAGGCTCAGCTCCTGCTCGATCTCGGGCGCATGGCGGTGCTTGCCCACCGAGTACGGTCCCATGCCCTCGCCCGCCTCGCAGAACAGGGTGTTCTGCTTGAGCGAGCGGCCCGCGCCTGACACGCCGGACTTGGCGTCGATGATCAGGTCGGTCGCGTCGATCAGCCCGGCCTTGACCAGCGGCAGCAGCAGCATCAGCACGGCGGTCGGATAGCAGCCCGGGCAGGCCACCAGACGGGTCTTGGCAATGTCGTCGCGGTAGTGCTCGGTGAGGCCGTAGACGGCTTCCTTCTGCAGGTCGAGCGCGATGTGCTCGTTGCCGTACCACTGCTTGTAGACGGCTGGGTCGCGCAGCCGGAAGTCGGCCGACATGTCGATCACCTTGACGTGGGTTGGCAGGGTGACGATCACCTCCTGGCTGGTGGCGTGCGGCAGGCCGCAGAAGGCGGCATCGACGTTCGACCAGTCGACTTCCTCGTTCTTCACCATGGCCGGAAGGCCCAGGCCTGCAAGGTGCGGATAGACAGTCTCCACCGGCTGACCGGCATGGGAGTTGGCGGTCAGCGCCACGATTTCCATGTTGGGGTGCACGACAGCAAGGCGGATCAGGTCTGCGCCCGTGTAGCCGGATGCGCCGATGACGGCGATGCGAACCTTCTTCGTGCTCATGCGGGTGTCCTCCTTGCTGCGACGGCGCAATGCAATAGCGGGTTTGGGAGATTTGCGCAAAGCCTTCGCCTGCTCCTCGAATGCAAAGACCCGGCCGCCGACAGGGCAGACCGGGTCCGTTGCAGTCCGTTGCGGGCGCGGTGGGGCGCCCGGCGTCAAGACTTACTGGCCGAGCTTTGCGAACTCGTCAGCGTCCAGCTGGCCGTCGCCATTGGCGTCGGCAGCGGTGAAGGCGTCGTCAGCCATGTCCGGCATTGCAGCCTTGGCTTCTTCCATGGAAACGGTGCCGTTGCCGTCGGTGTCGACTTCCGACAGTTCAGCAGCCTGGGCAGCGGAAACAGCCATCAGGGAAACAGCCAGAGCAGCGAGAATCTTCTTCATTTGAGTCAAACTCCAAGAGGATATTGAAGCCTTGCATCGTCCCGGCACCATGCCGGCGATTGATGAGGGTGGCTTGAGGTGTTGCCTCATCTGGGCGCGATTCCTGCGCTTGCCTGTTGGAAAATTTAGGACTGAATTTCCACTGCGCGCTGGCAAAATTGCGGCAAACCGGTGGCAGGAAATCCGATTCCGACATTGGCGCGGCGCAGTGTCGCTTTTTGACCTCGGCGGCTGGCAGAAAGGCCCCGCCAGAGCCTGACGGGGCCGGTATTTCTTCAATGAGGCCGGTAGCTTGGACCTACCCCGAGGGGCTGTGATCAGCCCTGGATATTGGCGAATTCCTCGGCGGACAGTTCGCCGTTCTGGTCGCCGTCGGCGGCCTTGAAGGCGTCATCCGACAGGTCCGGCATGGCGGCCTTGGCCTCTTCCATGGTCACCGAACCATTCTGGTCGGCATCGACGGCGCTGAAATCGGCAGCGAGGGCCGCAGTGGAGGCAAAACCGGTTGCGAGCAGGATTGCGAGAAGCTTTTTCATTGGACTTGATCTCCAGTTAGACTTTCGTCCGTCCGCCGGCCCTCCTCGTGAATGACCTGGACGCGGCGAACGTGTGGACGCCGTCCACGCCGCAAAGACTTGCCCGCCAATGCGGCAGCGTTTCGCAGGCGATTGGGAAATACGGGGATGATTCTGTGGTGGAATGTGGCGGAACTCTACGCGGATTCCGCCACCGGCGTGATTGCCGGTTGGGGCCAGCGAACCGGGTCGTACCCGAACGCCGCGAAGTCGCTCGCATAGCGCTGTTGCACGCGGGACTGGATTGCCGTGGTGATGTTTCCGACCCGCATGGATGACCTCTTTTCATGCGGAATGCTGCCGGGGCTTGGCACGCCTATCTGCTGCGCAACACGCGCCAATATGCTCGGCAACCCCTCCTCGAACCTGAAGACCTCGGCATCGAAGCAGTGGAACTCATTCTGCGGACGATAATGATTGTTGCTGAAGCAGGGGCCAATGCTGGCAATGTTCAACATCAGGTGGGCCCAAGTGTTGAAAGGCAGCCTTGAATCGATCCGGCCCAGCTTTCTGGAATGGCCATACTCGGAAATCAGGCGCTGCATCGGATGGCGTACGATCATGAACGCGTAATCGAAATATCCCTTGGGGAACATCGCCGTCAGGAGTTCCGCGTGAAAGTGCTGCAAGGCGACTGAGGGAGCCAGGGCCGAGCCCCGGTACGGACGCAGGACCTTGCGGCCCTGGTTGTGCAGGGCCGGCTGGGCATACGATTGCAGGAAAGCCTCTACGGATGTGCCCCCGGTCTTGGGAACGTGAATGAACAGGATGTTCCTGTTGTTGATCCGGTAGACGGGCATGGTTTGGGGCAGGCCGATTTGTTGAAGAAAAGCGATCTCGGCTAAAATCGATAGTTGAGCTCCATGTCAGCTCCACAACAGATTGATGAACGCTGCTCGACAAGAAGCTGTGACCTGGCTCAGTGATGCAAGACCGGTATATCGTTTTCGCCGCGCAGTCGTCACAACCCATGCCATCCCCCAAACCGGCCTCACCAGCGGGTTGCTGACGCCTGCAAGATTATGTATCCAGCCGGCCTGGCAAAGGCCGTGCGCGGCAGAGAGGGCTCAATGGGTATTTTCGGCAAACCTGTGCTGCCCGATTTCGTGGTGATCGGCGCACAGAAATGCGCCACAACCTCGCTTCTTTCCTATATGGGGCAGCACTCGCGCATTCGCCTGGGGTTCAAGAAGGCAACCCATTATTTCGACCGCCATCATGACAGGGCCGTCGAATGGTATGCCCGCCAGTTCCCGGTCGAACCCTTGGGGCTTCGGGGTAAAAACCGCGATTGGCTTACCGGGGAGTCCTGTCCTGCCTACATGTTTCTTCCTGAAGTTCCCCAGCGCATGAGCGCCATCATGCCGCAAGTGCGGCTCATAGCCATTTTACGCGATCCGGTGAAGCGGCTCGTTTCGCAATACGGCCACGAGAAACGAAAGGGCCGCGTTGCCACGGATTTCGCGGGCTATGTCGAACAATCCGTCGGCATGGACTGGCCAACAACGGGTGCGCTGTCCTTTGCGCTGCAACAAGCAGCTGTACCGCGCGGCTTTTACGCCGACCAGCTTTGCCACTGGCAAAAGTTTTTC
>CAZYKZ010000177.1:0-5257 GCA_964648175.1 uncultured Anderseniella sp.
GCGACAGGCAGAAGCCAACAAGGCCCATGTCGTGATAGAGCGGCAGCCACGAGAAGGCCCGGTCGGTGGGCGTGATCTTCAGGCCGTGGCGCAGGATTGCCATGGTGTTGGCGCACGCCGCCTTCTGCGAGATCAGCACGCCCTTCGGGTTCGAGGTCGAGCCGGACGAGTACTGGATGTACGACACGTCTTCCGGGCCAAACGGCTGAAGCGTTGCACCAGAGGCCGCAAACCCGGCCAGCTGGCCGTGGTTCCAGACCTTCTTCACCCGGGCACGCTGGCCAGCCTCGCGCACAAGCTGCTCGAGATCGGCGGTGGTAACGACTGCCGTGGCGTGGGCGCTTTCCAGCATGCCCGCCACGCGGGACACATAGGCCTCATGACCACCGATGTACATCGAGTAGGGCAGCGGGCACGGCACGATGCCGGCATACTGGCAGCCGAAGAACACGGCCATGAACTCAGGGCCCGTTTCGGCTACCACCGCCACCCGGTCGCCCCGCTTCACGCCGGCATTGACGAGCCTGTGCGCCGTCTCGATGGCGCGTTTGCGCAGGGCCTTGTAGGACAGGCTGACTTCAAGCTGGCCGCGCGGGCCATAGAAGTTCATGCCGGTCTGGCCCTGGGCCGCATAGTCCAGGCCCTCGCACAAGGTGGTGAACCCGCCAAGGCGCTGCACGAGCTCGGCATTGATGGTTGGCGTAAGCTGCGGCCCAGCCGCGCTGACGTCCATGCCGGCCCCAGTTCCGATTTCAGTGGTCGTGTCTACCCGCACAACTGTAACCCCTGCATTTCGCGGGTCTGAAGGAGTGTTTCACCCTCGAAGAACCCCTCCTGCCAAGGCGGCCCCCATTTCGCCGCCCTCGCAAACCCGCTGGATGTCTTTTGTTGTTGGGCCAAGTATTAACAGATTGGCCCGAGCAGGCAGAAATCACTTGATGTTTCGGAATGTAACTCCGCCCGTCACAATTTCCAGACAACGAATTGATATTGCAGCATTTTATGTGCAACACAAAAGTGCCAGCCCGTTATGTCTGGGAGTTGTACAGCTATCGCGGCAACGGGCATTCAATATCTCGTCACTGGCCGGAAAGTGGGGCTGATTCTGCCCACTGAATGTCTCAGAAACCAATCTTGCCGAGCATCACGCCGGCAGCCAGCAGCGCCAGCACCCCGAAGGTAAACCCGGCGAGCCAGACCATGATCAATTGCGACAGGCCCCGGCCATTGCCGTTGACGCGCCCGCCGGCAATGCGTTCGGCCTCGATCAGCCGGTGCGAGGCATAGGTGCGGATGCGGGCCGCCATCTCGCGAAGTTCCCGCGTCTCGGCCACAGTGACGTGGCCGGAGGGGTCCTGCCGCACAAGCCGGAAGGTGCGCGGGTCAGGCTCCATTTCTACATAGGAGATGTCATCCAGCCAAAGCCGTGGCGGAAAGCCTGAGTCCATCTGCAAGGGCAAAAGGGCCGCAAGCCGCGGTTCTTCGCGCATTTTCCGGACGAGTTCATCATTGAGCGCCGCGAGCCTCAGCGTCTGGGCATCGCGGATACCGACCACCGCATCGAAGTGCGCCGCCTGCGCCAACCGCGCCCGGCGCACCTCCCGGTCAAGCCCGGAAACACGGCCGCCTGCGGCTTCGTCGTCATTACTGATGTCCGGCTGCAAACTACTCAACTGACCTGGCCTTCCGCCATGCTGCAACACGCCAATGCTGTCCAACGCATTGGGCCGTGTGTGCCGAACTGGCACACCGCCTTAGCGCAACATTAATACGCTGCCGTCAGTAATGCACCCATTATGCCACAATCCCGCCTGGGCTCTACAACCGAGCAGCTGGAGATTCAGTTCATAAGATTGCAATCAGTGATAGAAATTCTGTGAACGGCTAAAATTCAGGTAGAGTCGACTCCACTTTACCTTAACGTCATAGTTCTGATCGCTCGTGTGGCAGCCGGGGGCGACAACGCGGCCCGCACGCTCATAAAGACAGTTCAAGAGAGCGACAGGGATGGCGCGTTCACGTCTGCCAGCAAGGCGGCCGCTTCGGCACGCCTGCCGCTTGGCCATGGCAAGACTGATGTTGGCCGGCATCGCCTTGCTGGTCAGCGAGCCAGCGCGGGCGGGAGAGACCTACCTGTCCATCGGCGTCGGCGGTGGGCCGGAAGATGCCTGGAACTGGCAAACCCTGACATGGACGCCTTTCAATGCGGCCGGGGAAACCGGTCTCATCGTGCGCGGTTCGCTCAAGGCGGAGGCCAAGACCTACGTGACCGACATCCCGGCCCGCAACGATGCCCGTATCTGGGTATCGGGCATCGGTCTTGACGGCGAAGCTGGCTGGCAAGTGGCCGGAGCCTGGGGGCAGGCGGCGGTACTGGCCGGTGTCGCCTGGCGCGACTACACACTGTCACCCGATGACCCGAACTCGAAACTCGGCGCCAACCAGCTTCACGCCCGCGTCTCCGCGCAAGGCCATCTGGTGGGCGGCGAGAACTGGGGCGGTTTCTGGTATGGCGACTATGTTTCCGGGGTGAATGAATGGTTCGCCGAAGCCCGGCCCTACTACCAGCTCGAGAATGGTCTCAAGCTGGGCCCCGAATTCTCCCTTAGCGGCGGCGAAGACTACCTTCACGCCCGCGCTGGCGTCTCCGTTTTGGGTTGGGAATTCGACCTGCCGTGGGTGGGCAGGTTCTGGGCTGGTGGCTCTGCCGGCGCACTGTGGGACACGGACGGCACCAGGGTAGAGCCCTACGGCGCCATTCACCTGACCCGCGCCATCACTTTCAGCGGTTTCTGAACGGCCTGGTCAGCAAGCCCAGCAACCCCTCGTCATGCCGCGTCTGCACGCCGATCGGCATCTCGTTCCAGCGTTTCGTCCTGGATCGCGAACCGAACAGGATATCCCACACCGACAGGATGTTGGCGTAGTTCGAGTCCGTATCTGCCCGGATCGCGTGATGGTGGACCCAGTGGATCGACGGCGTCACCACGATCTTCGACAGCGGCCTCTCCAGCCAACCCGGCAGCGCGATGTTGGAGTGATGGAACAGGGCCATGCCCAGCACCATCGTTTCGAACAGGATCACCGAGGTAAGCGGAATGTCCATCAGCCAGATCACCGACGCACGCACCACCGCCGACAGCATCACCTCGCCGAAGTGAAAACGGAACGCGGAGCTGGCGTCGAGGAACTCGTCCAGGTGATGCACCTCGTGGAACCGCCAGAGGAACGGGATCTCGTGGTTCGCCCGGTGCCACCAGTAGATCCAGAAATCGAGGATCAGCAGATCGATGATCAGGCCCTGCCAGCCCGACAGCCACTCCGGCCGCCAGCCCAGCGCGTGGGTCGAGGCCAGCGCCGACAGCGGTATAACCACCAGCGGCGACAGTCCGGCGCTGATCAGCAGCAGGCTGGCGTTCTTGAGCACCCGCAGCAGTCTGTCCCAGGCCGTGCGCAAATGCGCAGCCGCGAGAGGCCGGGCTTGCGGGTACAGCCGCTCCAGCACCATCACCGTTGTGGCGATGGCAAACAGCACCATGACCTTTGTGTTGACGCTTTCCATGTCCCGGTTTCTAGCCTGCCTTGACCCGCACGCGAACTGACAACGCCGTGAGCGGATGTCACATGTCGTCGCGCTGCCCGCGCTTCCGGCCACCCACCAGGCTCCACACCAGCGGCATTGCCAGTGCAATCATCACGTACCGCGCGATCTGGTGCCCCCCGACATAGGCAGGATCGAGGTTGAGCGCAAACGCCATGATGGTCATCGCCTCCAGCCCGCCCGGGGCGAACGCAAGCAGCGTATGCGAAAGCGGTATGCCGACAAGCCAAGACGTCAGTCCGGCGCCTGCAAGGCTGATGGCCAGCGCCAGCGCAAGTCCGGTCAACGCCGCCCCGCTCATGGCAGCCAGATCGCTGGCGCGCACGCCCGCAAACCGCATGCCGATCATGGTGCCGAGGAAAACGAAACCCGGCAGCAGAAGCCAGTCCGGCAGCACGCCGTGCACCACGCCGGTCAGGTGCAGCGTACCGCTGGCAAGCGCAGGCCCCAGCATCAGCCCCGCCGGCACTCTGAGCCTGTCGAACACGTAGCCGGCCACCAGTCCCGCCGGCAGCACGATCGCCACATCACGCAGGGAACCGGCCTCAACGGTAACCGCGGGTTGACCGGTGCCGCTGGCCGAGAATGCCGTGATCAGCGAGGGCAGCACCGCCACCAGCGCGAACAGGCGGATCACCTGCACCACCGACACCCGGGCAAGGTCGGCGCGCGTATCAGCCGCCATCGCCAGCGCCAACGACAGCGCGCCGGGCATCACCGCAAAGAAACTGGTCGCACGGTCCCAGCCCAGCGTGCGCTGGTAGAAGGCCACCCCAGCCGCAACTACAGCCGCCATGGTCACAGCCAGCAGTGCCACGCTCAGCGGCCAGCGCGACAGGGTCTCAATGGTTTCCGGCGTCACCGCCCCGCCGATCTGAAGTCCGAGCAGGATGAATACGATGCGGGTCAGCGCCTTTGGCATCACAGTGCGGATCTTGCCAGCAAGCGCTGCCGCCGCCACCGCCACCATGGCGCCGGCAAGCCACGGCGCGGGCAGGCCCAGCCACCAGAACACGCCGCCGCCGCCTGCCCCAATGGCCAGTGCGGCGGCAACCTGTTCCAGCTGCTGGCGGGTGAATATTGCCATGCCTGCTTATTGGCCGTTCCGGGCGCGCACGACCTCGCCGGTGTGTTCGCCAAGCTTCGGACTGGCGCGCTCCAGCCTCAGCGTGCTGTCGGAAAACACGATCGGCGTGCGCACGCTCGGCACCATCACGCCGTCACCATCGGGTATGTCGATGCGCAATCCCCGATGCACGATCTGCGGGTCGTTGAAGGTATCCTCTACCGTGTTGATGGGCCCTGCCGGCACGAACACTTTCTCGAGTTCCGCCAGCATGTCGTCGCGCGTACGCTGGCTGGTCTTCTCCGAAATGAGCGCAGCCAACTCATCGCGATTCTTCACCCGGTCCGCATTGGTGCGGAAACGGTCATCGTCAATCAGGTGATCGAGCCCCAGCACCTGGCACATCTTGGCCCATTGCGCCTGGGAGCCGGTGGCAATGATCAGGTGACCGTCGGACGAGGGAAAAACCTGGTAGGGCACGATGTTCGGATGTGCATTGCCCATGCGCCTCGGAGGCGTTCCGGACACGAGATAGTTGAGCGCCTGGTTGGCCAGCACCGCGCTCATGCAGTCGAACAGCGCCATGTCGA
>CAZYKZ010000178.1:0-5215 GCA_964648175.1 uncultured Anderseniella sp.
CGAAACGCGACGGCGGCAGTACCAGCCCGCTGACACCGTCGAACGCGCCAGGCTGAAGTTCCCGGAACAGCAGCCGCGCCGGGTCCACCGGGCCGGGCAGCAGCAGCCGCCCGTCCGGCACCCGCGAGAACCCGAACGGCGCATAATAGGGCTCGTCGCCGACCAGGATGACCAGCTTGTGATCCAGCCGGATCGCCTCTTCCAGCGCGTGGTGCATGAGCTTGCGACCCAGACCCTTGCCCTGCAGCACCGGCTCCACCGCCAGCGGCCCGAGCATGATCGCATCATGGCCCGCCTGTCCGATCTTCAGCCGCCAGAAGCTGATGACCGCCACCAGCCATTGCTCCGTCTCGTCGTCTGCCGCCGGCAGCCACAGCCCGAAGCTGAGGCCCGGCACTGCCGTTTCGCCTTCGCGGAAACGGTACGAGGTCTTGGTGCGCCTGCCGATGCCGAAGGCGCGGTCGAGCAGCCCTTCGGACGTGGCCACAAGGGCGGCGTCGTCAAAATGGAATGGCTTGATGATGGAGGAATTGAACGGCATCGGGCGAAGTCTTTCAGGCAGATATGATGATCACATGTCTTGCCGGTGCGCCCGAGCCCGGAAGCGGTGCACTTAGTTGCAGTGCAGGACCTTCAAGGCAGCAGGCAGCAAACCGGCGCAACGCAGCGCACGTGCTGCGCGTCGCTCGATCGCCAATCGTCGCTGCCGGTTGGTCCGGATCATCAATTCCTGTCCTGTTGAGCGGCGGTTGCCGCCAAGAAGAAAGTGCACGTATCACGGCTTGCCCATGCCGGTCAAAAGCTTTGTGCCCTTACCAGATCCCGGCAGGCTTCACCCCGTCCACCAGTTCATCCAGCCGCCGCTTCATGGCGTCGGAGCAGTCCTGCCGGATTTCGGAGGGTGCAAGGAAAGCGCGCGCCGAGATTTCCATCGATGGCTTCCAGGGCTCCTCGGCGTAGTCGCGCACCAGGTACACCGCCACATGGTCGCCCGGAAAATGCGCGTGGTTGGAAAACAGCCCGTGCATCTGCGGACTGCCCTTCATCCTTACGCCCCCCTCTTCGTGCAGTTCCCGCGCCAGCGCCCCAAGCGCCGTCTCGCCCCGCTCCACGCCGCCGCCCGGGAATATCCAGCCGTGGGTGTAGGTCTGGCGCACCACCAGCATCCGGCCTTCGCCGTCGATCACCACACCGCGCACGCCAAGCGTCATGCCCCGCGTGACCCGCCCAAGAGGCTGCAGCAGGAACCGGTTGGCCAAAGGGTAGATTACTTGCTTGAACATGTTTTCTGCCTGTCAGCCCCCTATTGCCACTGCAATCATCAGCAGCGTAGGGCGACAACAATGCGAATTTGCTGGCTTGCCGCAAGCGCCGGCGTGTCAATTCTGTACTTGCCCCGGCACTCGGGCGGCACTAATCGTTGCGCCATGCCGTCGATTCCCGATCATGCACTGCGCGCTGCTTGCGGCCACCCCGGAAACGGCAGCTTGATGCCGGGCATTCCCGGGATCTTTCTGAACACTGGGGCCGCCGCGCTGCGGCCCAATGAGGTCCGCCCCTCATGACCGGCCTGACAGTCACCCCAGTGACCGGCAAACCCGGCAGACAAGCGTTCCTGAAGGTTCCGCATCTGGTGTTTGCCGATGATCCGGCCTGGATCGCGCCGCTCACCCTCGAGCGCGCCCAGCACATTTCCGAGAAGCACAATCCATTCTTCCAGCATGCCGGCGCGCAGCTGTTCGTGGCATGGCGTGGCGGCAAGCCCGTCGGGCGCATCTCTGCCCAGATCGACAATCTGCGCAATGAGCGCCACAAGGACGATACCGGCATGTTCGGCTTCCTTGACGCTGTCGATGACCCGGCGGTCTTCAAGGCGTTGCTGGAAACTGCTGAAAATTGGCTTGCAGAACGCGGCATGACCCGCATGATCGGACCGTTCAGTTTCTCGATCAACGAGGAAACCGGCCTCCTGGTCGACGGCTTCGAACATCCCCCCGCGGTGATGATGGGCCACGCCCGGCGCTGGTACGGACCCCACGTCGAAGCGGCCGGATATGCCGGGGTGAAGGACGTGCTGGCCTACAGCTTCGACAACTCCAAGGAACTGCCACGCGGACTGGCGGGCATGCTGCGCAAGGTCCAGCAGACCGGCGACCTGAAGGTGCGCCCCCTCAGCAAGAAGAATCTTGCCCATGACCTTGCCATCCTGATCGACATATTCAACGACGCGTGGTCTGAGAACTGGGGCTTCACCCCGTTCTCGCAGGCCGAGATCGACAAGCTGGGCTCTGACCTGAAGCTGCTGGTCGACGAAGGCTTCATCGCCTTTGCCGAATATCAGGGCGAGCCGGCGGCCATGGCCGTCACCTTGCCTGACATCAACCAGGCGGCGCACGATCTCAACGGGCGCCTGTTCCCGTTCGGCATATTCAAGCTGCTCACCCGTCTGAAGCTGAAGGCTCCGCGCGCGGTGCGCATGCCGCTGATGGGGGTGCGCCGCAAGTATCATGGCACACCGGTGGGCTCCGCGCTTGCCATCGCCGTCATCGACAACATTCGCCGTTATCACGTGGCGAGAGGCACGACCCGGGCCGAACTTTCCTGGATCCTGGAAGACAACCTGCCCATGCGGCGCATGATCGAGGCCGTGGGCGGCGTGCCCTACAAGACCTACCGCATCTATGAACGCAGGTTTGCCCCGCCCGCACCCGGGAGCCAGCAGGCATGATCCGTATCGCCCATATTTCCGATGTTCACCTGGGTCCGCTGCCACCGGTCAAGGCCAGCGAGATGACCTCCAAGCGCCTGGTCGGCTACAATTCGTGGATGTTCCGCCGGCGCGGCATTCATGATCCAGCGATCACCGCCGAGATAATCCGCGACATCAGGGCCACCGCACCTGACCACCTGATGGTGACCGGCGACCTGGTCAACATCGCCCTCAAGCGTGAATTCATCAATGCGGCCAGCTGGCTGCAGCACGCAGGCGCCCCCGAATGGATATCGCTGGTGCCCGGCAACCATGACGCCTATGTGCCGGTTGCCTGGGAGGACGGGCTGGGTCTATGGGGCGACTACATGACCGGCGATCTGGCGGTGCCGGGGGCACGGCCAACCGGCAGTGTGGCCATGGCGTTTCCCTATGTGCGCCAGCGCCGCAACATTGCGCTGATCGGCGTCACTACGGCTGTACCGACGCGGCCCGGCCGCGCGACCGGTACGCTGGGGCCGGCACAGCTGGAAACGCTTGCCGCCACCTTGTCGAACCTGCGCCAGCGCGGCTTCTTCAGGCTTCTCATGATCCATCACCCGCCATTGCCGGGTCTCGCCAAGCAGCGCAAGGCGTTGACCGACGCCGCGGAACTTGCCGGCATACTGCAGGACGAAGGCTGCGACCTCGTCGTCCATGGCCACAACCACACGTCCATGCGCCACAAGCTTGCCTCACGCCATGGAACAGTGCACGTTATAGGGGTTCCATCTGCCAGCTCCAACGGCGCACGCAATTCCGAGCCATCGGCGTGGAACGAATACACCATCAGACGTGTGTCGGGCCAATGGCAATGCACCGTCAGCACGCGGGTTTGGCAGGCGGCGCAACGCGCTTTCGTGCCACAAACCAGCTACAGTCTGGAGCCATAAGCAGGCAGCCGCGACGGCGGCACCATCCAGCAAGGAGGACGGCTCGCGCCGGCAGCGCCCATCTTCAGGTTTCCGATAGTCGAGCGATACGTGATCCGCCAGGTTTCCATCCCGCTGTTGACGGCGCTGGGTGCCGGCCTGGCGGTGCTGTGCGCGGAGCGGATCGTCAAGGTTCTCGACATCACGCTGGGAAACCGCAATTCCTTCGGCGTGGTGATAGAGCTGCTGGCATACTGGATGCCGCACTATATCGGCCTCGCGGCGCCCGTTGCGCTTTATCTCGGTCTTCTGTTCGGCTTCAACAAGATGTCGAAGGATTCAGAGCTCGATGCATTTCTCGCAGCAGGCTTCAGCCTTGGCCGGCTGACCCGGCCTGTCGCCATAATCGCCGTGGTCCTGGCCGCCAACGCCGCCTTGATGTTCGGCTGGGTGCAGCCCTATTCGCTCTATGCCTACCGGGCTACCGTTTATGCATTGTCCCATGTGGACGTCTTCTTTCTGGCGGAGGAAGGCGTGTTCATGCAGACCGGCAGCCGCACCTTCATGCTCGACAAGCTGACCCGCCGGGACAACTCGTTCCAGCGCATCTTCCTGTATGACGACAAGGGGGCCCAGGGCAGCGAAACCATCACCGCCGAGGCAGGCCAGCTCGTGGACGACCCGGAGCGCCGGCGCCCCATCCTGCGCCTGGAAACGGGTCACCGCCTCGAAATAAAGAAGCCCGCCTTGACCAGTTCTGCGGAAGCAGTTGAACCGCCAATCGTCGGTGATTTCAAGACGGCCGACATCGCCCTTGGCGAGATCGAGGACTCTGTTTTCCGCGAGCGGGGACAGGCAGAACGGGAGTTGACGATTTCCGAAGTGTATTGGCAGCTTCAAAGACCGAACCTGAAACCCGCCAAGCGCTGGGCTCTCGAATCCCAATTCCACGTACGCCTTGCTATGGTGGCGCTTGTGCTGATCCTGCCCTTCCTTGCACTGCCCTTTGCCATCGGTCAGCGGCGCGGCAACCGTGGTTACCGCTTCGGCGTGGCGCTGGCTCTGCTGGTGGGGTTTCACGAGATATTGCAGCAGGGGGCTCTGCTCTCGCAGGTATCGGGCAAGTCCGTATGGCTCACCATCTGGATACCCTTCGCGCTGCTCACCAGCTTTGCGATGTGGCGCTACTATGTCACCTGCTACACCCTGCCCCGGCCATGGCTCGATCCGCTCATTGAGGACGTCGCCGATGCGGTGCGCGCTGCGTGGCGGCGCATTAGCCCCACAGGCAGTGGAGTCGTACGGCCATGAGCACGATAGGCTGGCTGCTCTCGCGCATGATCCTGGTGCGCTTCATCACCATTCTGGCGGGCATCTCGGCGTTCGTGGTTTCACTCACCCTTGTGACTTATTCCGAGGAGATCATGAAACAGGGAGCGGGCGGCGCGATAGCCCTCGCCCACTATGCGGCACTCCTGCTGCCGGTTACCGCATCTGCCTTCATGGCAATGGCCGTTCTGCTCGGCATCCTGCTGACCCTGGTGGAATTGAGCTACCGAAGCGAGTTGACTGCCATCTGGGCGACCGGGCTTTC
>CAZYKZ010000179.1:0-5159 GCA_964648175.1 uncultured Anderseniella sp.
ATCATCCAGTACAACACGTCGGGCACTGCAGCTTTCCTGCAACGCGGCGCCATAGCCGCGCTGGAGCAGGGCGACAAGTTCCTCAGCCTGCAGGTGGAAATGGCCCGCGACGCGCGCGACAGGGTGGCCGAAGTGCTCGGCCGGCATGAGGGCGTCAGCTTCGAGATGCCGAAGGGCGCATTCTACCACTTCTTCCGTCTCCATGGTCTTGACGACAGCCTCAATGCGGTGTTGCGCATTATTGATGAAGCCAACGTTGGTCTTTCGCCGGGCGGCACGTTCGGACCCGGCGGCGAGGGCTTCTTGCGCATGTGCTATCTGCGCGATCCGGCAAGCCTCGACGAGGCGCTGGAACGGCTGTCCCGCTGGATCGGGGCGCGCAACGGCTGAGCCCTGCCGGGTAATTGACCGCAACGGTCAGAATGCTTATCTGAAAGCCAGCGTAATTCAGTTTGGTGCACGGAAATTTCATGGCCATTCGACCGATCGTCAAGCTGCCGGACCCGGTTCTGAAGCAGATGTCGCAACCCGTCGAGCGGGTTGACGACGATCTGCGCGCGCTGGTGGGAGACATGTTCCAGACCATGTACGACGCGCCGGGCATAGGCCTGGCGGCGGTGCAGGTCGGCATTCCGCGCCGGCTGCTGGTCATCGACCTGGCCAAGGAAGACCAGCCGAAAGACCCCAAGGCCTTCATCAATCCGGAAATCGTCTGGTCCAGCGATGACCGGTCCACCTACGAGGAAGGCTGCCTGTCGATCCCTGACGTGTTCTATGATGTGGAGCGGCCGGCAGAGGTGAAGGTGAAGTACGTGGACGAGAACGGCCAGCAGCAGGAGATGCACTGCTCCGGCCTGATGGCGACCTGCATCCAGCACGAGATCGACCACCTCAACGGCATCCTGTTCATCGACCACCTGTCGCGGCTGAAGCGATCCATGGTCGTGCGCAAGTTCACCAAGATGGCCCGCCAGCAGCGGGAAACCGCGTGAGCCTGCGCTGCATCTTCATGGGCACGCCGGACTTTTCCGTGCCCACTCTTGCCCGCATGATCGCCGACGGCCACGAGGTTGTGTGCGTCTACACGCAGCCACCCCGCCCGGCAGGCCGCGGCATGGCCGAGCGCAAGTCTCCCGTCCACCAGTTTGCCGAACATCATGGCATCGAGGTTCGCACTCCGGTGTCCCTGCGCGGTGAGGCGGAGCAGGCGGAATTCGCGGCACTCGATGCTGACGTGGCGGTGGTGGTGGCTTATGGCCTCATCCTGCCGAAACAGGTGCTGGATGCGCCCCGGTTCGGCTGCCTGAACGTGCACGCCTCTTTGCTGCCGCGCTGGCGTGGTGCCGCCCCCATCCAGCGCGCAATCATGGCCGGGGACGCCGAAAGCGGCGTCGCCATCATGCAGATGGGGGAGGGGCTGGATACCGGTCCTGTCGTGTCGGAAGTGCGCACTGCTATAACGAACAAGACAACCGGAAGCACGCTGCACGACGAACTTGCCGCCGCCGGTGCCGAAGCCATGTCTGCCGTGCTGGCGCAGCTTGAAGGCGACGGAAGGCTGGCCGCCACGCCGCAGCCCGAGGCGGGCGTGACCTATGCCGGAAAGATTTCCAAGACCGAGGCCCACATCGATTTCAATCGCCCGGCGGACCATGTCCTGCGCCATGTGCATGGCCTGTCGCCGTTTCCCGGCGCCTGGTGCCTGCTGCCGGGACCTGACAAGCCGGTGAGGGTGAAGCTGCTTGAAGTGGAACTCGAGCCGTCGATGAGCGGTTCACCGGCAACGGTGCTGGACGACCGGCTGGCGATTGCCTGTGCCGATGGCGCCATCCGCCCGGTGCGGCTGCAACGCGAGGGCAAGGGGCCTATGGACCTCGACGCCTTTCTCAACGGGTTGAGACCTTCACCCGGCGCCTGCGTGGAATGAGGCCATGGCCCGCTATCGGCTCACCATCGAGTATGACGGCACGCCATTCTCCGGCTGGCAGCGTCAGGACGGCCAGCACTCCGTGCAGGCCGCACTGGAAGACGCCATCGCGCGGCTGGGCGAAGAGAATGTGACGCTGTTCGGCGCCGGCCGCACCGACGCTGGCGTTCACGCGCTGGGCCAGGTGGCACATGTTGACCTGGACAAGGACTGGACGACAGAGAAACTCATGGGTGCGATCAATGCGCAGGTCCGCCCGGATCCGGTCAGCGTGCTGGACGTGGCCGTTGTGGATGAGGACTTCCACGCCCGCTTCTCCGCAACCGCGCGGCATTACCGGTTTCGCATTCTCGACCGCCGCGCGCCGCCTGCGCTGGACCGCAACCGGGTCTGGTGGGTGACGCACACGCTCGATGCCGCAGCCATGCATGAAGCCGCGCAGACGCTGGTCGGCCATCACGACTTCACCACGTTCCGCTCGGCACAGTGCCAGTCGAAGTCGCCGGTCAAGACGCTTGACCGGTTGGACGTGGTGCGCGAGGGCGCGGAGGTGGTGGTGTATGCCTCGGCGCGGTCGTTCCTGCACAACCAGGTCCGCTCGCTCGTGGGCACGCTGAAGCTTGCAGGCGAGGGCAAGTGGTCGGCATCGGACGTGCGTGCAGCGCTTGAAGCGGCAGACCGCTCTGCCTGTGGGCCCGTCGCGCCGCCGGACGGGCTCTATCTGATCTCGGTCGATTACTGACTTCCGGTGTTCAAATCAGGAAGCTGCCCGCGATGGACAGCGCCAGGTCGCCTGCAACCAGGGCCATGGCGACGGGCGCGTTCACCTCAAGCCCATGGCGCGCCACGAACCAGCGGATGAACAGCGACCAGCCGATGACGCCAAGGCTGAGCAGGGCAGCAAGCCCCGGACCGGCAATGCCAAACTGCCTGAGCACCAGCACCGGCACGATGGCCGCCACGATGAACACGCTCGTCCAGTTGTAGGCGATGATGTAGCGCACATATTTGCGCCTGACGCCAAGCTGCTGACTGATGTAGATCATCAGCCAGGGCCAAAGCACCCACAGAAGCGCCAGCAAGGCGAACGTGCCGAACAGCGAAGGCTCTTCCAGCGGCGGGCTCGACAGGCGCGCGCCCATCACCGACGAGTAGAGATAGAGCGGCGCCACCAGGAAGAACGCCTTGAACGACGTCCAGAATGCCTGCTCGCTCTGGTCGAAATCGCGAATCCCTTGCTTGTCGAGGCTGATCAGCCGCCAGGCTGCCTTGAGCGCACGTACCGCATCGATGGCAAAGCTCACGCGGCGACCTCCGCGAACCAGTCATCCAGCATGCGCCGGTACACCCGGGTCAGAAGCTCCAGATCGGCAACCGGAATGTTCTCGTTGGCCTGGTGAATGGTCTGGTTGATCGGACCGAACTCGACCACCGGGCAGTAGTCCTTGATGAAGCGGGCGTCCGACGTGCCGCCGCCGGTATCGAGCTTCGGCTTGACGCCGGTCTCCGCCTCGACTGCATTTGCGATGACGGAGACGAACGGGCCGGGTTCGGTCATGAAGGCGTCGGCGCCCTCCACGATGGCAATCGAATAGCTGCCGCCCATCTGCTGCTTCACGGTCTCGCATTCGCGCTCCACCCAGTCCTTGAGGCTGGCCGCCGTATGCTCGGTGTTGTAGCGGATGTTGAAGCGCGCATTGGCAGATGCCGGGATCACGTTGTTCGCCGGGTTGCCGGTATCGAAATTGGTCACCGCCAGCGTCGACGGGCCGAAATGCGCGTTACCCCTGTCCAGCTCGTGCGAAGCCACCCGGTCGATCAGCCGGGCCAGCGGCGTGACGGGGTTCACCGCCTTGTGCGGATAGGCGGAATGGCCCTGAACGCCTTGCCACGTGATCTCGAAATGGATCGATCCGCGGCGCCCGATCTTGATGGTGTCGCCGAACACCTCTGGGCAGGTCGGCTCCCCCACCAGGCACACATCCGGCACTTCGCCCCGGCGTCTGAGCTCCGCGAGCATCTTGACCGTGCCGTTGATGGCAATGCCTTCCTCGTCGCCGGTGATGAGCAGGGAGATGGAACCGGGCAGCTTGCCATCATGGTCCTTCGCAAAGCCCATGGCAGCCGCACAGAACGCCGCCACCGAGCCTTTCATGTCACAGGCGCCGCGGCCATAGATGATCCCGTCATGAACCTCGGCGGCAAACGGCGGATAGGTCCACAGGCTGTCGGCGCCGGGCGGCACCACGTCCACGTGGCCGGCAAAGCAGAAGTGCGGGCCGGACGTGCCGATGCGCACGAACAGGTTGTCCACGTCTGCCGTACCCTCTTCCGAGAATGGCATGCGGGTGCAGGTAAAGCCTGCAGGGTTCATCAGTCCTTCCATGTAGTCGAGCACGCCCGCTTCCGCCGGTGTGACGGACGGGCAGCGGATCAGCTCCTGGAGGATGGCGACGGCATCTGGCGAAGTGGTCATGACCTAACGCTTATCTGAAACGCCACACCCGGCCAAGAGGCCGGGTGCGCATGATCGGGTTGCTCATCTTGCACGTTCAGCCCACTGGATCCGGCCCGAAGCGGTTCTCTCCATCTGTGCCCTTCAGAAGGCCGCACTCGACCAGCTGCCAGATCCAGCCGATCACGGGAACCAGGGCGATCAGCATCCACCAGGCCGACTTGTCGCGGTCATGCCAGCGTTTTCCGGTCAGGCAAACGCTCATCCACACGAATACAGCCGAAACAGCAAGCTGAACCAGGCCGTTGCCCAGAGTGAGCTGCTGCTCCGGGTCGGTACTGTAAAGGCCGAGCATGGCGAGTGCGCCGAATACCACCAGTTGAGCAACCAGCAGGATCAGTACGCCGAACCACCAGCGCCCGCGTCCTATGCGTCCCTCGAGCGAAAAGAACAATTCCTTCATCTATGGCCCTCTGCCGTTCCGGTTTTTCCCAGACCCGGCAGCTTGCACATGTTCCTGCCCGAAGGAAAGCCTGCAGCTCAGTCGCGCAGCAGCTCGTTGATCGAGGTCTTGGAGCGGGTCTTCTCGTCAACGCGCTTGACGATCACGGCGCAGTACAGCGACGGGCCGGGCTCGCCGTTCGGCAGCGGCTTGCCGGGCAGGGTGCCGGACACCACGACGGAGTAGGCCGGCACTTCGCCATACATCACCTCGCCGGTGGCGCGGTCGATGATCTTGGTGGACTTGCCGATATAGACGCCCATGCCGAGCACGGC
>CAZYKZ010000180.1:0-5092 GCA_964648175.1 uncultured Anderseniella sp.
TCAACTCCAATTACGACCATGACGGCGGCTACATGTACCGCCGCTGGTGGATGGCCTGAAACGCATGACTGGCGGGCTGCCGCAATTTCGCGGCGGCCTGCCGTTTTTGGGTCTGGTCATGCCCGGAAAATTTTGCAACGCTTTCAGCGGGCAATGAACGTCAAGGACCGTGCTTTGCACGGCAACAGATCAGGGTGGGGTCTGGATGCATCCGATTTTAAGGACCATTTTGCAGCGGCTGGGCCTGGGCCTGCTGACCCTGTTCGTTGTCTCGATCATCATCTTCTCGTCCATGCAGTTCCTGCCCGGCGACTTCGCCACCGCCGTGCTCGGCCAGGCAGCCACGCCGGAAACGGTTGCAGCCTTCCGCAAGGAGCTTGGCCTCAACGATCCTGCCGTGATGCGCTACATCCAGTGGATCGGCGGCGTGCTGCAGGGCGATTTCGGATCTTCCTTCTCGGGCCGCAGTGCCGGCCGCGAGCGCGAGGTAATGGAACTCATTGCACCCCGGCTGTGGAACACGCTGTTCCTCGCCGGTCTTACGGCGGCCATTGCGGTGCCCCTGTCGCTGTTGATGGGCATTACGGCTGCGCTTTATCGCAACTCGCTCTATGACCGCACCATCAACGCCACCACGCTGACGACGATCTCGTTCCCCGAGTTCTTTGTCGCCTATATCCTCATCCTGCTGCTGGCCACCTTGTGGAAGGTGTTTCCCTCGCTCGCCAACGTGCGGCCCGACACCCCGCTTATGGATCGCATCTACATGTGCGCCCTGCCGGCGCTGACCCTGACGCTGGTGATCGTGGCCCACATGATGCGCATGACGCGCGCCGCCATCATCAACCTGCTGGCAAGCCCCTATATCGAGATGGCGCGCCTCAAGGGCGTGTCGTCGAGCAAGGTGATCCTCAAGCACGCACTGCCCAATGCCTGGGCGCCGATCGTCAACGTCATCGCCTTCAACCTCGCCTATCTCGTGGTGGGCGTGGTGGTCGTGGAGGTGGTGTTCGTCTATCCCGGAATCGGGCAGCTGATGGTGGACGCGGTGAGTACCCGCGACATACCGGTCGTGCAGGCCTGCGCGCTGATCTTCGCCGCCACCTACATCCTGCTTAACCTGTTCGCCGACATCGTGTCGATCGTGACCAACCCGAGGCTTCTGCACCCGAGATGAGCAACGACGACCAGACATATTCCGCCGCCGGCGAAGTGGCGATGGTCGCCACCCGCCGCACCTGGGCCCAGCGCGCCTGGCGCGAACTGAAAAAGGCGCCGCTGACCGCATGGTTCGGCCTGATCGTCATTGCGGCCTACATGTTCGTCGCCATCTTCGCGCCGTGGGTCGCGCCCTATGGCGAAAGCCAGGTGTTCGACACGCCTTATGCGCCATGGTCATCGGAGTTCATCTTCGGCACAGACCAGCTCGGCCGTGACGTGTGGACCCGCCTGGTCTATGGCGCGCGCAACACCATCGGCATTGCGGTCGCCACCACGCTGTTGTCCTTCCTGATCGGCGGCAGTCTTGGCGTCATGGCGGCGATCAACCGCTCGTGGCTCGACCAGGGCCTGAGCCGCTTTGTCGACGTGCTGATGGCCATCCCGAGCCTGATCTTCTCGCTGATGCTCCTGTCGATCTTCGGTTCAAACGTCTGGAACCTGATCATGATCATCGCGGTGCTGGACTCCACTCGCGTGTTCCGCCTTGCCCGCGCCGTGTCGCTGAACGTGGTGGTGATGGACTATGTCGAGGCCTCGCGGCTGCGCGGTGAATCGCTCGGCTGGGTCATGCGCAACGACATCCTGCCCAACATCCTGCCGCCGCTGGTGGCCGAGTTCGGCCTGCGCTTCTGCTTCGTGTTCCTGACCATCGCCTCGCTGTCGTTCCTCGGTGTCGGCATCCAGCCGCCCACGGCGGACTGGGGCTCGATGGTGCGCGAGAACGCCCAGCTGATCTCGTTTGCCGAGTACGACATGAAGGCGGCCATGACGCCGCTCCTGCCGGCCGGCGCCATTGCGCTGCTCACGGTTGCGGTCAACTTCGTGGTCGACTGGTTCCTGCACAAGACCTCCGGCATCCGCGATGAGAAGTGAGGCCGCCACACAGCATGCCCACTTGTGGCGATCGCTGGGTTGGGGCGGTTTCTACGGCTTCGTGCTGGCGGCCTGGGCCGGCATCTTCCTGATGTCGGCGAGCCTGCCCGGCGGACTGCTTGCCAATCTCTCGCAACCCGGCTTCTGGTCGGCCATCTGTACCGCCGCCGCCGAAGCCGACCCGCTGGCCCTGTTCGCCATGTGGGCGCTGATGAGCGCAGCCATGATGGCGCCGACGCTGGTGCCTGCCCTTGCAACCTGGGACGACATGACCGCAACCGGCGCCGCAACAGGCGCCGGGTTCTTCGCGCTGATTGCCGGCTACATGGCGATCTGGCTTGGATTTTCTGCAATCGCCGCCGGAGCACAGGCCTGGCTGTCCGCGCGCGGGCTGGTTGCCGGCGACGGGGCAAGCCTGTCCTGGTGGCTGACGGCCGCGCTGCTCATCACGGCAGGTGCCTACCAGTTCTCGCGGCTCAAGCACGCTTGCCTGAGCAAATGCCGCCGGCCGCTGATGTTCTTCATGCAGCACTGGAAGCCGGGCCTGCCCGCTGCCGCCGGTATGGGGCTTCGCCTCGGCGTGGTGTGCATGGCCTGCTGCTGGGCGCTGATGGCGCTCGGTTTCGTTGGCGGCACCATGAACCTCGTCTGGATGGGGCTCGCCACCGCATTCATGGTGCTGGAAAAATTGCCCGACATCGGCCGCTGGCTTACCCGCCCGGCCGGCGTCGTGCTTCTCGCGGGCGGCGCCTATGCCGTTACCCGCGCAACCGGAATTGTCTGACAGGGAGTAAGTGACGTGGCCGATCTGCCGCAGTGGAAAATCAAGGGGGAGCTCATCCTCAACTGCAATTGCACGGTGTTCTGCCCGTGCGTGGTGAGCCTCGGCAAGCACCCGCCGACGGAAGGTTACTGCCAGGCCTGGCTCGGCGTGCGCATCGACGAGGGCCACTATGACGGCGAGGACCTGTCCGGGCTCAACATCGGCATGCTGATGGACATTCCCGGCAACATGGGCCGCGGCAACTGGAAGGCTGCCGCCTTCTTCGACGAGCGCGCCACCGACAAGGCCTATCACGGGCTCGAGCAGATTTTCTCCGGCGCAGCGCGCGGCACTACGGGCCTGTTCTCCATGCTGGTGGGCGAGTTCCTCGGCGCCGAGCGCGCGCCCGTCACCTTCGAGACCGAGGGCAAGAAGCGCCGCCTGATGGTCGGCAAGAAGATCCAGGGCGAGATCGAGCCGATCTCCGGGCCTGATCCGGACAAGGACGTCGTGGTGTCCAACACCGGCTACTGGATGGGCCCGGACATCACCATCGCCACCGCCAACAAGGGCCGCGTGCGCAGCCACGGCCGGGTGTGGGACTTCGACGGCCGCTCGGCCGAAATCTGCCAGATCGACTGGCACGGACCGAACTAGGCCGGACAACTGACTCGGGGACAGGACCGATGGCTAAGAAGCAACACGGCGAACGCAAGAAGGGCGACCTTCTCCTCGACATGCGCGACATCCGCATCGAGGGCTTCTCCGACGACAAGTGGCATCCGATCATCAAGGGCGTCGACCTCAAGCTGCATCGCGGCGAGGTGATGGGCCTGATCGGCGAGTCAGGTGCGGGCAAGTCCACGCTCGGCAAGGCGGCGATGGGCTACACCCAGCCAGGCTGCCGCATTACCGGCGGCAGCATCCTGTTCGACGGCATCGACCTGCGCTCCCTGTCGGACCGGGCGCTTCGCCGGCTTCATGGCAGCCGCATGACCTACGTTGCGCAAAGCGCTGCCGCCTCGTTCAACCCGGCCCACCGGCTGATCGAACAGTGCGTCGAGGCCACCGTCGATCATGGCCTCAAGCCCGAGTCCGAAGCCAAGGCCGATGCGCGGGAGCTGTTCCGCTCACTGCAGTTGCCCGACCCGGACAATATCGGCGAGCGCTACCCGCACCAGGTGTCCGGCGGCCAGCTGCAGCGCGCCATGACCGCCATGGCCATGTCGCCCCGGCCCGACCTGATCATCTTCGACGAGCCGACCACCGCGCTGGACGTGACGACGCAGGTCGAGGTGCTGTCGGCCATGCGCGATATCGTGCAGCATTTCAACACGGCAGCGATCTACATCACCCACGACCTGGCCGTGGTGGCCCAGATGGCCGACGTCATCAAGGTGCTGCGCTACGGCGAGACCGTCGAGGACGCCCCTGCCCGTGAAATGCTGACGCATCCGAAGATGCCCTACACGAAGTCGCTGTGGGCGGTCCGCTCGCTGGAAAAGCCGGAGGAGCAGAGCGAGGACATCGTACTGCGAGTGAACGGCGTGGACGCCAGCTATGGCGGCGTGGTCAAGGTTCTGCACGATGTCACCATCGACGTGCCGCGCGGGTCCACCGTGGCGGTGGTCGGTGAATCGGGTTCCGGCAAGTCCACGACGGCGCGCGTCATCACCGGCCTGCTGCCGCCGATGAAGGGCAACGTACTGTTCAATGACGAGCCGCTGCCGCTGGCGCTGAAGGACCGGACCAAGGACCAGCTGCGCCGCATCCAGATGATCTACCAGATGGCTGACACGGCGATGAACCCGCGCCATACGGTGCGCAACATCATCGGCCGTCCGCTGGAGTTCTATCTCGGCCTGTCCGGCAAGGCGCTGGATGCCCGCATTTCCGAACTGCTGAAGATGATCGAGCTGGACGACAGCTTCATGGAGCGCCTGCCGGGCGAGCTGTCCGGTGGCCAGAAGCAACGCATCTGCATCGCCCGCGCGCTTGCCGCAGAGCCCGAGGTGATCATCTGCGACGAGGTGACGTCCGCGCTCGACCAGATCGTGCAGGAAGGCATCCTCAAGCTGCTGCTGCGCCTGCAGAAGGAGTTCAACATCACCTACCTGTTCATCACTCACGACATCGCCACCGTAAAGGCAATCTCCGACCAGATCGTGGTGATGTTCCAGGGCAAGGTGGTGGAGCAGGGCATGAAGAGCGAGATCCTCGAACCGCCCTATCCGG
>CAZYKZ010000181.1:0-5070 GCA_964648175.1 uncultured Anderseniella sp.
AGAAGGTTGTTATGTGATCGCCCGGTGGTCAGCGCCCTTCGTCTATCGGTTAGGACACTAGCCTTTCACGCTGGAGAGAGGGGTTCGATTCCCCTAGGGCGTACCACCACCTTTCCTCCCCAATTCGACATGTCGATGCGGCCGCGCGGGCTTCAAATGCCCGCGCGCGGAGGGCCGTTCAGGCATTGCGCCCGGGCAACATGCGCGTCAGCACGCCATCGCGCCGGAACCGGTGGTGCCACAGCGCCGCGGCAGCGTGCAGCCCGGCCAGAGGAATCCAGGCGTGGCTGGCAAGTTCGTGCACTTCCTCCGCCTCGCCAAGGAACAGCCATCCGGGGAGGCTGGGAAGCTCGAACAGGCCGAAGATCTGGCCGCCTGCCGGAAACTCGTGCCCGTGGGTGACCAGCCCCGACAGCGGCAACAGTAGCAGGATGGCGTAGAAGGCGAGCTTGGTCAGGCTGGCGGCGGATTTCTCGAGGCTGGACATGGTGTCCGGATAGGCAGGGGCGGCAAACGCCAGCCGCCAGCCAATGCGCGCCAGCGTCAGCGCCAGGATTGCAATGCCGATGGAGACGTGAATCCCGTAGCCCACACCATCAGCAAAGCGGTGCGAGGTGTTCTCGCCAATGAAGTAGCCGGCGACCAGCAGCACGGCGGTGGTCCAATGCAGCCACTTCGAAACAGCATCATATGAAGCGGGGCGTTCGGTCATGGCGGCGCGATCTCCGGTTGGGTCCGTTCTGGTAAGTCTCAGACGCTGCGCACGCACCAATTCCGTCGATGCCGGAGCAAGGCGGGGCGGACCCCGCCCCTCTCACTTACTGAATCGAGATGTCGACATTGTAGCCGACGGTCTTGCCGGCGTCCTTGTCGTTGCCCATCAGGTAGACGCGAATGGTGTAGGTGCCATCCTTGGGCAGCTCGATCTTCGCCGAATTCCCGTCGTTCATCGAGCCAATGAATATGGCTTCGCCCTGGCTGCCGGGCGGCAGGATGTTGAAGAAGGCCGAGCCGTTTCCATTGGTGCCGTCGACATTGAGTTCGACAAACATCTCCTGTCCGGCTTTTGCACCAAGCCGGTAGTCGAAATATTCGTTGCCGGTGATTGTGCCGCTGACCATGGTGCCATAGTTGCCGGGCTGAAACTTCACGTCGGCAACCATTTGGGCAAGGGCAGGGGCGGCGGCGAAGGCGACAAAAGAGGCTGCAAGCAGGATTTTTCGCATGGGAGCTCCCGGTGCTGAATGGGACAGTACGCGTACGCCCGAAATTCTATGATCTGTGCTGTGACATTTCTGTGGCGCGGAATGCCATAGGGGAATCCACCTATAGACAACAATATGCATGCATAGCATTATGCCGCCCATGAGCCAGCACAAACGTTTCCTCGGCGTCCTCGTCCACGAAGTGGCGCACATGATGCGCGTCAGCATTGACCGTCGCCTGAAGGATCACGGCCTGACGAGGGTCCAGTGGCTCGCCCTTACACACATCCAGTCCCGGCCGCGCCTGACGCAGACCGAACTGGCGCGCGAATTGAAGCTCGGCGCAGCCACGACGGGCCGGCTGGTCGACCGGCTGCAGGCAAGCGGGTTGGTCAGCCGTCTGGCTGATCCCGATGACCGGCGTGCGCTGCGCCTTGTCATCACCGGCAAGGCGGTTGCCACGCTGGAGAGGCTGGACATGTTTCCCAATGAGCTTCACCAGGATTTCCTGGGCCAATTGGACGAGGACGAACTCGCCTCCTTGCGCAACGGGCTGACCAAGCTTCGCAACAGCTTGCGAAACAACCTGTCGCTTGCGCCTTTCGGGCTGGCAGCCTTCGAGACATTCGAAGGCCTGCACGCCTTTGCCCTGCTGACAGTAGTGACCTAGGGCCTCAGAACCATCCGCCTACTGCCATCGACACGACGAACCATCTCACAAAGGGAGATTGCAACATGAAGTTCAAGACTGCACTGATCCTCGCAACCGTTCTGGCCGCTGTGCCCCAGCTTGCCCACGCCCAGGAGGGCGACGCTGCCGCCGGCGAGAAGGTCTTCAAGAAGTGCCAGGCCTGCCATACGGCCTCTGAAGAGAAGAACAAGGTCGGCCCCTACCTGAAGGGCGTCGTTGGCCGTCAGGCCGCTTCGGTCGACGGCTTCAAGTATAGTGATGCGCTGAAGGCCAAGGCAGCCGAAATCGGCGCCTGGGACGAGGCCAAGATCGTCGAGTATCTTGCTGACCCCAAGGCCTACATCGGCGGCACCTCGAAGATGGCCTTCAAGCTCAAGGACGAGCAGGACCGCAAGAACGTTGCGGCCTATCTGGCGACGATGAAGTAGTCAGATTTGATCAGGTTGGACCGGATCCCGCCCACTGGCGGAATCCGGCCGCTCCTGCCACGCTGCCGGTCCCATCGCACTCCGGCTTGCGGCAACCGCACGATGATCAGGGTTCAGACTGGTCCGGGCGGCCATCGGCGTTGGCTCTGACGAGCTGCGCCTTGATGCTTTCCTGAAAGATTTCCGCCTGCCTGGCGATGAATATGCTGCCGGCAATGCCCGCGTGGGTTTGCCAGCGGGCGACGGCGGCTCGCGCTTCAAGTTCGCGCAGCCGTGCCTGCGCCTTTTCTGAAATCGGCGGCGGCTGCCGCGTGTCCGTTGTGTTCTCGTGCATTCCCGGTTCCTCTAAATGGTTGAAAGTTACTGGTTGACCACGTGTTCGAGCGCCGGCGGAACGGTCCGCGGCAACTGGACATAGGGCCAATGGGCTGCAGAGTGCGCGGTGCTGCGGTTGCCCAGATTGGCGATGACCGCATTGGTGAACTGGCGGGTGGAAACGCCCGGATACCGGCAGGCAATGTCGGGCGTCAGTTCCGAGCCTTCCTCCAGCGTTGCCAGAAGCGCATGCAGGATGGTTGCTGCGGCGGCCCTGTTGCCGAGATGATCCAGCAAGGTGACCGCGGACAGGATGCAGCCAGTCGGATTGGCATAGCCGCAATCTGCAAATCCTGCTGCCTCCGCGTGCCGCGATGTGAACACGATTGCCCGTTCACCCGCGTGGATCTGCGAGATCAGGTTGGGCGTGACGACAGTACTTGCTGCCAGGTTGGCAAGGGCGTCGCCGGTGTTGCCGGAAGCGACGATCGTCATCGGTTCGTTGGGGCCCTGTACAAGCTTGCGGCTGCATCGCGAGACGCTCCAGCACTCGGCTTCAATGCCGGCAAATGCGCCGGAAACCTGCCGGAAGGCAACCTCGAACGGGTTGCCCGGCGCTCCGAGCTGTCGCGTGTCGCAGGTCCCGGTGATGCCCGGCCGGCGGTTCAGCCGCGCAAACTGGAAGGCGAGGTTTATCGTTCGCATCAGGGCCGGGATGCTGGCTCCCTCACCGGAGGCGGCAGCCGGCTGGTCATGATGGCGTATGATGGCAATGTCTGGCCCGGCTGCGGTCCGGTGACCGTAGAGACCGGGCAAAACTCTCGTCACGTTCAGGGTTGCGAACAGGCCAATCTGCGATGGCTGCCAGGGTGCCCGGCGGCTGGCCGGGGCGGACAGGACCAGCTGCGGTTGGTCGCAGCCGTCCGGCTGGGCTCGCAAGGCCTCGGCCCCGGTATCGCCCGGCAGGATCCAGTCTATGCAGGCGCTGGCGGCATCGAGCAGCCGGCGCGTGTTGAGCGCAACGCAAGCATCCGGATTGGCGCCGCCGAGCAGCACCACGCGGCTGCGTACCGGTGCATGGCTGGTCGCGGGCACGGCCGCCATGCCGAAGTCTCGGGCAGTGTCGATCTGGAGTCGATTGAGCATGGCTCTTCGGGCCTCGTCGATGATCAGGGTTCTTCGGTGGCGGAAGCTTCTCCGCCGGTATGACACCGAAAATGATGTATGGAACGCAATTGATCAAATCGAAACAATATCTATATATTGATCGATATTATCTATCGAATGCGATCCATTGGAGGACATGATGCCAACCATCCGGCAGCTGCGTTACCTGGTTGCCCTGTCCGATGAGTTGCACTTCCGGCGGGCTGCCGAACGGGTGAACGTGACTCAGCCAACGCTCAGCATGCAGTTGCAGGAACTGGAACGCCGCCTGGATGCGCAGTTGATCGAGCGCGGCGGGAAGGCGGTGACGCTAACGCCGCTGGGGCGCGAAATCGCAGCTCGCGCGCGTCGGGTGCTGGGTGAGGTGGAGGATATCGTCAACCTGGCTGCCGCTTCACGCCACGGCCTGCACGGAACCATAAGGCTTGGCGTGCCGCCGACCCTGGGGCCTTACCTGCTGCCGCAGATCGTGCCGTCACTGCATGAAGCCCACCCCGACCTGAAGCTCTATGTCAAGGAAGGTCGGCCCGACGATTTGCAGGAGCAGTTACAGGCAGGCGTGTTCGATCTGCTGATCACGCCGTTGCCGGTCAAGCATGCCGATCTCGAGGTCGAGCAGATATTCCGCGAGCCGCTGCTGGTGGTCGCCGCGCGCGATCATCCGCTGGCGGCGCGCGAGAGCATCACCCGCCATGATCTCGTGGGGCAGAGTGTGCTGGCTATCGAGAAGGGTCATTTCCTGCACGAGCAGGTGCGCGACATCTGTGAAGAATTCGGGGCCAGCATGCTGCGCGACTATGAGGGCACGAGCCTGGATACCTTGAGACAGATGGTCGGCATGGGCGTCGGCCTGGCCTTCCTGCCGGCCCTGTACGTGCGCTCGGAGATCGGTGACCGGGGCGAAGTCGCAGTTATGCGGCTGAGCGAGCGCACCTTGCATCGCCATATCGGTGTTGCCTGGCGCAAGCGGTCCGCCCACGCCGCCCAGTTCCGCGAACTCACAGGGCTGATCCGGACGCTGGTGGCAAGGCGGTTGCCCGAGGTCACGGTGTTGCATTGAGACGCCACCGGCTTTGCCACTGCGATAGACAGTTTCAATCAGTCGTAGGGGCAAAGCTGATTGGACCTGCGGGCGGTGGGGTGCCACCTGAGTGGGGCAGAGGGCCAAAGTGCCCCTCGATCGCCATTGCGCCGCATCTGGCCGTCAGCCAAAGGAGACGCCCATGGATTTCCCGGACATCTTCGTCGCCCTCGTCGCCAAGGG
>CAZYKZ010000182.1:0-5039 GCA_964648175.1 uncultured Anderseniella sp.
CTGCAAAAGCAGTAGCAGACTGGTTGTAGCCAACAGTTCGCCTTTGGCGGACAATGTCAGCGAGGATCAAAAACGTCCGATTTTGACCCGACTCGGACATCTGACCGCGACAATGCTAAGGATCAGAGAGAGTAACCTATGCCGTTGTTCGTCGCGCAATTCAGCCCGGCCTTCAAAGTCCCACCTCAATCACCTCCATTAAGGTAGGCAAAGAATGGACGGCGACTTTTAGTCATGCCCGCAGCCAAGGTTGCCGGTTGGAGACGGCCCCGTGGCGGACCTTGCTGGCCTGCCGAGGGCCTCGCCAACACGGAAGCTCACTTGGTCAGGGCTTCGATGAACTGCGAGAACAATTCTCCCTGCGAGTTGATGCCCAACTTGGCATAGATGTTCTTGCGGTGGATGCGCACGGTGCCTGCCGAGATTTCCAGTATCTTGCCAATCGCATCCGACGAGTAGCCCTTCAGGACGTACTCGACGACCTCCCTTTCGCGAGGCGTGAGAACGCTCTTGCCGAAATTGTGAAAGGCAAATTCGATCTGGCGCTGGATGGCCGGCGGACCCTCGTTAGTAGTGCCAGCGCTTGAGAACCGGCGGTGCAGAGCCTGCCAGTGCTGGCGCGCAAGCGCGCCCACCACAGGTTCGCATGCCTTCAGATCGCGGAACTCCTTTGCGCTGAATTGCGGGGACTGGTCAGCGCGCATCAGCGAGATTACGGCTGTGACCCCGCCGGGCAGATGGACGAAAAAGCCGATCTCCTCCGAAAGGCCGGTCTGCACATAATATGAGCGGAAGTACTCGCTCTGGTAAAAGCGGTCGGGAGCAAGGTCGCGCAGACGATGCAGTCCCTCATCCACGCCACGGCTGCCAGCGAGAAAGAACGGGTCCAGCATGAACGGACCCTCCTGGTAGGCGGTCACAAAGATGCGGCGCTTGCCCGGTGGAAAGTTGTCGAACAGGTCGAGCGGCCGGGCCTCACCGCAGTAGGCAAACATCACCGAGTGATCAAAGTTCGCCACAAGCCGCAAAGCATTGACCAGCGACTGGGGAAACAATGGTGTGGCCAGTGCTGAAATGGCCTCACCAACCGCACTGTTCCAATCAGTTTCAGCCGGTGACATGGGTCCGCCACCTGCATCTATACAATTTGGGATATGCCAAGCTACCTATATACATCTGATTGTCGCTGTCGCTAGCCTCTATTGGTGCTTGGGCTATGCCTCACATCAGCAAAATGTGCAGGCTATTGCAATCGGGAGGATATGGGCAGTCGGGCATGGCGGACAGCAGCATCCCAGTCATCGAGTTTCGAGGCGTCACCAAGCGCTATGGCAACGTGGTGGCAACCGATGCCATGTCGCTTGCAGTCACCAAGGGCGAATTTCTCTCGTTTCTGGGTCCGTCGGGCTGCGGCAAGACAACCTCGCTGAGGCTGATCGCCGGTTTCGAGGCCCCGACCGAAGGCGACGTGCTGCTGGACGGAGAAATCGTCAACCAGGTGCCCGCCTACAAGCGGCCGGTGAACATGGTGTTCCAGCACTACGCCCTGTTTCCGCATTTCAACGTTGCCGACAACATTGCCTACGGGTTGCGCCAGCGGGCGCCGAAGCCTTCCGCAACTGAAATCGCACGCCAGGTGGACGAGATGCTGGAACTGGTGCAACTGTCCGGCTTCCAGCAGAGACGCATCTGGGAGATGTCGGGCGGGCAGCAGCAACGCGTTGCATTGGCGCGCGCGCTCATCAACCGCCCCAAGGTGCTGCTGCTGGACGAGCCGCTTGCCGCGCTCGACCGAAAGCTTCGCCGCGAGATGCAGATCGAGTTGCAAACCCTGCAACGCAATGTCGGCATCACCTTCATCCTGGTTACCCACGACCAGGAAGAAGCGCTGTCGATGAGCGACCGTGTCTGCCTGATGCGGCAGGGCAGGATCGTGCAGATCGGTTCTCCACGCGAACTCTACGACCATCCAGCCAACCGCTATGTTGCTGACTTTGTCGGCAAGTCAAACTTCTTCGAAGGCATCGTGACGGACGCCAGCCGGGAAGGCATCAGCGTCAAGCTGGATACCGGCACCATGCTCAAGGCCGCAGCGGACAAGAAGGGCAGCGCCAGCACGGGTGGCCGCGTCAGCGTGAGTGTTCGTCCGGAGCAAATGGTCGCCGTGCGGGATCGCAAGCGCTTGCCGAGCCAGCCGGGACTGGTCGCCGAGGCAAGGGTTATCAATCGAATCTTTCTGGGGGAACACACTGAATACCTGCTGCGCAGTACCGAACTGGGCGAGTTCCTGGTGCTGTCTCCGCGGCAGAACGAGCTTGGCGAAAGGCCTTTTGATATCGGTGAGACGGTACATGCGGGCTTCAGCCGGGAAAGTGCCCTGGTTCTGGGCGAGACGTGACCTATCTGGGTTTTCTAGCCGGGCAATGTTGCCCAAGGGAGTAAGACAATGTCGGATCAAAACACCCCCATCAGCCGCAAGAAGTTCATCGAGGAGCTGCTGCGTTACCGGCGCGGCTCGGTCACGCGCCGCCACTTCCTGGGCGTGACCGGGCTTGGCATGGCCACCGCCGTCATGGCGGGCGCAATGCCCGGCCTGCGGGCCGGCAAGGCTCATGCCGCGGGCGAGATCGGCGACCGCGTGGTGCTTGCCACCTGGCCGAACTATCACGATCAGGCCAACTTCGACGCATTCGCCCAGCAGACCGGCGCGGCAGTGCAGATGAACGTTTTCGGTTCCAACGAGGAAATGCTGGCCAAGCTGCAGGCAGGCGGCAGCGGCTGGGACGTGTTCGTGCCGACCAACTACACCATTACCACCTACGTGGAGCAGGACCTGATCGAGCCGCTCGACCTGTCCAAGCTGCCCAACTACCAGGCGGACGCCTTCGAGGCCCGTTTCTCGGATGCAGGCACGGTCAATGGCACGGTTTACGCCGTGCCCAAGAACTGGGGAACGACCGGCTTCGTGATGAACACCAAGCACAGCGGCGGCAAGGCGTTCACCAGCTGGAAGGAGTTCTGGGACATGACCAAGACCGACTTCTCCGGCCGCACCATGGTGCATGACTACCAGCTCACCACCATCGGCAACGCGCTCAAGTATTTCGGCTACTCGTTCAACTCGGTCGATCCAAAGGAACTGGCCGATGCCGAGAAATTGCTCCTCGAGGTGAAACCGCACCTGTTTGCCATCAACTCCGACTACCAGCCGTCGATGCGCAACGGAGATGCATGGATGTCGATGTGCTGGACCGGCGACGGCAAGCAGCTCAACAAGGACATGCCCGAGATGGCCTACGTGCTGGGCAAGGAAGGCGGCGAAATCTGGTCCGACTACTATGCCATTCCCAAGGGTTCACCACACCGCGATGCAGCCTATGCGCTGATCAACTTCCTGCTCGATCCGGCCGTCAACGCCAAGGAAGTGCAGGCACACGGTTATCCTGTTGCCGACAGCCGCACCAATGCGCTGCTGCCCAAGGAGCTGCTTGAGGATCCGATCCTCTACCCGGCGAAGGAGCTGCTGGACGCGCTCGAGTTCGGCGCAGCCGCCACGCTGACCGATCCGAACCGTGCAGAGCTTCTTGCACGCTTCAAGTCGGCCTGACCAGGTCAGGCAGGACGGACATGGCCATGCAGGCTTCAACACGCAGAGCGCTTCTGCTCGCGCCGGCAACCGCCTGGTTTGCCGCCATGCTCGTCCTGCCGCTTATTTTCGTTTTCGTGTTCAGCTTCGGCGAACGCGGACCGGCAGGTGGTTACGTGCCGGCATTCACGCTGGCGCAGTATGCCAACTTGCCGGCACGTTTCACCGCTTTCCAGAATACGCTCGTGCTGGCGCCGCTTGGCACGCTTGCGGCACTCATCGTCGCTTATCCGTTGGCCTACTACCTCGCCGTGCGCGCAAGCCCAAGATGGCGCACCTTGCTCCTTGTGATGGTGATCGTGCCTTTCTGGACTTCCATCCTGATCCGGACCTACGCCTGGATATTCATCCTCGGCGGACAGGGCGTGCCCAAGTTGCTGGAATACGCCGGCCTGGAATCGATACGATTGATCAACACGCCATTCGCGGTGCTGGTGGGCATTGTCTACGGTTATCTGCCGCTGATGGTGTTTCCCATCTATGTGAGCCTTGAGAAGCTGGACAAGCGCCTGCTGGAGGCTGCAGCCGACCTGGGCTCTCCGCCATGGCGCAGTTTCTGGCAGGTGACGCTGCCATTGTCGATTCCGGGTGTTGCAACTGGCTGCATGCTCGTCTTCATCCTGCTCATGGGCGAATTCCTGATCCCTGCGCTGCTTGGCGGCGGCAAGGTGTTCTTCATCGGCAATGCCTTGGTGGACCTGTTCCTGCAGTCCCGAAACTGGGCATTCGGCTCCGCCGTGGCGGCTACCCTGGTGATCCTGATGCTGGTGATCGTCAGCCTCTACATGAAGCTGATGATGCGTGGTCAGCGGCAGGACCCCGCGCAGGGCATGTTCTAGGGAAACCGCTCGATGAGACTGTACGCACTCGCCGTCTACCTGTTCCTGTACGTACCGATCGGCATCATCGTGCTGTTCAGCTTCAATGCCGGTCGCCATGCCTCGAGTTTCCAGGGGTTCTCGGTGCAGTGGTACGGCAAGTTGATGGCCAATCCTTTTGCCCTCGACGCGCTGACGACAAGCCTGATCGTGGCGTCCACCAGCGCCACGCTTGCAAGCGTGTTCGGCACCATGGCTGCGCTTGGACTGCAGGGCGTGCGCGGACCCGTGAAGGCGCTATTCGACGGTGCAATCTACGTATCGATCATGGTGCCCGGGATCGTCATCGGCATCGCGACGCTGATTGCCCTGGTGAGCGTATTCAACGTTCTCAACCCGGCGCTGGCCGTGGTGTGGCCGGACGTGCTCGGCGCAGCCCCATCCCTGAACCTTGGCTATGCCTCGCTGATTGCGGCGCATACGCTGTTCACCATGGCGCTGGTCATCGTCATCGTCCGTTCCCGGCTGGCCAGCATGGACCGGGCGCTCATCGAAGCCTCGACCGACCTTTACGC
>CAZYKZ010000183.1:0-5038 GCA_964648175.1 uncultured Anderseniella sp.
TTGCAATCGCTGCGCTGGCGCTGCTGCCGGTTTCTGCCGTCAGCCAGACAAGGGATCTCTACATCTACGGTCCGCCGGGCTGGAACCCCTATCGCTACCCTTATCCGGACAGGGACGGTTACGCCCGGTTCGACCTCAATTGCATGGATGCAGCGCGGCTGTTGCGCGAGGACGGGTTCCGGGTTCTCGACGCGATCCGGTGCAAGCTTAACCTGCCGTTCGTCTATCTCGCCATCGGCGAAGACGGACGAAAGTACAAGGTTACGATCAGCCAGTTCGATGGCCAGATTCTTGAGGTGGTGCCTGCAAGCGAGCCTATATCGAAGCGCAAGAAGACCCGCAAAAAGAAAAAGAAGAAATGACAAAGGCGCCGGAATCTCTCCCGGCGCCTCCTTTCAAGAACGATCCGGCCGTTTTAGGCGGCCTTCTTGTCCTCGATCAGCTTGGTGCTGCCATTGCCATTCTTGATGGCGATGGTACGTGGCTTCATGGCTTCAGGGATCTCGCGCTTGAGATCGACGTGGAGCAGGCCGTTTTCCATGGTGGCGCCGGTCACTTCAACGTGGTCGGCAAGCTGGAAGCGGCGCTCGAAGTTGCGCGCGGCAATGCCCTGGTGCAGGTACTGCGGCTTGTCCTCGCGCTCGGCCTTGCGGCCGGTCACGCTCAGCGCGTTTTCCTTCACCTCTATGTTGATTTCATCGGCAGTAAAGCCGGCAACCGCCATGGTGATGCGGTATTCGTGCTCGCCGGTGCGCTCGATGTTGTAGGGCGGATAGCTCGGCGCGTCGAAATTGTTCACTTCGTCCAGCATCTTGGCCAGACGGTCAAAGCCAACGCCGGTGCGATAAAGCGGGGTAAGGTCAAACATGGTCAATCATCCTTTCAAAGCGATGTTCGGTTCTTGCCGCCCTCCCGCTCATGGGGCAGGACGGACACTCAGTCTGCGTGGACCCGTTTGCGGCGCCCACACAGCTAGATTTAGGACTGCCCGGCGCGGTTTCAAGGGCCGTTCATGCCCTTCAGCCTTGCTTGCCGACGGGGTGCGCATGGGGTACCTATCCGGCAGGGGTTTTCCGGCTTTCAAGCATTCAGGGACAAATACAGGTTCATGGCCGACGGTTTCGTGCACGTTGCCGGCAATCCCTTGCCGGACAGGGCTGAATGCGGCCACCTAGAGGTGACCGGCGGCGTGCGCCTGCGCTATGGCCAGTTCGCGCCGCAAGGGGCTGCCGCCGGTACGGTGCTCATGTTGCAGGGCCGCGGCGAATGCATGGAGCGGCACTTCGAGACGATACGCGATCTCAATGCCCGCAACCTGCATGTGCTGTCGTTTGACTGGCGCGGACAGGGCGCTTCGCCGCCTGCCGTCAAGCCCGGGCGGCTGGGTCACATATCCTCGTTTGCCCGCTACGAGGATGACCTCGTCAGCCTCGTCCAGCAGGTGATGCTGCCCGATTGCCCGCCACCCTACTTCATGCTCGGCAATTCGATGGGCGCCCATGTCGGCATTGGGGTCATTGCCAGACACAACTGGTTTGATGGGGCGGTGATGGCGGCTCCTTTCATCGATGTTGCATCATCGCGCCTGCCGCACTGGTTCAAGTTATCAGTTGTTGGCGCCATGACAGTGCTGGGCCTTGGCCGGATCAAGACGCCTCTGGCCAACGGGTCAAGGCCGACCGAGGAAGATTTTGCGCGCAATCCGCTTACTTCTGACCGGACCCGGTTTGCCCGCAACATGCGCATCTGGGAGGAAGCGCCGCTGCTTTCTGCCCATGCACCGAGTGCCGGGTGGGCATTTGCTGCGCTGCGTTCATGCCGCAAGCTTGCCCGCATGGATGACCGGGAGCCGCTCAAGTGTCCGGCTCTGCTGGTCATCGCCGGACAGGACAGGGTCGTGTCCAATGAAGCCATCCAGCAGTTCGCCCGGTTCGTGCCGGGTGCTGCAACGGTGACGCTCAACGGGGCGCGGCATGACATCCTGAGCGAGGCGGACATTTATCGCGACCAGTTCTTTGCCGCCTTCGATGCATTCCTGTCAGACAGGCTGCGCCCGGTCTGAACCTCACGCCAGCAGCGCAAGCGCCTTGTCATGCAGGGCGCGGTTGCCGGAAGCGACGATGTCGCCGCCCTTTGCCGCGCTTTCTCCGGTCCACGTGGTAACAATGCCGCCTGCACCTTCTATGACCGGGATCAGCGCCGCGATGTCGTAGGCCTGCAGGCCCGTATCGAGACTGACGCCAAGCTGTCCGGCTGCGACCATGCAATGGAAGTAGGCGTCGGCATCCCAGCGCAGGTGCCGGACGCCAGCCATCAGACGGTCAAGCCTGCCCTGGTGCCCGTGCGCCCGGAACAGGTGCGGGGCGGTGGTGCCGGCCAGCACGCTGGCGAGGTCGTGCTCGGGCGTCGTTGCGAGCGGTGTACGGATACCGCCACGCTCGAGGAAGGCATGCCGGCCATCGCCAGCGAATATCTCGCCGGTGTAGGGTTGTGCAGCAACGCCCACCACAGGGCGGCCCTCGAACTCCAGCGCGACCAGGGTCATCCAGGTCGGCGTGCCGCAGATGAAGCTGCGGGTACCGTCGATGGGATCGAGCACCCAGCGCCAACCGCTTTTCGCAGGCTTTTCACCGTGTTCCTCGCCGAGGATTCCGTGATCCGGATAGCGCGCTTCTATCGCTGCTCGCATCGTTTCCTCTGCCTCGCGATCGGCCCTGGTGACTGGGTCGAAGCCGCCTTGCAGCTTGCTGTCGATGGCGGTTCCGGTGCGAAAAAGGGCAAGCGCGGGCCCGGCGGCAAGGTTTGCAAGTTCAATGGCGAAGTCCAGATATTCGGCGGCGTCTGCCGCACCTGTCGTGGCGTTTCGTGTCATGTACGGTACCGGAAGGATTGATTGTGCAAGTGCACAAAAATGTTGTCTGACGGCTTCAAGATATGCGGTTTGTGCATGGCGGCTTTGCGTGTTCTGATGCGGCTTTGCGGCAAGTTGGCGCACACAATCTTGCAACCATTTGATTTTATAAGATAAAAAATCGCTTGCATGCGAACATGCCCCAGGTGCCGCCCTGCAGATTTTTCCCGCTTACCCCTTGAAAGTTTCTCGCTGCAGTGCAAAATAAACTCAGCGCAAACGAGAGATTATTCCCTCTTTTTCGCTTGCCCTTTACGGGCGTTTCCTCCCTAGACTTGGGCCGCCGGTTCTCCGTGCGGCCCTTTTTCTTTTCGATCCCGTGCGCTGCCTGCGGTCCTGCGCCGATCACTCGGCAGCGATGGAGCGCGGGTTGGCAATCTCATTGGCCCGGGCAATGAACCTCGACATCACATCGATCAGCAGCGTCTGCAGGCGGCTGAAGCCGCGCGAGCGCTTCAGCGTGGCCTCGTTCATGTACAGCATCCGGTTGATCTCGATCTGGATGGCGTGGACGCCTTCGCGGGGGCGGCCATATTTCTGGGTGATGTAGCCACCGGCATAGGGGCGGTTGCGCGAGACCTTCAGGCCATGTGCCCGCAGCGCATCTTCGAGATGCTGGGTGATCCATGGCGAACAGGAGGTGCCGTGCCGGTCGCCAAGCACGATGTCGGGCCTGCCGGAGCCGGCGAGGCCGGCAGCAGACGGCATCGAATGACAGTCGACCAGTATGGCTGTGCCGAAGCGGCGCCAAGTGTCAGCCACGAGCTGGCGCAGGCCGTCATGATAGGGCAGGTAGTAGTTGGTAATGCGGCTGTTCGCGTCATCCCAGGTCAGCTTGACCCGGTAGATGTCCTCGCCCTCGCTGACGATGCGCGGAATGGTGCCGAGCCCGCCGGCCACGCGCACCGAGGCGGTGTTGACGTGCGGCGGCAGCGGTTCGCTGAACATGTGCGGATCGAGTTCCCACGGCTCCCGGTTCACGTCCAGCCAGGCGCGCGGAAAACGCGCCTGCATGAGCGGCGCGCCCATCGAAGAGGCTGCCGCGAACAGTTCGCCCACGAAGCAGTCCTCCGAGCGGCGCAGGTTGTGGAGATCGAGCCGCGATTGCGCCTGGAAAGTCTCGGGATAATGGTCGCCGGAATGCGGCGAGTTGAACACCACGGGCGCCGTCTGCATGCCGGGCCTGTCGATCCGGAAGCCCTTGTCGGGAAAGTTCGGGCTGTCGGGCTTGGTCATGCGGGTAAAGGGTCTGTGTTCGTTGGCTGCCGGCTGGGTCGATGACGGCAATTAAGCCCGCTGGCGGCGCGGGCGTCAATCATTCGCAGCCGTTGCTTCCGGGGCTTGCGAAAATTTCTGCTGCAACATGTGCCGGATACTCCTATCCTGTTAACCATGTTCACTCCGGATTTACTTCTTGGGCCTAATGTCGGGCAAGGAAGATGAGTGTCGGCAAGGTCTGCCGGCGTGTCTGACTGGAGGCTTGGAAGTCGGCAATGGCGCGTATCCTGCTAGCTGAAGATGACAATGACATGCGGTTGTTCCTCGCCCGGGCGCTCGAGCGCGCTGGACATGAGGTGCATTCGTTCGGCGAGGGCCTGAGCGCCTATGAGGAGTTGAAGGTCCGCGAGGTTGACCTCCTGCTGACCGATATCGTGATGCCCGAGATGGACGGTATCGAGCTTGCCCGGCGGGCGGCCGAACTCGACCCGGCACTGAAGATCATGTTCATCACCGGATTTGCCGCCGTGGCACTGCACCCGGATTCCGACGCCCCGCGCGATGCCAAGATCCTGTCCAAGCCGTTCCACCTGCGCGACCTGGTGTCGGAAGTCGACCGCATGATCGCGGCCTGATAGAACCCGCTCATGCAGGTCTTGCACCGGACCTGCCAACCCGATATAGAAGCCTCCGCGTCTGACGCATCCGCCCCGTCGGCAACTCGCCGGAATGGGGCAGGTACGGGCGGTTAGCTCAGTGGTAGAGCACTACGTTGACATCGTAGGGGTCACAAGTTCGAACCTTGTACCGCCCACCATTCTTTCCCCGTTTTTCGTGACTTTTTGAGCCGGTCGGGAATTCTCCCGTTATTCCGGGCGTTTGTCGATGGCCGGTTGTCGTCTGGTGGAC
>CAZYKZ010000184.1:0-5011 GCA_964648175.1 uncultured Anderseniella sp.
CGGGTGATGTGCGAGAAGCTGAAGGACCTGATCCCGCGGCACATGTTCAAGATCCCGATCCAGGCAGCCATCGGCGGGCGCATCATCGCGCGCGAAACCATTTCCGCCCTGCGCAAGGACGTGACCGCCAAGTGCTATGGCGGCGACGCCACGCGCAAACGCAAGCTTCTGGACAAGCAGAAGGAAGGCAAGAAGAAGATGCGCCAGTTCGGCCGCGTCGAAATTCCACAGGATGCCTTCATCTCGGCCCTGAAGATGGACGAGAATTGATCTAGCTGGGTCCCCCGGTCAAGCCGGGGGATGACAGCTTCAGATGATCAATCCGTATTGTAATGCAGGTGCGCCTGCAGCTCGGGAATGTAGTTCTCGTAGCGGTTTGCGATGCAGCCCTCATCATATCCGCAGGCATTGCGGCGCGAAATCCAGCGGCGGTGATCGCGCTTGATCTGACGGCCGAATGCGGGGTCCTCGTACTTCACGTATTGCGAATTCATGACCCGATAGTAGGTGCGCGACATGCGCCGGTCGAGCGAGGAGAGATAGCTGGAGTCGCAGATGGCGATTTCGACCGGCAACTTGGCATAGCGGCAGTTGAAGGCAGGGCCTTCTGCATGGGCGGCGCCTGACATGGCGGCGGTGGACGCGATGGCCGCGGCAAGGCCGGCGCCGGCGAGTTTGAGCTTGGTGGACATGGCTTGTGGTTCCCTGACTGGTTGCCCGCTTGTGATGGGCTCACCTTGGGTCAGCGCGCCTGAACCGGAGATGAACCGGCCAGACAGCTGACGTACAGGAATGCTGCGCCTGCCCCGCCCGTGCCGTCAAGCCTGAAACGGCTTGAAGTGCTTGGACAGCTTGAGACCCTGCTTCTGGTAGTTGGAGCCGATGCCCTGACCGTAGACCGTTTCGGGCGTTTCGGACAAAGGCTCGTAGATGAGCCGGCCAATGATCTGGCCATCTTCCAGGATGAACGGCACCTCGTGGCTTCTGACTTCGAGTACGGCGCGCGCACCTTCGCCATTGCCAGATACGTCGCCGAAGCCGGGGTCGAAGAAGCCGGCATAGTGCACCCGGAACTCGCCCACCAGCGGGTTGAACGGCACCATTTCGGCTGCATGCGTGGGCGGCACGCGTACGGCCTCCTTCGAGGCGAGGATGTAGAACTGGTCCGGATCGAGGATCAGCGAGTCGTGCTGCCAGATCGGATCCCAGTAATCGAGAACCTCAAGCGCGGCCTTACGGTCAACATCGACAAGGCCCGAATGCCGCTTGGCGCGGAAGCCGACCGGCTGGCCATGGCCGAAGCTCGACAGGTCGACAGACAGCGCGATGCCGTTGTCGATATCGACCGTGCCGGAGGTCACCAGCGGCTTTTCGCGGTGCAGCGCATGGATGATCTCGTCGGTGGCATTGACCTCACCATGGCGGAAGCGGATCTGAGACAGACGAGAGCCGGTGCGCGCAAGAATCGGGAAGGTGCGCGGCGAGATCTCGGCGTAAAGGGGACCGTGATAACCGTCAGGTACGGTGTCGAAGTGCGAGGCATAATCGGCGATGACACGGGTGAAGATGTCGAGCCGGCCGGTGGAACTCTTTGGGTTGGCGGCCGCTGCCACGCCCTTTGGCAAGGCGAGACTTTCCTGCAACGGCACGATGTAAACGCATCCGACTTCCAGCACCGCGCCTGCGGTCAGATCGATCTTGTGCAGCGACAACCGCTCCAGCCTGTCAGCCACCGTGTTGCGCGGACCTGGCATGAACGACGCCCGCACCCGCCATGCCACCTCTCCGAGACGAAGGTCGAGGCTTGCCGGCTGCACCTGGTCTGCATCAAACGGCTGCCCGGCAATGATGTGGCCTTGTTCGGCCATCTGACGTATGATGTGGGCAGGCGCTATGCCGCACTTGGGAGTCATTGTCATTCGGGCTGCTCCGGGCTCAAACTGTTGCGCAACGGGATAGCACATAGCCCACCCCTTGTCGGCCATGGCGGCAGGGAATCGTGCCGGACTTGCCTGATTCCCGTGGATAAACGGTCCTTGCCGGAAGGTGTATCGGCCACCTTCAAACACTGCGGCAGCTACCTGCTGATACACGACTTGCGAAGGCGAATCATGAACCAGTATGCAGCCACAACCCATGGAATCCGGGTCCTCGTACACCCGGAGTTCCTTGCCGACCGGTCAGACCCGGACGAGAACTACTATGTCTGGGCCTATACAATCACCATCGAGAACACCTCCGACCAGACCGTCACCCTGCGCACCCGGCACTGGGAGATCATCGACGCCAACGGCCAGCGCCAGCACGTCGACGGTGAGGGCGTGGTGGGCAAGCAGCCGACGCTGGGCCCGGGCGAGCGCTTTGAGTACACCTCCGGCTGCCCGCTGGGCACGTCCAGCGGCTTCATGACCGGCTTCTACACCATGGAGTCCCACGACGGGCAATTGCTGGACGTGCAAGTGCCGCCGTTTTCGCTCGACTCGCCGCAAGCCGCGCTTACCATCAACTGAAGCACGCCAACCGGTATTGCGGGAGACGAAGACACCGTGACGGCCCCATTAACTCACGACCGGCGCGGCGCCGGTTCAGCCGAATTGCTCGCCCGTCTGATCAGTTTCGACACCACGTCGCATCTCACCAACGTACCGCTGATCGATTTTGCCGAGGACTACCTGAAGGGCTTCGGCTTTGCCACGCTGCGGGCCGACCTGGAGCCGGGCAAGACCAACCTCGTTGCGACCATCGGGCCGCTTCAGGACGGCGGCATCGTGCTGTCGGGCCATACCGACGTGGTGCCGGTGGACGGTCAGGACTGGAGCAGCGATCCGTGGACTGCGCGCCAGGCGGACGGCAAGCTGTACGGCCGCGGCGCATGCGACATGAAGGGCTTCCTCGCCTGCTGCCTTGCAGCCGCACCCCGGCTTGCTTCTGCTGCGCTCAACCGGCCGGTCCACTTCGTGTTTTCGTGTGATGAGGAAGTCACCTGCGAAGGCGTGCTGCCGGCCATCCGACGGTTCGGCGCCGACCTGCCGATGCCATCGGTGTGCATCGTGGGCGAGCCGACCATGATGGAGGTGGTGACCGGCCAGAAAGCGTGTCAGGCATTCCTGACCACGTTCACCGGGGTCGAGGCGCATTCATCGCAACCCATGTCCGGGTGGAGCGCCCTGTCGGAGGCCGCCGCCATGGTGGTGGAACTGGACCACATCGCCGCTGAAATGCGCGAACGCGGTGACCCGTCCGGCGAGTTCGACCCGCCCTACACCACGGTTCATGCAGGTGTGCTGAACGCGGGCACCACATCGAACATCGTTCCCAACCGGGCAACATTGTCGTGGGAGACGCGGCTTCTGCCCAGCCAGGACGAGAATGAGATCCGCGACCGCATGACGGCGTGGGTCTCAACGCGCAACTCGGCAATCAAGGCCCGCTTTGCCCATGCCGGCATCGAGACGGACAATTATGTCAACGTGCCGGGCCTTGCGCCCGAGCCGGACGGCGAGGCGCGGTCGATCGCCTTGCGCCTGACCGGATCGAACAGGACAGAGGTCGTTTCGTACGCGACCGAGTCAGGTCACTTCCAGGCGGCGGGCATGTCGACGGTGATCTGCGGACCGGGCTCGGTCGACCAGGCGCACAAGCCGGACGAGTTCGTGGCGCTGGATCAGCTTGCCCAGTGTGACGGGTTTCTCGGCAGGCTGGCAGACACGCTGAGCGCCTGAGCCGGCGGGTCATTCGCCGCCAGTTTCGGCGTCGATGTCGGCCGGCGAGAAAACATACTCGGTGGAGCAGAACTCGCACTTCACCTTGATCTCGCCATCCTCGGCCATGTGGGCGCGGTCTTCGTCCGGCATGCGGGCGAGAATGTCCTTTAGCCGGTCAGCCGAGCATGAGCAGTAGCGCTCGAACTTGAGCTCCGGATAAACCGTCACCCCGTCTTCATGGAACAGGCGATAGAGCACCCGTTCGGACGACAGCAGCGGGTCCAGCATCTCGTGATCCTCGACGGTGTCGAGCAGGAACTTGGCCTTCACCCAGTTGTCGTCTTCGGCAACGTCATCATCACTGCCAGCGGGGTTGTCACCCGAATAGACCTGCATCGGGCTGATGCCGCCATCGGCGGGCAGATGCTGGATCATGATGGCACCGGCACGCCACGACGGTGCGGCACCCGCCCGGCCCACCAGCGGACCGGCCGCCAGCTTGAGCATCGTCGGGATCTGCTCCGACTGCCGGAAGTACTCGTGAGCGGCGTCGGAAAGGGTGGCATTGTGCAATCCGACGATGCCCTGATAGCGCTCCATGTCGGCGCCCTGGTCGACGGTCATGGCGAGGTGGCCATTGCCGATAACCGCCTGAGGCGTCAGCTTGCCGGAGGCTTCAAGCTCTGCCAGCCGCTCGCGGTGGACGCGGGCATAGCCGCGCACCCGGTTGGGCGAGGCGAAGTCAGCCACCAGCATGTCAACCGGGCCGTCGGTCGAGGTCTGCAGGATGAACTTGCCGTCGAACTTCAGCATCGAGCCGAACATGGCGGCGAGCGTTACGGCCTCGGCCAGAACGGCGGAGGCGGACATCGGGTAGTCATGGCGGTCAATTATCTGGTCGAGCACGTTGCCGAACCGCACCATGCGGCCGCGCACGCCGAGCGGCTTGATCTCGAACGGCAGGACCGCATCCTCCACGGAAACGGCAGATGCAATGTCGACTGTACGGGGATCTTTCACGATTTCGCGCGTCCGTCGGTTCAAAGCTTGTTCAGGCACCAGCGCAGGATGGCCTTCTGGGCATGCAGCCGGTTTTCGGCCTCGTCCCAGACGACCGAGCGCGGTCCGTCGATGACCGAAGCGGTCACCTCTTCTTCCCGGTGGGCGGGCAGGCAGTGCATGAAGATCGCGTCATCAGCAGCGTGGGCCATCAGCGCGTCGTTGACCTGGTAGGCCTGGAGCAGGTTGTGCCGCGAGGCCGCATCGGTATCGTTCATCGACACCCAGGTATCGGTGACCACGCAATC
>CAZYKZ010000185.1:0-5004 GCA_964648175.1 uncultured Anderseniella sp.
GTCCATGGCGTCCGGTCTCCGCACTAACTGGGTTGTCGGCCCTACTCATGCGGGATGGGCGCCGGGCCTGTCCAGCGAAAGCCGTGCGTTTTGCGCAGCCAAGTTGCGAATGCTGCTCAATGCCCCGGGTGCGACTTGGCCATCTTGGCAACCTGCTCTGCTGTTGCCTCGGTCTGGTATTTTTCCTTCCACTCGGCGTAGGGCATGCCATAGACGTGCTCGCGCGCAGCTTCCTTGTCCAGCGCCACGCCCTTTTCGTCGGCCGCGTCCTTCAGCCAGTTCGACAGGCAGTTGCGGCAGAACCCGCCCAGGTTCATCAGATCGATGTTCTGCACATCGGTGCGCTTGCGCAGGTGGCTGACGAGGCGCCGGAACGCTGCGGCCTCGAGTTCTATCATCGTCTTGTCGTCCATCGGTTCGCTCCACTCAATCAGGTTGATGCAGGTTACTGATTTGCCTCTGGGCAATCATCGTTTCAAGGGCGCGCGCCAGCCGGTCGGTCCATTCCTCGATGCCGGCTTCCTCCGAAATCAGGTCCTGCCGGATCTCGATCAGCGTATGCGGCAGCCCGCGTTTGACCGCGTGCACGTCCATGCAATCGCCCTCAAGCCCACCCGCATAGGGTTCGTTGTCGCCCACGCAAAGCCCGCCTTCCGCCTCCATCGCGGCGATGAACAGATCCGAAAAGCGCCGGTCATCGTCCCACAGGAAGCCGATGTGCCAGGGCCGTGGCACGCCCTTCCAAGCCGGCGTGAAGGAGTGGATCGACACCAGCACCGGCGGCGTGCCGTGCGCCACGGCGGCGTCGATCTCCGCGCTGATTGCCCTGTGATAGGGCCGGTGAAAATTGTTGAGCCGGAACTCGCGTTCCTCGCGGGGAATTCCGGCATTGCCCGGCACCACCGCCCCGTCTGAAAGTTCCATGATCAGGGTCGGGTCCTTCTCGCCCCGGTTCGGGTCGATCAGCAGCCGCGAGAAGCAGCTCAGCACCGCCGGCACGCCAAGCCGGGCTGCCAACCGCGTGGTAACCTGTTCCACGCCTATGTCATATGCGATGTGGCGCTCGAACTCGCTGTCCGGCAGGCCAAGCGTGCCATAGCGCTCCGGTAGCGCGTTGCGCGCATGGTCGCATACCAGCAACACACCGCGCCCCCGGTCGCCCGGCACCACGTAGTGACTGGCAAAACCGCCGCCGTCCGCACCGGTCCGGGCGGGTTGCTCCACGCTGGCTGGATGAAGGTTCATGGCATTCCGCAATACAGGAACGGTGCCGTTCCTGTCCAGCGTGCTTGACCGCACACCCGAACACGTTAAAACGAAAGCAACGGCACTTGTTTATCTAGTCATTGTAAGGCCACTTTTGCGATGGCAACCTTGCGCGGGCTGGCAACGATGGCGGCCAGCTCCATGGTTGCCGCCAGGCCGGGCAATCAGGTACACGATGAACTGTCAGCCGGAGGAAGAGTTGGCCCCGGCCGGAAACTTGGGTGGGATAGACTGCATATGAAGCGTTCTCGACTGTTGGCTCTCGCGTTCGCTGCGGCGATGCTGGCCGGTGGCACAGCCCCGGCAATGGCTGATCTCAAGCTTTGCAACCTCACGCCGAGCCGCGTTGGCGTGGCGCTCGGTTATGCCGACCAGCAGGGCTGGGCGTCGGAGGGCTGGTGGAACATTGCCGCCAATGCCTGCGAGACGCTGCTGAAGGGTCCGCTCATCGCGCGCTGGTACTACATCTACGCCGTCGACTACGACCAGGGTGGCTCCTGGGGCGGACCGGCCAAGATGTGCACCCGTGACAAGCTGTTCACAATTCGCGGCCATAACTCCTGCCAGGAACGCGGCTACAACGAGACCGGCTTCTTCGAAGTGGACACCGGCGAAAACCTCGACTGGACCATCAAGCTCGAAGGCGCCAAGACCACCGCGGGCACCGGCCAGCCAACCCAGTAGCCGGACCGCCTGCCGCACCGCCTGCCTTTCGATGCGCTGCAGCCGTCCGGCTGATGGCGCCAACCGCTGCAAGACCAAGGAACCGGCATCATGAGACGGCAACGCCAGGCCAAGATCGTCGCAACTCTCGGACCCGCCTCCTCCACGCCGGAGATGATCGAGAAGCTGTTTCTCGCGGGCGTCGATGTCTTCCGCATCAACATGAGCCACTCCGATCACGCCAACCTGAAGGCGCGGTATGAGGATATTCGCGCCATCGAGGCCAAGTACGCCCGCCCGATCGCCATAATGGTCGACCTGCAGGGACCAAAGCTGCGCATTGGCACTTTCACCACCGACAGCGTCACCATCAAGGCCGGCAACAACTTCCGCCTCGACATGGATGAAACCCCGGGCGACGCCACCCGCGTGTATCTACCGCATCCGGAAATCTTCGCCGCGGTGAAGCCGGGTGAGCACTTGCTTCTCAATGACGGCCGTGTCCGGCTTGAAGTCACCGCAGCAGACGGCAAGGTGATCGACACCCGCGTGGTCTTCGGCGGCGTGCTGTCGGCAAGAAAGGGCGTCAACCTGCCCGACACCATTATCCCGCTCACACCGCTCACCGAGAAGGATCTCGCCGACCTCGACTACGCGCTGACCCTCGACATCGACTGGGTGGCGCTGTCCTTCGTGCAGCAGCCCTCCGACATCGAGGAAGCCCGCGCCATCATCGGCGGCAAGGCCGGCATCATGGTCAAGGTGGAAAAGCCCTCGGCCCTCAATTTCCTCGACGACATCGTCGCCGCTACCGACGCCATCATGGTCGCCCGTGGCGACCTTGGCGTCGAACTGCCGCTCGAGGCCGTTCCCGGCTGGCAGAAGCGCATGGTCCGCGCCTGCCGCCGCGCCGGCAAGCCGGTCGTGGTCGCCACCCAGATGCTCGAGTCGATGGTCAACGAACCGGTGCCCACCCGCGCCGAGGTGTCCGACGTCGCAACCGCCCTGTTCGAAGGCGCCGACGCCATCATGCTCTCGGCAGAGTCCGCCGCCGGCAAGTGGCCCGAAAAGGCCGTGCAGACCATGGACAAGATCGCCCAGTCCATCGAGCGCGACCCGCTCTATAAGGGCATTATTTCCAATGCCCGCACCGAGCCCAACCCGACCTCGGCAGACGCCATCGCCCATGCAGCACGCACCGTCGCCGAGACGCTCAACGTCGCTGCCATCGTGTGCTACACGGGCTCCGGTTCGACCGGCCTGCGCGTCGCGCGCGAACGCCCCTTCCTGCCGATCATTGCGCTCACGCCCAGCATCGCCACCGGCCGCCGGCTAGCCGTGTGCTGGGGTCTGCACTGCGTCCACACCGAGGACGCCAAGGACCTCGACGACATGGTGTTCCGCGCCGTCTCCATCGCCTACAACGAGAAGTTCGCCGATGCCGGCGACCGCATCGTCATCACCGCAGGCGTGCCGCTGCGCACGCCGGGCAAGACCAACATGCTGCGCGTGGCCCGGGTCGCCGCGCCCGAATAGGCGGAACGCCATCCATGCCGGTCGATGCGCACGTCCTTGCCGCGTTCGCTGCCGCAAGCTTCGTGTTGCTGGTCATCCCCGGCCCCACCATCATCCTGGTGATCAGCCAGGCACTGGCCCATGGCCGCCGGGTGGCAATGGCTTCGGTGGCTGGCGTGGGCCTGGGAGACCTGTTCGCTGCCACCTTGTCGCTCATCGGCGTCGGCACAGTCCTTGCCGCATCCGCCACCGCCTTCACCGTCATCAAGTGGATCGGCGCGGCCTACCTCGTCTGGATCGGCGTCAAGATGTGGCGCTCGCCCGTGACACCACCGGACGTATCGCAGGCCGCCATCGAAGCGGATCAGGCCTCACATGCCTGGCCGGTGTTCCGCGATGCGTTCCTCGTGACCCTGTTCAACCCCAAGGGCATCGTGTTTTTCCTCGCCTTCGTGCCGCAGTTCATCACCCCAGCCAGGGCCTTCGCGCCGCAGGCTGCCGTTCTCGTCGTCACCTTCGTGATTCTTGGCATGTTCAATGCCGGCGCATATGCCTTGCTGGCCAGTTCGGCGCGCAACTGGATCCGGCGCCCATCCGTCCTGCGAACGGCCACCCGCACCGGCAGCCTGTTTCTCATCTCGGCGGGAATTGCCTCTGTTTTCGTGCGTCGAGCAGTCTGAACCCTTATTCCACCCTGGCCTGATCGGTAAATCCGACCAGCCGGTCGATGGGCGCATAATCATCGGTCAGCAACACGCCGTGCCGGGCGATCAGCGCGTCCACCCACCGGTCCGACAGCGCGCCATACTGCGCCGGGTCAGGCGAGCGGGCAATGAAGCTGCCCTCCGGCGTCGGCCTGTTACCCGCGGCCACCACGAACACCTTGCGCTCCCGCGGCGCGGGCTGGCGCTGGATCGTCCACACCTCCACCACCGGGAACACCTGTTTCAGCGTCGCCACGATGGCGCCCAGCGCCTGCAGCCGGTGCTCGAAGTCGACGATGTTCATCAGGTAGCTGCCGTCTGGCTCCAGCCGGTCGCGCACCAGCTCGAAGAATTCCTTCGTGATCAGGTGCGCTGGCACCGCAATGTCGGTGAAGGCGTCACCTATGATCACGTCATAGCGCTCTTCGGGGCGCATCAGCAGCGCGGAGCGGGCATCCTCGTGCAGCACCCGCGCGGTTTCGCGGTCAAACCAGAAGTCCTCAGCCGCCACGTCCGTCACGCCCGGGTCGATCTCGGCCACTGTCACCGGCCCTGTCTTCCTCGCCGCAAAGCCACGCGGCACCGAATATGACCCGCCGCCGATGAAGAACGACGAGAACTGCTGACCGCCTGTGCGCCGCCGCGCCAGCTCGTCCAGCATGGCGGAGTGCTCGTTGAACATGACTTCCGGCAGGTCGCGCGCGGAGATGCCATGCACCAGGTGGTCGATGACCATCATCCGCACCGGGCTCGCCGGATCGGCGCTAACGTCTATGGTGCGGATGCAGAAATACCGGCTCTCCCGGTCGCAGGCGCCGGGCGCCGTCACCCCTGCCCCCGCCAGTACCGCCGCCGC
>CAZYKZ010000186.1:0-3698 GCA_964648175.1 uncultured Anderseniella sp.
TGCCGAGCACGAGGATGACGAGGCCGATCAGGTTGATGATCAGGATGCGGCTGGTGAGGTGGGCAGGCGCATAACGATGCCACCACGCAACAGCAGCCGCAGGCTCGGTAGCCGTGCCTGCATCCTGCTTGCGCGTCTTGGCACCGCCGGACGTTGCCGGGTCACTGGCGGTGCTGGCGTAATCGTCGACATCCGAACGGATCGTCATTTGCCGTCCTCTGGATCACTCACCGCTCATGGGACGGCCCGGCCCCGCGGATGCCGCCGGCCGCTTTCCGTCACTCACATCTCGCGGAAGCGGTAACCGACCCCATAGAGCGTTTCGATGGCGTCGAAATCATCATCAACCGCCTTGAACTTCTTGCGCAGCCGCTTGATGTGGCTGTCGATGGTGCGGTCGTCCACATAAACCTGGTCATCGTAGGCCGCATCCATCAGCGAGTCACGGCTCTTGACGATGCCGGGACGCTGCGCCAGCGCCTGCAGGATCAGGAACTCCGTCACGGTGAGGGTAACGGACTTGCCATCCCAGGTGCTCGAATGGCGGTCAGGGTCCATGACCAGACGGCCACGCTCGATGATCTTGCTGGCCTCGCCGGTCGGTTCCGCGCCATCGCGATTCTGGGAACGGCGGAGCACCGCCTTCACCCGCTCGACCAGCAGGCGCTGGGAGAACGGTTTGCGGATGAAATCGTCCGCACCCATCTTCAGGCCGAACAGTTCGTCGATTTCCTCGTCCTTGGAGGTGAGGAAAATGACCGGCAAGTCGGACTTCTGGCGCAGCCGGCGCAGCAGCTCCATGCCGTCCATGCGGGGCATCTTGATGTCGAAGATGGCCATGTCCGGCGGCGTGTCTTCAAGACCCTGAAGGGCCGATACGCCATCGGTGTAAGTATTGGTGTTGTAGCCTTCGGCCTCGAGCGCCATGGACACGGATGTCAGGATATGGCGATCATCGTCAACCAATGCGATTGTTGGCATGCGTTTTCCCAATGCTTTGTCTCCGTCTTGATGCCGAGCCGTATCTGCTGAACTGGAGCAAATTGTGGCGAACGGACAATGCCCTGTCGCAAAGTAAATCGTGGCAGGAATATGGTGGCTGGCGGCTGCCATAACAAGAGCAGGAAGGGAGTTTTGCCCGACATGGCCAACAAGCCACCGCAGACCGCGAAAGGACCGGTCCCTGGCGATGACGCCGCCGAAGTGCTGCGGGTGATGCGGCAGGCCAGGTTTGCCGCGCTCGCCACCCTGGATGCGGCGGACGGCACGCCGTTTGCCAGCCTGGTCAACATTGCCCTGCTGGAGGACGCCAGCCCGCTGATCCTGATCTCCACACTGGCACGGCATACGGCGAACCTGCAGGCCAATCCTGCCGCCAGCCTGCTGGTGACCGACGGCGCGGCACCGGGCGGCGACCCGCTGGCCGGTTCACGCGTCACGCTGACAGGCCGCTTCGGACAACTGGCCGGCGACAATGAGATCAAGGCTGCGAGGGAGGTGTTCGTAGCGATGCACCCCGCCGCTGCAGGCTATGCCGGCTTCGGCGATTTCGGCTGGTGGGTCATGCAGATCGATGCAGCCCATCTGGTGGCGGGCTTCGGCCGCATTCGCACGATGAAGGCATCCGAATTCATGAGTCTGGCGCGCTAAGGTGACGATTTGTTCACAACCCGTGCGGCTTTCCGTCCATTGGTCTTATGACGGGTTGAAGGCGGCGGAAAAATTTGCATAGGTTGTCCGCCATCCGGGCAGGCATTGGCGTGAAGCCGCAAACGGGACCGCCGGAACTCATAAAAACATATAAAAGAACACGACCAGCAAAGCGTAGTGACTTCGAGCGCCGCGGGCAGCATGCGGCATGTGGCTTGTAAGGCCTACGGGGAACACGACCCACTTAAGGAGTGGAAACTTGAAACATACGGGCCATTTCAATCCTGCCTTCCCGATCGAGACAACAGGCATCGAGGGCGCAGGCGAAGTTCACTACAATCTCAACGCGGCACAATTGTTCGAGATGTCGGTCAAGTTGGGCGAGGGCATTGTTACCGACAGCGGCAACCTGGCTGTCACCACCGGCAAGCACACCGGACGTTCGGCGCAGGACAAGTTCATCGTCCGTGACGCCAATACAGAAAACAACATCTGGTGGGACAACAACAAGGCCATGGCGCCAGAGCACTTCGGCGTGCTCAAGGGCGACTTCCTGAACCATGCCAAGGGCAAGCGGCTGTTCGTCCAGGACCTGTACGGCGGGGCCGACCCGGAACACCGCATCAAGGTTCGCGTGGTAACCGAGTTCGCCTGGCATGCGCTGTTCATCCGCTACCTGCTGCGCCGTCCGTCGCAGCAGGAAGTGATGGGCTTCACGCCTGAGCTGACCATCATCAACCAGCCAAGCTTCAAGGCCGATCCGGCCAAGCACGGCTGCCGCAGCGAGACGATCATCGCCGTAAACCTCACCGACAAGCTGGTGCTGATCGGCGACAGTGAATATGCCGGCGAGACCAAGAAGTCGGTGTTCGGCACGCTCAACTACTTCCTGCCCGAGAAGGGCGTGATGCCGATGCACTGCTCGGCCAATGCCGGCAATGACGGCACCTCGGCCCTGTTCTTCGGCCTGTCAGGCACCGGCAAGACCACGCTGTCGTCGGATGCCTCGCGCACGCTCGTCGGCGACGACGAGCATGGCTGGTCACCCAACGGCATCTTCAACTTCGAGGGTGGCTGCTACGCCAAGACGATCAAGCTGTCAGCCGAGGCGGAACCGGAAATCTATTCGACCACGCAGCGGTTCGGCTCGATCCTTGAAAACGTGATGGTTGATCCGGAAAGCCGCGTACCGGACTTTGATGACGGCTCGCTGACCGAGAACGGCCGCGTCGCCTATCCGATGCACTACATTCCGAACGCGTCGGAAACCGGAATGGCGCCGCATCCGAAGAACGTGATCATGCTCACCGCCGATGCCTCGGGCGTGATGCCGCCGATTGCACGGCTCAATCCGCACCAGGCGATGTACCACTTCCTGTCCGGCTACACCGCCAAGGTGGCGGGCACGGAAAAGGGCGTCAGCGGCACGCAGGCCACTTTCTCGACCTGCTTCGGCGCACCGTTCATGCCGCGCCATCCCAGCGTCTACGGCAACCTGCTGAAGAAGCTGATCGCCGAGCACGGCGCCACCTGCTGGCTGGTCAACACAGGCTGGACCGGCGGCCCCTATGGCGAAGGCCACCGCATGCCGATCAAGGCAACCCGCGCTCTGCTGGGTGCGGCACTCAACGGCAGCCTCAACAACGCGCCGATGCGGACCGATCCGTTCTTCGGGTTCGAAGTGCCCACCGAAGTGCCTGGTGTCGATACGGCAATTCTCGATCCGCGCAGCACGTGGGCCGACCCTGCCGCCTACGATGCGGCAGCGGCAAAGCTTGCCGGCATGTTCGTCGCCAACTTCGAGAAGTTCTCGTCGCATGTCGAGGCTGAGGTGCTGGACGCTGCGCCAGTGATCCGCGAGGCGGCGGAGTAACCTTGCCGGCCACTTAATGCCGAACGATTGCGCCAGCGCATTTGATACAGAGCCGACATCAGGAATTGCCCCAAGTCCGGGCATTTCCTGATGCTTTTTTGTTTATCTGATTGCATCAAATGCGCCAGCTACGCAGGGTCGTGGCTGGCGCAAATCTTTTCGGATTCGGTTTTTG
>CAZYKZ010000186.1:3798-4944 GCA_964648175.1 uncultured Anderseniella sp.
TGCGCCAGCTACGCAGGGTCGTGGCTGGCGCAAATCTTTTCGGATTCGGTTTTTGTGACCGGCTCCTCGAACTTCAGGCACCAGTGCTTGCCCTTGACTTCATCAGGCGCCCCGCCTTCGCGGAAATAGCGGCAGCTGGCGCAAACGCCAAAGCTTGGCAGGCCGCGCGACACCGTCAGCGCTCCCAGCAAATCGCCCAGCACGGCGGCGAACTTCTTGCGGCCCTTGCCTCCGGCCTGGCCGAGAAGCGTGTCGATCACTGCCCATGGATCTTCTGCAAGACGGCTCTCGCCAGCAGGGGTGAGCGTCAGGGCGACGGAGCGTGCCTCGCCCGACCGGGCCGATTTCTCCACCAGTCCCTTGCGTTCCAGCGCGATCAACGATTGCGAGATCGTGCCCTTGGTCGCACCCAGATAACGGGTCAGCGCGGCTGGCGAATTCGAGAACCGGTTGCAGCGCGACAGATAGCGCAGCGCGCCCCATTGCGCAGGATTGAGGTCGCCTGTGTGTTCGCCTGCGCGGACGAGCCTTGTCAGCCGTTCCAGCGCCTGCACGGGACTTTCGTCGGACTTCTGTTTTGCCATCTCTCAACCCGCCGCTGCGCCTTGCCAGCGGCTCCCCTCATCAAGCGGGGGAAAGACTATGCAACACAATTGTCACAATCAAACGCGGGGTTGCAGGAATTTCGGCTCAGTGCGCCTCGTCCCAGTTGTCCGCCGCGCGCGCATCGACCTGCACCGGCACCTTGAACGTCACCGCCGGCTCGGGCGCCTTCGACATTACCGCCTTCGCCACCTCGATGGTCTTTCCGGCCTCCGCCTCGGGCACCTCGAAGATCAGTTCGTCGTGCACCTGCAGCAGCATGCGCGCCTTGAGCCCGGCATCGGCCAGCGCTGCCGGCATGCGGATCATGGCGCGGCGGATGATGTCAGCCGCCGAGCCCTGGATCGGCGCGTTGATGGCGGCGCGTTCCTGGAAGGCGCGCTCGGACGGATTGGGCGAAGCGATGCGCGGAAAATGCATGCGCCGTCCGAAGATCGTCTCCACGTAGCCGTTGGCCCGGCAGAACGCCTTGGTACTTTCCATGTAGTCCCTGATGCCGGGGAAGCGCTCGAAATAGGTCTTGATGTACTGTCCCGCTTCCTC
>CAZYKZ010000187.1:0-4872 GCA_964648175.1 uncultured Anderseniella sp.
GTGCCGGATGCAAACCGGGCCGAGATGCGGATGTCGTCGCCACCGGTAAGTCCGCCAGCCGTGTTGATCAGCACGGCTTCGTGGGTCGCATCGATCTGGCGAGGCAGCCGCGCCTTCATGCAGCCCTGCTGGTAAAAGTCGTCGAGCGCGGTGCGGCCGTCGTACGCCTGCTTGAACGCCAGCCGCACTTCGCCTTGCGAGCGCTGCAGGCGGGGCCGGACAGTGTCACGTTCCTGCGGCGGCACGAGCTTGAGTCCGGTTGTGCTGCGGCGGTTGTCGGCTGTTGCGCTCAATGGTTCCCCCGGCCCGTCAGATGGTCATGTGCTTGAGAATTTCGGCTTCGTCGGCATCGGCCATGACGCCGGCCATGATCACCTCGCCCCGGTCCATCACGGCGAAGGTGTCGGCCAGTGCTTTGGCGAAATCGAAGTATTGCTCGACCAGCAGGATGGCCATGCCACCGCGTTCGCGCAGCAGCGCGATGACACGCTCGATGTCCTTGATGATGGACGGCTGGATGCCCTCCGTCGGCTCGTCAAGGATCAGCAGCTTCGGGCGCATGGCGAGCGCACGGGCAATGGCGAGTTGCTGCTGCTGTCCACCTGACAGGTCGCCGCCGCGGCGCGACAGCATGTCCTTGAGCACCGGAAACAGCTCGAAGATTTCATCGGGAATAGAGCGCTCGGCGCGCGGCAGCACGAACAGGCCGGTCTGCAGGTTCTCGCGCACGGTCAGCAACGGAAAGATTTCACGGCCCTGGGGCACATAGGCCACGCCGGCGCGGGCGCGTTCTTCGGGCGCGCGCGACGTGATCTCGTCGCCGTTCCACACGACCTTGCCCGAGGTGACGGGCATCTGGCCAACGATGGCCTTGAGCAGGCTGGTCTTGCCGACGCCATTGCGCCCGAGCACGCACGTCACCTGGCCTTCAGGCACATCGAGACTCACCGAGCGAAGCGCCTGCGCTGCGCCATAGTGGAGATCGACGTTTTCGACGTTCAACATGGCCGCCATTACCTCCCGAGATAGCTCTCGATGACGCGTTCGTTGGCGCTGACCGAATCCAGCGAGCCCTCGGCCAGAACCGAGCCTTCAGCCAGCACCGTCACCTTCACGTCGAGGTCGCGAACGAAGGACATGTCGTGCTCGACCACGATGACCGAGTGATCCTTGGCGATCTCGCGCAACAGCCTGGCCGTCTCCGCCGTTTCACTGTCGGTCATGCCGGCGACGGGCTCGTCCACCAGCAGCAGTTTCGGATCCTGGGCCAGCAGCATGCCGATCTCGAGCCACTGCTTCTGGCCGTGCGACAGCTCGCGGCCCAGCCGGGTGCGAACCGGACCGAGGCGGGTGATGTCGAGCAGTTCGGCAATGCGGGCCTTGTCGCTGTCAGAGGCGAACCAGCGCAGCGCCTCGCGCACCTTGCGGGTGCCGGCAAGCGCCAGTTCGAGGTTCTGGCTCACTGTCTGGTTCTCGAACACGGTCGGCTTCTGGAACTTGCGGCCGATGCCGAGCTGCGCGATGTCGGCCTCGTCCAGGCTGGTGAGGTCGATGTCGCCCCTGAACAACACCTCGCCCGAATCCGGCCTGGTCTTGCCGGTGATGACGTCCATCATTGTCGTCTTGCCAGCACCGTTGGGGCCAATAATGGCGCGCATTTCGCCCGGTTCGATGATGAGCGACAGGCTGTTGAGCGCGCGGAAGCCGTCAAAGGTGACGGTCACGCCATCGAGGTAGAGCAGCGAGGTCTGCCGGATGACGCTCATTCGGCTGCTCCCTTGGCTTCTGACGCTCTGACAGGAGCTGCGCCTGCCGGCTTGGCAGTGGGTTGCAGCCTGTTCCAGCCGTCAATGGCCAGGCCAAGAATGCCGCGTGGCAGGAAGAGCGTTACGGCAATGAACAGTCCGCCCAGCGCGAACAGCCACAGCTCCGGCAAAGCGCCGGTGAACCAGGTCTTGGCATAGTTCACGAGAACGGCCCCGATCACCGCACCGATCAGCGTGCCGCGCCCACCGACGGCCACGGCGATGACGATCTCGATGGAGTTGGCGGGCGAGAACTCGCCGGGATTGATGATGCCGACCTGCGGCACATAGAGAGCGCCGGCGACTCCAGCGAGGCAGGCTGACACGACGAACACGAACAGCTTGTAGTGCTCGACCTTGTAGCCGAGGAAGCGGGTACGGCTTTCGGCATCGCGGATCGCCTCCAACACCTGCCCGGCGCGTGAGGTGGTGATGAGGCGGCACACGATGTAGCCGAGCGCCAGCGCCACGGCAGAAGCCGCAAACAGGCTGGCGCGGGTGCCGTCTTCCTGCAGCGAGTAGCCGAGAATGTCCTTGAAGTCGGTCAGCCCGTTGTTGCCGCCAAAGCCCATGTCATTGCGGAAGAAGGCGAGCAGCAGCGCATAGGTCATGGCCTGGGTGATGATCGACAGGTAGACGCCCGTCACGCGCGAGCGGAAGGCGAACCAGCCGAACACGAAGGCAAGCAGGCCCGGCACCAGCAGCACCATCAGCATGGCGAAGCCGAAATTGTCGAAGCCGTACCAGTACCAGGGCAGCTCCTTCCAGTTCAGGAACACCATGAAGTCGGGCAGGATCGGATCGGCATAGACGCCGCGCGTGCCGATCTGGCGCATCAGGTACATGCCCATGGCATAGCCGCCGAGCGCGAAGAAGGCGCCGTGGCCCAGCGAGAGGATGCCGCAATACCCCCAGATCAGGTCGACCGACAGGGCCAGCAGGGCAAAACACAGGTACTTGCCCATGAGTGCCACGGCATAGCCGGACAGGTGCAGCGCATGGCCTTCGGGAACAGCCAGATGCAGCACCGGCACCAGCAAGGCGATCACAGCAACCACCCCAAGGAAGACGTAACTCCAGCGCCCCATCGCGCGGGCCAGCATGGCGGTGATCATGCTTCCGCCCCCCGGCCCTTGAGCGCGAACAGGCCGCGCGGGCGCTTCTGGATGAACAGGATGATGAAGACGAGAACGAGAATCTTGCCCAGCACTGCGCCGGAGTAGGGCTCAAGGAACTTGTTGGCGACGCCAAGCGTCATGGCGCCCACCAGCGTGCCCCACAGGTTGCCCACGCCGCCGAACACGACGACCATGAAGCTGTCGATGATGTAGCTCTGGCCGAGGTTCGGGCTGACATTGTCGATCTGGCTGATGGCCACCCCGGCGATGCCGGCGATGCCGGAGCCGAGGCCAAAGGTAAGCGCGTCGACCCACTTGGTGCGGATGCCCATGGAGCCTGCCATGCGGCGGTTCTGGACGACGGCGCGCATCTGCAGGCCGAAGCTGGTGTGGCGCATGGCAATGTACAGCGCGGCGAAGACGGCAAGCGCGAACGCGATGATGTAGAGCCGGTTCCAGGTCAGCGCCAACTGGCCCAGTTCCACCGAGCCGGACATCCACGACGGATTGCCCACCTCGCGGTTGTTGGGTCCGAAGATGGTGCGCACGGCTTGTTGCAGAATCAGCGAAACGCCCCACGTGGCGAGCAGGGTCTCCAGCGGGCGGCCATAGAGGAAGCGGATGATGCCGCGCTCCATGGCAATGCCGACCAGTCCGGTGATGACGAAGGCGAGCGGGAGCGCGATGAACAGCGACCAGTCGAACAGGCCGGGCGCCGACTGGCGGATGAACTCCTGCACCACGAAGGTGGTGTAGGCGCCCAGCATCACCATCTCTCCATGCGCCATGTTGATCACGCCCATCACGCCGAAGGTGATGGCAAGCCCGATGGCGGCCAGCAGCAGAACCGAACCGAGGCTGAGTCCGTAGATGGCGTTCTGGGCGTTGCGCCAGATGGCCAGCGACTTGTCGATTGCCGCAATGGCGGATGCCGCCGCCTTGGCAACGGCGTCTTCTCCCGCGGCAAGCGGCGTCAGCAGGGCGAGTGCATCCTGGTTGCCCATGTCCCGAACCAGGGAGATGGCAGCCAGCTTGTCAGCTTCGGGCAGGTCGGATTGCAGCACTGCAGCGGCGCGCGCCTGCTGCATCGCCTGTTTCACGCCCGCGTCTGTCTCGGCAGCGATTGCAGCATCGAGGGAGGCGATTGCGCCGGGATCGGGTGCTGCAAACAGCGTGCGCGCGGCGGTGAGCCTTTGCGCCGGGTCTTTCGACATCAGCGTCAGTGAACCCAGCGCATCGCGGATTGCGCCGCGCATGCGGTTGTTGATCTTGACCCGGTCAAGCGCACCGTCGGGAATTTCACCCAGGGCCTCTCCGGTCGCTGCATCGACATAGCTGCCTGCAGCATCTTTTGCGGGAATGACCACCCGGCCATCAGACTGGACGATGAACGCATTTCCGTCCGATAGCGCATTGAGGACTTCGGCGGCACGCGGATCGCCGGTGGCGGCAATGGCGCTCACGGCATCGAGCCGCTTGTTGAAGCTCTTCTCCTTCAGGCCTGCCACTGCCGCATCGAGACCCTCGGCTGCTGCCGGGGAAAGCGCCAGCACAAGTGCAACGAGAAGGGCCGACAGTGCGGCGGCTATGGTGCGAGCGAGCGTCACGTGGGCGGCATCCCGTGGCAGGCAGGGTTGATGAGAAAAATCGGGAGGGCGGTTCCAAAAGCCGGAACCCTGAAACCGCCCTCCCAGTCTGGGGGAGGAAACCCCTATTTCATCAGCTGCCCTGACCGCCGCACTTGCCGGTCTTCACGTTGAAGTTGCCGCACGACAGGGGCTTGCGCCAATCGGAGATGAGGTCCATCGAGCCCTCGAGATAGTCCGACCATGCATCGCCTACCACGGTGCCCGAGGTCTGCCAGACGATGTCGAACTGGCCGTCGGCCTGGATTTCGCCGATCAGCACCGGCTTGGTGATGTGGTGGTTCGGCATCATGGCCGAATAGC
>CAZYKZ010000188.1:0-4849 GCA_964648175.1 uncultured Anderseniella sp.
GGCACGTCGCGCACCTGGTAGAAGATGTTGAGGGCCTCGTTGACGAGCCTGCCTTTCAGGCCGGGGAAGTGGACCTCGATGATATCTCGCATCGTCTCCGCGTCGGGGAACTTGATGAAGTGGAAGAAGCAACGGCGCAGGAAGGCGTCGGGCAGTTCCTTCTCGTTGTTGGAGGTGATGATGACCACGGGCCGGTTTTCGGCCTTGATGGTTTCGCCGGTCTCGTAGACGTGGAACTCCATGCGGTCGAGTTCCTGCAGCAGGTCATTCGGGAATTCGATGTCGGCCTTGTCGATCTCGTCAATCAGCAGCACGGGGCGCTTGTCTGCGGTGAAGGCTTCCCACAGCTTGCCGCGCTTGATGTAGTTGCGGATGTCGTGGACGCGCTCATCGCCGAGCTGGCTGTCGCGCAGGCGGGAAACGGCGTCATATTCATAAAGGCCCTGCTGGGCCTTGGTGGTGGACTTGATGTGCCACTCCAGCAGGTTGGTGCCGAGCGCTCTGGCCACTTCGTGGGCCAGAACGGTCTTGCCGGTGCCGGGCTCGCCCTTGATCAGCAGGGGGCGCTCCAGAACGATGGCCGCATTGACGGCAACGCGGAGGTCCTCGGTGGCGATGTAGTCGCTGGTGCCTTCGAATCTCATGGCTTCTCACGCTTTGATGGCGGAAGCGGCGCAAGGCTGCCTCCCGGATCAGGCGGCTGTTTTGCCCCAAGCGGCCAGATGAGGCAAGGCATTCGGCTGGAGTCCGCCGGACGGTGACCCAGTGGCAGGCTTTGGCGTCATCATTCCGTGGCATGAATCGTGCTTCTGCGGAGCGGTACGGCGAGCTGTTTCAAACGGGAAAGCTCGTGATGACCGGCACGATTGGTGAATTCCACAGTTGCAGCGGTCACGGGTGGACTATATAGAGGCGCCGAACAAAGCTGCATCCAAGCAGCGAGTCTGGCTTCATGCGAGGTAAGAGGATTATGGGAGAGAGCAAGCCTATTTCACTCGACAAGCTGGAAAAGGAGCCGTTCATGTCTGAACGGCAGCAGGAGTACTTCAGGACCAAGCTGCTCGCCTGGAAGGAAGACATCCTGCGCGAAAGCCGCGAAACGCTGCAGCACCTGCAAACGGAAAACCTGGTTCTGCCCGACGCGGCGGACCGGGCCTCCACGGAGACCGACAGGTCGCTGGAACTGCGCACGCGCGACCGCCAGCGCAAGCTGATCTCCAAGATCGACGCCGCCCTGAAGCGGATCGAAGACGGCACCTATGGCTATTGCGAGGAAACCGGCGAACCAATTTCGCTGCGCAGGCTGGATGCCCGCCCCATCGCTACCCTGTCGGTCGAGGCGCAGGAGCGGCACGAACGGCGCGAGAAGATTTACCGCGACGATTGAGGCAGCGCGAAAACCCATGAGAAAAGAAAGGCCGGACGGTTCACCCGTCCGGCCTTTTCATTTGAACGTGCCAGGAACAGGCCGTCAGTCGTTTTCGGGCTTCACTGCCCGCAAGGTTGGTTCACCAGCTGCCGGCTGATCGCCGAACACCGGCGGGCGGGGCGCCGGGCGTGGCGCCATCGGGCGCACATTTCCTGCTTGCGGGGCGGGACCGGCGGCAGGCTCGACGGGGCGAGGCTCTGCAAGCCCGGGCAGATTGTCCATGTCGTCCGCGGTGAGGATGCGGCGGGCCGGTTCTGACTGCGAGCGGTGGGCCCGGTCAGGCTGGATGTTGGTCTCGATGACGATGTCCTGATTGCCACCGACCAGCACCAGGTGCTCGACGTCGTCGCGCCGCACAAGAACGAGGAAGCGGGACTTGTCCACCTCGTAATATTCCGAGATGCCAAGCCTTGCGCCGCGGCGGGCGCGAACCTTGCCGCCGAAGCTGCGGATCATGATCCAGGCAAACAACAGCAACGCCAGTACGATGCCGCCGAGGTAGATCCAGTTCAGGTAGGGCTCGATGAGGTCCATTGTGTCTCCTGCGTCTGCTTGCCGATTGGTTGAACCTTGATCCGGATTTCAACCTGTGGTCAATCCCCCGACCGCCAGAGAGGTCATGAGGCGGTCTGGATACTCGCTGTTTGGGGCTGTTCCATGACACAAATCCCCTATACTCGTCGATGATTCGGGGCATGGGGGCCAGTTGTGCTGGCATCAGTTATGGGCAAGGACAAACCGGAAAAGCCGCCATTGGATGACGGCAAGCCGGAGGCAAGCGTGCCGGAGGACGCGGGCGCCGGCGCGCCTTCTCGGCAGGTTGCGCCGGATGTTGTCCGTTCGCTGCCTGGTGATGACATTGACCGGCCCGCCCAGTCGGAGGGGCGCCCGGTCCTGAGCCTGATCCTGGCCGTGGCGCTGGCGATCACGGTCTACTTTGCCGTGCAGGCAGTGGGCGGACTGGTGCCGCAGGCGGTTACCATCGGGCTGTCAATTCTGTCGCTGGCGGGGCTGATCGCGTTGTTCGGCGCTCTTGCCGGTTTTGTGCATTTCGGGCGTACGCCGCGTCAGAAGGCATTCTTCGACAAGTTGCTCGACGCCATCGGCGAGCCTTGCGTGGTGTCGGATACCCGCGGAGCAATCATTTATTCCAACGAGCCATATCAGCGGCTGGTGTCCGGCGCAGGGCAGAGCCGGCTGGTCAACCTGGAGACGCTGTATTCAGGTTACCCGGACGTGTCGGAGCGCATCTACCGGCTGGCCAAGGCTGCGCGCGAGGGCCGCGAGTCGTCAGAGCAGTTCAGGTTATCGGCGGGATCGGCGGCGGCGGGCGCACGCGAGGACAAGGCAGTCTGGCTGCGCCTGCAAGTCAAGCCGATCCGTGTCAGCGCGACGCAGAGCTACAGCGTCTGGCGATTGAGCGACGAAACCGACGCGCGCGCCTCGCAGGAAGAGGCGTTCGAGAACCTGCAGTACATCATCAACTACCTCGACCATGCGCCGGCGGGATTCTTCTCCTCCACCGACGATGGGGCGATCGCCTATGTCAACGCAACGCTGGCCGAGTGGCTTGGCCTCGACCTGTCGGAGACGACGGACGGAAGGCTCAAGCTTGCCGACATCGTGACCGAGAAGGGGGCGAAGCTGCTTGCGGGCATCGCGCCGGAAGCAGGCCGCCCGGTGACGGAGATTTTCGACCTGGATCTGTCCACGGCAAATGGCGAGATCATTCCGGCGCGGGTGGTGCACCGTTGCGAGTATGACAGCAACGGCAAGCAGCAGCCCTCGCGCACGCTGGTGCTGGACCGGCGCGCGCACTTTGCGGTGGACAAGGAAGCAGGCGATGCGCAGGTGCAGATCGCGCGGCTGTTCAACTCGCTACCCATTGGCATTGCGCAGCTCAACAAGGATGGCGTCATCGAGCAGCTCAATCCGTCCTTCATCGATATCGCGCCTAGCGCCAAGCGGCGCGGCAAGCTGGCCCCGCTGGTGCGCGAGGACGAGCGGGAGAAGGTATCGCGGCTGATCGCCGACGCATCAGCCGGCAAGACGCTGGGCGAGGCGGCGGACGTGCACTTCACAGGCAAGGACGAGACGTCGGGCGAGCTCTATTTCGTGGCGGATGAAACCGGCGGTGAAGGTGCCGTCATGGTGTTCGCCGTGGACACTACGCGCCATACTTCGCTGGAAGTGCAGCTGGCGCAAAGCCAGAAGATGCAGGCCGTGGGCCAGCTGGCAGGCGGCGTGGCGCACGACTTCAACAATGTGCTTACCGCCATCATCGGGTTCTCCGACTTGCTGCTGGCGCGCCACCGGCCGACCGACCCGTCGTTCGCCGATATCATGAACATCAAGCAGAACGCCAACCGTGCAGCAAACCTGGTGCGCCAGCTGCTGGCGTTCTCTCGCCGCCAGACGCTGCGCCCGGAAGTGCTGTCGCTGACCGACGTGCTGTCGGACCTGGGCAACCTGCTCGGCCGGCTGCTGGGCGAGGTTGTTGAGCTCAAGATCGTGCACGGACGGGAGCTGGCGCTGGTCAAGGTGGACGTCAACCAGTTCGAGCAGGTGGTCATCAACCTGTGTGTGAATGCGCGCGATGCCATGCCGGACGGCGGCACGCTGACGCTCACCACCTCCAACGTGACGGCGGCAGACGTGGCGAAGCATGCCGGCAAGACCGCGGCGGTGCCGCCCGGCGACTACGTGGCTCTCGAGGTGACCGACACGGGCACCGGCATGACGCCGGAAGTACTGGAGAAGATCTACGACCCGTTCTTCTCGACCAAGGAGGTGGGCAAGGGAACCGGGCTTGGCCTGTCGACGGTATACGGCATCATCAAGCAGACGGGCGGCTTCATCTTCTGCGAGTCCGAGGTGGGCAAGGGAACGACGTTCCATGTGTTCCTGCCGCAATATATCGAGACGGCCGAAGAGGAGGCTGCGCGCACGGCGGCGGCGACCGGCGTGGAAGTCAAGGCGGCAGACCTTACCGGGTCCGGCACCATCCTGCTGGTGGAGGACGAGGATGCCGTGCGCTCGTTCGCCAAGCGGGCGCTGGAGTCGCGCGGTTACACGGTGCTGGAAGCCGACAGCGGCGAGGTTGCGCTGGAGGTGCTGGAGGAATTCGGCGGCGAGCCGGACCTTGTGGTGTCGGACGTGGTGATGCCGGAAATGGACGGACCCACCATGTTGCGCGAACTGCGCAAGCGCGGCATCAAGACAAAGGTCGTGTTTGTCTCCGGCTATGCCGAGGATGCGTTCGAGAAGAACCTCGAAGGCCAGACCGACTTCGCCTTCCTGCCCAAGCCATTCACGCTGAAGCAGCTTGCCGAGGCGGTGAAGGAAGCCATAGGCTAGGTGCCGGGCAATCTTACCGGACCGGATTTCAATGAGCAGCATTTCTCCCATGGCAGACCGTTC
>CAZYKZ010000189.1:0-4750 GCA_964648175.1 uncultured Anderseniella sp.
GCGCCGGCTTCTTCGGCGGGCAGGGGCATGAGTTTCTGCATCCGCGTGATGGTGGCGGGCGCCAGGCCGCGCGGTCGCCCGAAGAAGCGGGCCGCTTCGCCATCCTCGAAACCCGCCAGCACCGTCGCCTCGTAGAAGGCGGAGGCCTTGTCTGCCCGCTTGATCTGCTTCTCGACCGCGTGCGGCAGTTCCGCCGGCAGGCCGAAGCGCAGGTGCACGGCCTCCATCAGCCGCGCCTCGAACGCCTTGTAGTCGATGCCCAGCGCCGCCTTGAACGGCGAGATCATGTCGCCGATGACGTACTCCGAGGCATCGTGCAGCAATGCGGCCAGCCGCCAGCGCGGGTCGAGCGCAGGGTACATCTCGCTGACAAGCTGCTCGACGATGACGCAATGCTGCGCCACCGAGAAGGCATGCGCCCCGCGTGTCTGGCCGTTCCAGCGCGCCACCCGCGCCAGTCCGTGGGCGATGTCCTCGATCTCCACATCGAGCGGCGACGGCTCAAGCAGGTCGAGCCGCCGGCCCGACAGCATGCGCTGCCATGCTCTCGGCTTCTCAGGTTCTTTCGCCACTGACGGCTCCGTGCCTGTGGCAGTCGACGAGGTGGTCGTTGACCATGCCCACCGCCTGCATGAAGGCATAGACGATGGTCGGCCCGACGAACCGGAAGCCGCGCTTCTTGAGGTCCTTCGAGATCGCCTCGGCAAGCGGCGTGGCAGCCGGCACCTGGTCGAGATGTGTGAACCGGTTGACCAGCGGACGGCCGTCCATGTAGCCCCAGAGATAATCCGAGAACGCGTCGTCGCCGCCCATGTCCAGATAGGCTTGCGCGTTGGTCACCGCCGCGTCGATCTTCAACCGGTTGCGCACGATGCCCGGATTGAGCATCAGTTCTGCCTTCTTCTCAGCGGAATAGCGCGCCATTTTCTCCGCATCGAAGCCGTCGAACGCCTCGCGATAGGAGTCGCGCTTGCGCAGGATGGTGATCCACGACAGCCCGGCCTGAAACCCGTCCAGCAGCAGCTTCTCGAACAGCGCCCGGCTGTCATGTTCGGGCACGCCCCACTCGGTGTCGTGATAGGCAACATAGTCCGGCATGGTGCCGCACCAGCCGCACCGGCTTAGCCCGTCGTCATGGGTGATCAGCGAATGTTCCCAGCCCATCAGTCCTCGCCTTCGCCACCGGTCGCCGGATCAGCCCAGCGCGCCCAGGACGGCTTGTGCATGGTGAGGGCGATACCGTCAACTGACAGGCCGCTGCCATCGGCCACGGCAGCTGCCGCCCGGTCGAGCCGCACCAGCGCGAGCCCTTGCGATCCGAGCGCCGAAACGAGGCTGCCCGACTGGCGTTCTCCCGCCATGACGGCTGCCCCGGCGGCGGGCAGGTCCGAGGTTGACTCCACCGGCACGATCCGGCTGCGGGCCGTGCCGCGGTGCTGCATGCGTGAGACCACTTCCTGGCCCACATAGCAGCCCTTCCTGAAGTTCACCGAGCCGAACTGGTCGTAGTTTGCCTCATGCGGAAACATCTCGCCCGACCCGATTTCGGCACTGTCGGCAACGCCGAGCGCGATCCGCATGGCGGTGTAATCATCGGCGCTGGCGTTGGCGATCCCTCCCAGCACGCTCGCAGGCGCAATGATGCGATGGCCAAGATCGGTGAGCCGCGGGTCGGTATATACGAGCGCCCCCTCAATCGGCGGCAAGTCCCCGTCGCCCCAGGCAGCGGCAACGCCAAGGCCGTCCTGTGCCGCAAGGGTGATTGCCCGGCGCAGCTTGTACATGGTCAGCCGCTGTAGAAGGCCATCGCGCTGGCCGGCGTCGCAGTCAAGCAGCGCGCCATCCGGCGTGGCGATGACGAAGAAGTCGAACAGGATCTTGCCCTGCGGCGTCAGCAGGCCGCCATGCGCTGCCTCGCCGGGCTTCAGCGTCTCCACCTCGCAGGTGAGCAGGTCCTGCAGAAACGGCAGGGTTTCCTCACCGGTCAGGCCGATGACCGCGCGATTGGCCAGCTTTGCGATGTTCGAAGGCATGATAGCTTGCGTCCTTGCTCTTGCTTGCCGGTCCAGATTTACGTAAGCCGGGTGCCACGTTCAAGCGGCCCACCCCTCAATCTTCCAGGAGTTCAGTTCATGTCCGATACGTTCCGCGCCATCCAGATCGACAAGGTGGACGACAAGCAGACCGTGAACCTGGTGAACCTCACCGACGCCGACCTGATGGACGGTGACGTGACGGTGAACGTGACCCACTCCACCGTAAACTACAAGGACGGCCTGGCGCTGACCGCCAAGGCGCCGATCATCCGCAAGTTCCCGCTCATCCCCGGCATCGACTTTGCCGGCACCGTGGCCTCGTCGGACAACCCGGACTACAAGCCGGGCGATGCCGTCATCCTCAATGGCTGGGGCGTGGGCGAAGGCCACTCCGGCGGCCTGGCCGAGCGCGCCCGCGTCAAGGGCGACTGGCTGGTCAAGATGCCCAAGGGCATGGATGCCGCCCACGCCATGGCCATCGGCACGGCGGGCTATACGTCCATGCTGTGCGTCATGGCGCTGGAAGACCAGGGCATCACACCTGAGTCGGGCGAAGTGCTGGTGACCGGTGCGGCAGGCGGCGTCGGCTCGGTGGCCATCGCCATCCTGTCGAAGCTGGGTTACTCGGTGACCGCCTCGACGGGCCGTACCGAAGAGGAAGACTTCCTGAAGGGGCTCGGTGCGTCCAGCGTGATCAACCGCGAGGAATTCAACACCCCGCCGAAGCCGCTGGCCAAGTCGCGCTGGGCGGCCTGCATCGACGCGGTGGGCTCCACCACGCTCGCCAACGTGCTGTCGCAGATGAACTATGGCGGCGTGGTTGCAGCGTGTGGCCTTGCCCAGGGCATGGACCTGCCCACGTCCGTTGCGCCGTTCATCCTGCGCGGCGTCAAGCTGATCGGCGTGGACTCGGTAATGTGCCCGAAGCCGCGCCGCGAGAAGGCCTGGGCGCGGCTGGCGAGCGATCTCGACATGTCCAAGCTCGACGCGCTGACCACCCACATCAAGCTGGATGACGTCATCGCCACCGGCGCCGACATCATTGCCGGCAAGGTGCGCGGCCGCGTGGTTGTGGACATCGCCTGAGGCGCAGCCAGTACGATCAGTGAACCTTGCGCACGACGGTGAACTCGCCGTTGCGGATGCGTTCCGGCAGGCGTTCGGCCATCACGGCCACGGGTTCCTCGCCATAGGTCGCGATCATGTCGGACAGGGCGGCGAAAATGGCAGCCGTCGCCACGCAGTCGGGGTCGAGCCCGTCATAGACGGCTTCTTCCCAGGCATCGAGGATATAGCGAAGCGCTGCCTGCCGGCTCATCTGCGCCTGTGCGGACCCGTCGTCCTCAGGCACGATCACGTCGGCTGGCTTCGGCACCTGCTTGTCTTTCCGGCTAGTCATAAATCCCACCCGGCAACTTCCAGCCCGCCGCCGTCCTTGCGCGGGTCTGCGTTGCTCTGTTGCCGATGACATTATCACGACAGACCGGTCGCTCACCTGCTTCCTTGCCAAAAGGTTAACGCGGCAAGGTTACCTGGAAACGCCTCAATCGAGCCGTGCCGGACCGGCCAGCGCCGAGCGGATGAACTCGGCCGTACCGGGTGTCATGGTGAGCCCGCCGAACTCGTCAGGGTGCACCCAGCGGGCGTCTGAAACATCGTCACCGGCAACCGGCTCGCCAGCTTCCCAGCGGCACAGAAAGCACGAGATCAGATAATGAAACAGCACCTGGCCGGCATCGTCGCGATGGATGATGTCGATGGCGTCGAGAATGCGCTCGACCCGCGCGGTGACACCGGTTTCCTCGGCCAGTTCGCGCACCACCGCGTCGCGCGCCTTCTCGCCCGGCTCAACGTGGCCGCCCGGCAGGCTCCACATGCCGTAGCCCGCCTTCTTGTTGCGCTTGACCAGCAACACCTTGCCGTCACGCGCCACGAAGGCGGACACGCCGGGCAGGGGCTTCACGATGGCGCGGGTCATGGGTGTTCAATTCCGGTGTGGGCCGTGGCACAGTGGCCCGCGTTATGTGCGGTCTGTACAGCTTTCGCAAGTCTCCGGAAGAGGTGAGAGCGCTGTTCGGCTATCCCGAGCAGCCCAACTTCCCGCCGCGCGACCACGTTGCGCCCGGCCAGCCCATCGCCATCGTGCGCGGCGAACGGGACGACCGGCATTTTGCGCTGGTGCGTTGGGGCTTTGTGCCGTCGTGGACGAAGGAGATGAAGCCCGGCAAGCCGCTCATCAATGCACGGTCGGAAACGGTGTTCGAGAAGCCCTCGTTCCGCCATGCCATCCGCCGCCGCCGCTGCCTGATCCCGGCGGACGGCTTCTACGAGTGGAAGGGCGACGTGCCGGGCCGCAAGCAGCCGTTTCACATTACCCGGCCGGGAGAGGAGCTTTTCGCGTTCGGTGGCATCTGGGAGCACTGGATGGCGCCGGACGGGTCGGAACTCGAAAGTGCGGCCATCCTGACCACCGCGCCCAACGCCATGATGGAGCCGATCCACAACCGCATGCCTGTGGTGATCGAGCCGAAGGACTTCGACAGGTGGCTGGATCATTCACGGCCCGACGGCAAGGACGTGGTGGACCTTATGCATCCCATCCGGGATGACTATTTCGTGGCCCGCGAAACCGAGATGCCGAGGCCGCAGCGCCGCAAGCCCGAGGTTGCGGAGAAGCCGGCGCCTCAGGCGAAAGCAGATGACCAGTTGAAGCT
>CAZYKZ010000190.1:0-4749 GCA_964648175.1 uncultured Anderseniella sp.
ACGCCTGGCTCCTGCGCCAGGTAATCCTGCACGGTCGGCAGCGACTGCTGCTTGATGTCCTCGCTGCTCACCGTCTCCACCGTGGAACCGACCTTGGCCTTGTCGGACTTGGTGCGGTTGGGCGTGACCACGATCTCGCCGATGTCGACAGTTTCGGCCATTGCCGGTGCGGCAAGCGCCAGCGCCGCGAGCGGCAGTACCGCCCGCGTGAAAGCGGATTTCAGGTGTATTCTCATCCTCTGTCCCCTCGGCAGACAGGTTTTGCCTGCCGTTTCGAGCCTCTGTTCAATCTTGGGGGATATGTCGAGCCTTGTAGCCGGCCTTTCACTTGCAATCCCCGCAAGCGGTGACGGAAACGAACCACCACTGCGGAAATCACAGCTCCTGGCGCTTCCCCGCACCGGGATGAGGTGGGCGGCTCAAGGCAGGTCTCCTGGCTCACGTCTCAACGGCGGCTTCGACCTTCCCGGACCGGCTTGGTCCAGTGGCCTTTTGGAAGGCGCCTCAACGTTCACAGTTGCGGGGGCAGCTCCGGCTGGGGCAAAACTTCAGCCCTTCCGAATTCCCTCTTCGCTTCACCGCGGGCATGACGATCCCGCGGATGAAGAACCTTGAACACTGCAACCGGTAGCACCGGCCCGAAAGTCGAGTCAATCAGCCATGCGACCAATGCGGGTTCACAGGCGACGCGACACCAATTCCATATGCGTGCCAACAAATTGCAATTGGCTGCGTTTGCTGCCAGACTTTACGGTCATGAGCGCAGCGAAGGCCGATCCCGACACCGCCGAAAATGCCCGCTACCGGCTGGATGAGCAGGTGGGCTACCTGTTGCGCCGCGCCCAGCAGCGCCACCTGGCCATCTTCTCATCCTTGCTGCCTGACTTTACGCCCACGCAGTTCGCCGCGCTGGCCAAGCTGGCCGAGTCCGGGCCGCTCTCCCAGAACGAGCTGGGCCGTCATGCATCCATGGATGCGGCCACCATCAAGGGGGTGGTTGACAGGCTGCGCAAGCGCGGGCTCATCGCCACCCGGCGCGACGGCCGCGACCAGCGCCGCATCTACCTGTCGCTCAGCCCCGAAGGTGAACGTGAGTATCGCGCTGCTGCCGCCAAGGCGGTCGAGATTACCGCGCGCACGGTCTCCGGGCTGAACGATGCCGAACATGCCCAGCTCATAGACCTGCTGAAGAAACTTACCTGACAAGCTCCCGGGAAACGTGACCCATGTCCTCAAGCTCGAAACTCGTCATCCGCAATATCGGCATGATCCTCACCGGCCGCATGGAGGAACCGATCCTCGATGCCGATTGCGTGATTGCCGAGGACGGCAGAATCACCGCCATCGGCAAGGAGAAGGATCTCGACACGTCGGGCGCGACGACCGAGGTGGACGCGCATGGCACGACCCTGTCGCCCGGCCTGATCGACAGCCACGTGCACCCGGTGGTGGGCGACTACACGCCCCGCCAGCAGCAGCTCAACTGGATCGACTCCACCCTGCACGGCGGCGTCACCTGCATGATCTCGGCCGGCGAGGTGCACATGCCGGGCCGGCCCAAGGACATCATCGGGCTCAAGGCCATGTCGATTGCCGCCCAGCGCTGGTACGACAATTTCCGTCCGTCAGGCGTCAAGGTGCTGGCCGGCGCGCCGGTGATCGAGCACGGCATGGAGGAGCACGACTTCAAGGAACTCGCCGCAGCAGGCGTGAAGTTCCTTGGTGAGGTGGGTCTCGGCACGGTGAAGGACGGCAAGACGGCGAGCCAGATGGTGTCCTGGGCGCGCAAGTATGGCATCCAGTCCACCATCCACACTGGCGGCCCGTCGATCCCCGGTTCCGGGCTCATCGATGCCGACATGGTGCTGGAAACCGGCACCGACGTGGTGGGTCACATCAATGGCGGGCATTCCGCGCTGCCGGACGACCAGATCAAGTGCCTGTGCGAGAACTGCAAGGCCGCGCTGGAAATCGTGCACAACGGCAACGAGCGGGCAGCCCTTCTCACGCTCAATACCGCGCGCGAGCTGGGCAAGCTCGACCAGATCATTCTCGGCACTGACGGACCTGCAGGCTCGGGCGTGCAGCCGCTTGGCATCTTGCGCATGATTGCCATGTTGTCGTCGCTGGGCAACGTGAAGGCGGAAGACGCCTGGTGCTTTGGCACCGGCAACACCGCGCGCCGCCGGTCTCTGGATTGCGGCATCGTCGAGGTGGGCCGTGCCGCCGACTTCGTTCTCGTTGACCAGGCCCAGCATGCGCCGGGCAAGACCATGCTGGAGTCGATCCAGCTCGGCAACCTGCCGGGCGTTGGCATGACGGTGATCGATGGCATCGTGCGCACCGGCCGGTCACGCAACACCCCGCCCGCGCAAAAGGTGCCGGAACTGACCAAGGCGCCTCCGGCGAGCCTCGGCGGCGGGCATTAGGCGTTGCAGCGCAACAGATCTGCGGGGCGCTCGGCCGGCGGATCGGTGCTTACCACCACCTGTCCGGCAGCAGCAGGTTATCGCGCGACAGGTCGTTGACGTCGCGCATGCCGCACAGCGCCATGGTGATGTCGAGCTCCTTCTGGATGATCTCCAGCGTCTTGGTCACGCCTTCCTCGCCCATGGCGCCGAGGCCATACAGGAAGGCGCGGCCGATATAGGTGCCTTGCGCACCGAGGGCCTTTGCCTTAAGCACGTCCTGTCCTGAGCGGATGCCGCCATCCATGTGCACCTCGACCTTGTCGCCGACCGCGTCGACCACTGGCCCGAGGGCGGCGATGGAAGAGATGGCGCCGTCAAGCTGGCGGCCGCCATGGTTGGAGACCACGATGGCGTCAGCACCGACGCTCAAGGCCTTCTTCGCGTCCTCCGGGTCAATGATGCCCTTGAGGATCAGCTTGCCGCCCCATTCCTTCTTGATCCACTCAAGGTCCTTCCAGTTGAGCTTTGGATCGAACTGTTCGTTGGTCCAGCTCGACAGGGACGACATGTCGTCGACGCCCTTGGCGTGGCCGACGATGTTGCGGAACGTACGCCGCTGCGTGCCCAGCATGCCGAGGCACCAGCGTGGCTTCATGGCCAGGTTGATCATGTTCGCGATTGTCGGCTTGGGCGGGGCTGACAGGCCGTTCTTCACGTCCTTGTGGCGCTGGCCGAGAATCTGCAGGTCAACCGTGAGCACCAGCGCCGAACATCCTGCGGCTTTGGCGCGGCTGATCAGGTTTTTCGAAAAGTCACGGTCGCGCATGACGTACAGCTGGAACCAGAACGGCTTGCTGGTGTGTTCGGCCACGTCCTCGATCGAGCAGATCGACATGGTCGACAAGGTGAATGGAACGCCGAACTTCTCGCACGCCTTCGCCGCCAGGATCTCGCCATCTGCGTGCTGCATGCCAGTCAGGCCGGTCGGAGCGAGGGCTACCGGCATCGCCACCTGTTCGCCGATCATGGTGGTCTTCGTGGTGCGGTTGTCCATGTCGACTGCAACCCGCTGGCGGAGCTTGATTTTCGAGAAGTCGCTCTCGTTGGAGCGGTAGGTGCTCTCCGTGTAGGAGCCTGAATCCGCGTAGTCGTAGAACATGCGCGGCACCCGGCGCTGGGCCAGCTTGCGGAGATCCTCGATGCAGGTAATCGTCGTCATGGTGTCAGCCCTCGGCCCTTGTTCCGGGCAATTGGTAAAACAAATTGACCACAGAATCCACTATACTTCCGTGGATAATTTGCCGGATTTTCTTCTGGAATTTCCGGACTTGGCGTCCAGTTCAGCCTGCCGGGCCGTTATCGCATCCAGTGCGACCCGCCAGGTGAAGGCGAAATACTGGAAACCCTGACCATCGATCTTGTCCTTGTCCAGGTCATGAACCACCTGGTCCAGCATCTCGAACAGGCCGGTGCGCAGCCCGGCCAGCTCCTTTGCAGAGGCCGAGTTCCGCGCAGTCTCGGTGACCTTCAGCAGGTCCAGATTGTAGACATCGATACGGCCCTTCTGGCCTTCCTCCCAGCGCCGCTTTGCCCACAGCAGCAGCGACGCAAGGATGGCGGCGACCGATACCGTGACCCCGATGGGTTCGGCATTTTCCTGGAAGAAGCTCGGCTGGTCACGATTGTAGAAGGCAACTGCGCCGGGATGAACCGGCAGCAGCGTGGCGCCGCTGAGTTGCGGCTGGCTCACGAAGCCGGCTAGCCGGGAGGACAATGAAAGTTCGCGCTGGTTCTCGAACAGCGTGGCGGTGACGCGGCGCACCACCTCGTCCGGCACTGCGTTGCGGGTGACGAGGATGCGATCTGCCGCGACGGTGGCGATATCGCGCTCGGGGATGGCCGGCGTTCCCGAGTAGACGCCTTTTGCCAGCGTCATCTGCTTCAGCGCCGGCCGCTTGACCTGCATGGCGGCAGCCTGGTCGATTTCGACAATGTCGATCTGTGCGGCGTCCGCCAGCCACTTCAAGCGGCGGTTGCCGGGCGCGCGCATGACGAACATGGCGTCGATCTCACGGTTGCGCAGCGCGATGATCGCATCGTCCTGATCAAAGGCGCGTGCGGTAAAGCGCTCTGGCTGAACGGTGTACTGGTCGATGATGTACCAGAACGAGCGGTACTCCGACGAGGTGATGGCCGGCAGGCCCACCCGCTTGCCGACCAGGTCGCGAACGGACCTGATGCCTGCATCGCGCCGGGCGATGAGGTGATAGGTGTCCGGGTACAGGTTGGCCACCATGGCAAGATCAGGCCGCGAGATGGCGTCGGCGGGGATCGCTGC
>CAZYKZ010000191.1:0-4742 GCA_964648175.1 uncultured Anderseniella sp.
CCGCACAGCACCACCTGCTCGCCGAACAGGTCGGTTTCGCACTCTTCCTTGAAGGTCGTCTCGATGACGCCCGAGCGGCCGCCGCCAACGCCGCAGGCATAGGACAGCGCCAGGTCATGGGCGTTGCCGGAGGCATCGTGGTCGATGGCGATAAGGCACGGCACGCCGCCGCCCTTGAGGAACTCGCCGCGCACCGTGTGGCCGGGGCCCTTCGGCGCGATCATGACGACGTCGATGGTGGACTTCGGCTCGATCAGCTTGAAGTGCACGTTGAGGCCGTGCGCGAAGGCAATCGCCGCGCCATCACGGATGTTGGCTTCGATGTCGGCCTTCCAGATGTCGGCCTGCAGCTCGTCGGGAGCGGCCATCATGATCAGGTCGGCCCAGGCAGCGCCTTCTGCCACCGTCATCACCTTGACGCCATCGGCCTCGGCCTTCTTGGCGGTCGCAGAGCCCGCACGCAGGCCCGTGGCGATTTCCTTGACGCCGGAATCCTTCAGGTTCAGCGCGTGCGCACGGCCCTGCGAGCCATAACCCACGATGAGCACCTTCTTGCCCTTGATCAGGTTTACGTCTGCATCACGATCATAATAAACGCGCATCGGTTCGTTCCTTTCCCTGTTGCGTTTCGTCTCGTCGGTCTACTCGCCCACGCCATAAAGCGTGAGAAACTGTCTTGCCGCGGCCTCGGCCTCGCGTCGGATCTGTTGTGGGCTCGGCAACGGCCTATCGCCCAGCAGCGCGCGGATCTGCACGTCGCGCACCACCAGGCCGAAGAAGGTACGGAATGCCTCCTCGGTATCATCGAAACTGATGAGCCCGGCCTCTCGCGCCATCTCCAGCACGGGTTTCACCCGGCGGCCTATGGCGAAGCGGCCATTGTCGAGCACGGTCTTGCCCAGCGGGCTCTTGGCCGACTTTGCATGGGCGACGGCGAGCGAATTGAGCGCGATGGATACCTCGCCCGTCAGCACCGTCAGCCAGCTTTCGGCAAAGTCGGCCAGCCGCGCCTCAAGGCTTGACCGGTCGAGGTCGGTCCGCTCCGGCGACGGAAGCCGCACCTTCGACGCCTGCCAGCGGACAGTGGCGGCCAGCAGCCCGTCGCGATCGCCGAACCAGTTGTAGAGGGTTTCCTTGGAGCAGCTTGCCTTCGACGCCACGGCGGCCATGGAAAAGCTGTCGCCCTCCTCCAGCATCAAGGCCAGCACCGCGTCCAGCACCTCGCGCTGGCGTGGAGAGAACTCCTCACCCTCAACGCTCTCGCGCTGCGATGATTGTGCTGCTGCCGCAACCGCCACTGACTGACCACTCCTCAACGCCGTACCGTACCGTACAGTACGGCGCTTCTAGCGCACCCGCTTGCCGATTGCAAGCGTTGCCAAAGCGAGAAAGCCTACATCAGCCACCACCACCAGATGGCGGGCGTAGCCAGCGCCACTACGAGCAGCTCCATGATCAGCCCCATGCGGGCATAGTCGGTGAAGTGATAGCCGCCCGGCCCCATCACCAGCGTGTTGGACTGGTGACCGATGGGCGTCAGGAACGGTGCGGCAGCGCCTACCGCCACCGCCATCAGGAAGGCGTCCGGGTTCGCCTCCAGCCCAGCCGCAACGCGAGCTCCGATTGGCGCCATCAGGATGGCGGTCGTGGCGTTGGGAATGATGTCGGAAATCCACATCGACGTCAGCATCAGCAGCGCCAAAACCGCCCACACCGGCAAGCCGCCAGCCGCATCGATGATGACGCCTGCAATGAGGCCCGTACCGCCGGTTGCCTCCAGTGCCTGTCCGATCGGGATCATGGCGCCAAGCAGGATCAGCACCGGCCACTCGATGCCGCTGTAGATTTCGTTGACAGAGATGCACGAGGTCAGCACCAGCACCAGGCAGGCGCTGACGAATGCGATCGGCACCGGTACGAGGCCGAGCGCCGCCACGGCAATGGCTGTCGCGAAGATCAGCGCAGGCAACCATGCCCGCGTGCCGCCGCGCAAGGGCTGAAGCCCGCGATTGGCCAGCACCATGCAACCGAGATACTTGAGCGCGACGTCCATCTGCTCCGCCTCCCCCTGCATCAGCAGCACGTCGCCGGTGCGGAAGCGGATGTTCTTGAGCCGGGCTATGGGCGACTTGCCCTCGCGCGACACCGCCAGCAGGTTGACGCCGTAGCGGGCATGCATGCGCACGGCCCGCATGTTGCGCCCTTCCAGCACGGAGTCCGGCATCACCACCGCCTCTACGATCTGTACGTCGTCTGACCTCAGCCGGTCATTGCCTGCCTCCGGCGTGCCGAGCTTCATCAGCCGCCGCCCGTCCGCCAGCGGGTTGATGACGACAGGATCGCCCTCGATGATCAGCATGTCGCCGGGCCGGAACCGCTCGCTGCCCGACGGCGCAAGCCGCCGCATGCCGTTGCGGATGATGGCGAGTACCGTGACTTCGTTCTCGCAGGCAGCTTCCAGTTCACGCACCCGGGTGCCCACCAATGGAGAATCCTCCGGCAAGCCTGTTTCGAACGAATAGCGCTCCACGCCGGTCAGCGCCGCCGCCTTGCGCGGGGCAATCCGTTCAGGCAGCAGCCGCCACCCAATGAACGACAGGTAGATTATGCCGCCGATGCACACCGCCAGTCCGGCAGGGGCAAAGTCGAACATCTGGAACGGTTCGCCCATCAGGTCCTGCCGGAAGGTGGAGATGACGATGTTGGGCGGCGTGCCGATCAACGTGACCATGCCGCCGAGCAGCGTGGCGAAGGACAACGGCATCAGCACCAGCGACGGCGATCGGCGCGCCTTCACCGCGTTGCGCAAGGTCACCGGCAGCATCAGCGCCAGCGCGCCCACGTTGTTCATGAAGCTCGACAGCAGTGCGCCCAGCGCACTCGAAGCCGCCACCTGAAGCGTTGTGGACCGCCGCGTCGGCGCGAGCATTCGGGCCAGCTGGTCGACGAGGCCGGAATTCTGCAGGGCGCGCGAGATTATCAGCACAGCCGCAACGGTAACGACAGCCGGGTGCGCAAACCCCGTGAATGCCGCCATTGCCGGCACCACGCCGGCATAGACACCGGCCAGCAGCGCCATGATGGCGACGACGTCATAGCGGATGCGCCCCCACAGGAACATCGCCATGGCCGCGGCGATGATCGAGAACACGATCACCTGTTCAATCGTCATGTCTTGCGCACCGCATCTGCTTGCCGGCCGCCCGCCGGGCAACAATGCTAACAGCCCATGTCGGGAGAATGAAAGTGATTACAGGTTTTCGCCGCACGCGGCCCGGAAACGGCGCACGGTTTCCGCCATGCCATGGATGAGGGCATCCGCCGTCAGTCCGTGGCCGATGGACACCTCGTCAATGAACGGAACCCGGCTCAGCAACGGCGGCAAGTTCTCCACCGTCAGGTCGTGGCCGGCATTGATCTCAAGCCCGGCAGCGCGCGCCGCTTCCGCTGCCGCTTGCAGCTTGTCCAGTTCCCGGCCGCGGGCGGCAGGATCATCGTACGTCCCACCATAGGGACCCGTGTAGAGCTCGACGCGATCAGCACCGGTGTCCCGCGCGATGGTGATGGTGGAAGCGTCTGCATCAGCAAACAGCGAAACCCGCGCGCCCATGCCCTTCAGCCGCGCCACGATGGGCTTGAGGAAGTTGTGCTTGGCGGCGAAATCCCAGCCGTGGTCGGAGGTTGCCTGCGAGGGATCGTCCGGCACCAGCGTCACCTGGTGAGGCCTCGCCTCTGCCACGATCTCTTCCAGCCGCTCGTCCGGATAGCCCTCGATATTGAACTCGGCGTGCGGAAACTCGGCCACCAACTGCGCCAGCGGCACTACGTCAGAGCGGCGGATGTGGCGCTCGTCCGGCCGCGGGTGAACGGTAATGCCCCATGCACCCGCCTCCAGCGCAATGCGCGACAGCCCGACAACCGATGGCCACGGCAGGTCGCGCCGGTTTCTCAGCTGCGCAATCGCGTTGACGTTGACCGACAGCTTCGTGGTCAAATCTTCATGGCCTCCGGGCCGCGGCTGATGGCGGTGACGCCGGTGCGCACCACTTCCTGCAGCCCCAGCGGCTTCATAAGCGCGATGAACTGCTCCACCTTTCGGGTCTTGCCGGTGAGCTCGAACACGAACGAGTTGTTGGTAACGTCCACCACCCGCGCGCGGAACGCATCGGCCAGCCGCAGCGCCTCGACCCGGTGCTCGCCCTGGCCCGCCACCTTGATCAGCGCCAGTTCGCGCTCGATGGCATCGCCGATCACCGTAAGGTCGGCAACCGAGTGCACCGGCACCATGCGCTCAAGCTGCGCCTTGATCTGCACCAGCACCTCAGCCGTGCCCGAGGTCACGATGGTGATACGCGACACATGCGCCTCGTGCTCGGTCTCCGACACCGTCAGGCTCTCGATGTTGTAGCCACGCCCTGAGAACAGGCCGATCACGCGGGCCAGCACGCCCGGCTCGTTGTCCACCACGATGGACAGGGTGTGGCTTTCGATCGGATCCTTCTTCTCTTCGAGGAAGTAGGCCGAGGCTGGCTGAGATGCATTCATGTTCCAACACTTTCCTGTTCGGCAGCGGGCGTGCGGGCGCCAAGCGCCAGACCGCCGCGTGCGATGACTATGCCTAATACGATAAGCCCGAGCGCGGCAAGCGCATTGAGCCCCGGACGCTCCGCCAGCAGGACCGCCGACCACGCCACGCCCGCCACCGGCACCAGCAGGTTGATCTGGCTGAAGAAGCTCGCCCC
>CAZYKZ010000192.1:0-1619 GCA_964648175.1 uncultured Anderseniella sp.
TGTGGGACTTCAAGACCCAGGAGAAGCTGGACAAGGACCGTTTCCGCCGCGACCTTGGCGGCCTCGTCGAAGCCTACCAGGAAGTCGCCCGCCGCCTTGGCATCCTGAACGAGAACGAGCCGTTGCCGCCGGTGAAGCCGAAGCTGGTCAAGTCCTGACACGCCACCGGCAGCCCCATTCCAGAGCATTGCACCCAACTACCGAAGAGACGCGACATGAAAGCCAAGGTGATCATCACCCTCAAGAACGGCGTGCTGGACCCGCAGGGCAAGGCAATTGAAGGCGCCTTGAGCGGCCTCGGCTTTGCCGGCGTGGACAATGTCCGTCAGGGCAAGTTCATCGAGCTCGACGTGGACGCCAAGTCCGAGGACGAGGCCAAGAAGGCCGTTGAAGCCATGTGCGAAAAGCTGCTGGCGAATACCGTGATCGAGAACTACCGGGTCGAAATCGTCTGATGCTGAACCGTCTTGCCAGCCGATCAGTGAGTTCCGCGACAGGCACGGCGGCCCTGCTGCTGATTTTGACGGCAGGCGGCGCCATCGCGCTCGACCTTCGGCCGGTGAACCTGGAGATGCCGGTCGGCGACAAGACCTACATCGTAACTGCGGAAGCTCCCGCGCATTGGCAATCCGCTTCCGAAGGCCAGCTGACGCTCGATCAGAAATTCGACATCCGGCCTGACGGCACCCACGGACTGATCCAGGTGAAGATCGGCCCGGCGCCGCCCGGCGCCAGCGGCGGAAAGCTCGACCCCTGCACGGTGCTCCAGGGACTGGCTCCGGTGCTGGAGAAGGAAGGCAGGCGCATTTCCGGCGGCCGCCAGCCGCAGGCCAACTTGCTGCCCGTTTGCTCCATGGTGGCGGAAAGCACGCTGAGGACGGAGTTTTTCTACGCCACGTTCCTGCGCAACAAGGATGTGCTCATCGCAGGCCTTGCCCGCAACTCGTCCGATCTGGACGACACCCAGATCACCGAATTCCAGCGCTATCTGGCCTCCATCAAGGCCACGCCCAAGGAGACTACCCAATGAAGGCGGCAGTCGTCGTGTTCCCCGGCATCAACCGTGAGAATGACATGGTCCGGGCCCTTGAGCGCGGCGCCGGGGCGCAGGTTAGCAAGCTGTGGCACACCGAGACCGCACTGCCCGCAGGCACCGACCTCGTGGTCGTTCCAGGCGGCTTCTCCTACGGCGACTATTTGCGATGCGGCGCCATCGCCGGCCGCTCGCCGGTAATGAAGGCAATCGTCGCGCACGCCGCCCGCGGGGGCCTCGTTCTTGGCGTGTGCAACGGCTTCCAGATCCTGACCGAGTCCGGGCTTCTGCCCGGCGCGCTGATGCGCAATGCGGGGTTGAAGTTCGTCTGCCGCACCGTTCGCCTGAGCGTGGAGAACAACACCACGTTCTTCACCCGCAACATGAGCAAGGGCGATGTGGTCACCTGCCCCGTCGCGCACCATGATGGCAACTATTTCGCCGACGCTGACACCCTCAAGGCGCTGGAAGACAATGGCCGGGTCGTCTTCCGCTATGCAGGCGGCACCAACCCCAACGGCGCCATCAACGACATTGCCGGCATCATGAACGAGGCTGGCAACGTCATCGGCATGATGCCCCACCC
>CAZYKZ010000192.1:1719-4712 GCA_964648175.1 uncultured Anderseniella sp.
ATGGGCATGGACTGGGGCTCGTCCGCCATCGCCATGCTGGCCTATTTCACCATCCTGACAAACCTGATGGTCGTGGCGGTGTACTGGTCTTCGCTGGTTGTCGCCAAAAACCCGGTGACACGCTTCTTCACGCGGCCAGGCGTGCGCACTGCCGTCACCGCCTACATCCTGTTCGTGGGGATCATCTACGCAACCATGCTGTACGGCGAGCTGCCGCTGACGCTGGCGCAGCAGGTGCCGGACGCAATGCTGCACTTCATCGCCCCGCCCCTTTGCCTTGCATGGTGGTGGACCACACGGCCACAAAGGCAATTGACCCTCGACCGCATCTGGAAATGGATGATCTGGCCGGTGGCTTACCTGTCAGCCAGTCTTCTGTTTGGCGCCGCGACCGGCAAGTTCATCTACCCGATCCTTGACGCGGGCAAGCTGGGCTGGCCAGCCGTACTGGTGATTGCCGCCGGCATGATCACCCTGCTCATCCTGCTCATGGCAGGCCTCGTGGCAATCAGCCGGCGGCGCTCAGGGAACACCTAGAAGCGGAAACGCATCGGACTGTTGGCCTCTGCGTCGGCCTGCTCGCGCGAGATGCCGATGTCGGCCAGTTCGCTGTCGGTCAGGTTTCGAAGCTGGGCGCGCGTACGATGAAACTCGCTCCACCGCAGGTACCATCGGCAGGCGCGGCGCCACAGCGACACAACCGTTACCGGCGCCCGGCCCGTCTGATCGAAAGCCTTGCCGGTCATCCTGCCGAGAATTGTATCAATTGCACTCATTGCCAACCTCCTTTCCTGGGTTTTGCGAGTCAATTTTGACGGTGACAATACATGCATTGCACGAAATCCTGATTCAATGTAATTATTGTCACCATGACAAATTGGCTTCCCGACCTGCCCCGAACCGGTGCCCCGCTCTATGTGGAGATCGCCGATGCAATGCAGCGCGACATTGATGACGGCGTATTGCAGCCCGGCGAAAAACTGCCGCCCCAGCGCAACCTCGCCTTCGACATCGGCGTCACCATCGGCACTGTCGGGCGCGCCTATGCCCTGGCCCGCGAGCGCGGCCTGGTAACCGGCGAGGTGGGCCGCGGCACCTATGTCCGCGACGCCTCGGGCGCCCTGGCTTCCTCGCCCGTCCGACAGCCCCTGCCCGGTTACGCCAAGACGCAGCGCGAGGCGGCGGCCGAAACGGGTGCACCTTCGGACATCGCGCCGGACGGCAGCCCGATCATGCCGGGCAAGCTGCGGCTGGATTCCACAAGCGCGGTGGAAATAGGTCAGGCTGCCCTGATCGCGCGCCACGTGTCCGACATCATGGCCGCCTACCCCACCCGCACGACCGACTACATCCGCTCGCTGAAGCCGGAGTGGCAGCAAGCCGGGGCGAACTGGCTGGCAACCGGCGGCTGGATCCCCGAAAGCTCAAACATCGTGCCCACGCTCGGCGTGCACGCGGGCATGATGGCAGTGATCGGCGCCATCACCTCACCGGGAGACAAGGTTGCCTTTGAAGGCCTCACCTATGCCTCGATTGCCCGCGCAGTCAGCCTCATCGGCCGCCGGCCAGTCGCCGTGCCGATGGCAGACGACGGCCTCGACGTGGACGCTTTCGACCACCTGTGCGCCAACCAGCACCCCAAGGCGCTTGTCGTGATCCCTACTATCCACAACCCGACGTCCGCAGTCATGCCGGCATCCGGCCGCGAACGGCTGGCTGCAGTCGCCCGCAAGCACAACGTGCGCATCATCGAGGACAACATCTACGGCGCCCGCCTGGACGGAACGCCTCCGCCGCTGGCCGCGCTGGCTCCCGAAATCACCTTCCACCTGTCCGGCCTGTCGAAAGCGGTTGCGGCAGGCCTGCGCGCCGGATGGGTATCATGTCCGCCCGGCTTCTCGGGCTCGGTTCCGGTGGCGCACAAGATGGTGACAGGCGGCATGCCATTCCTGCTGGCCGAGACCGCGGCGCGCATGGTGCTCAGCGGAGAGGCCGATCAGGTAACCCGTGAGGTTCGGGCTGAAACAACTGCGCGGTTGAAGCTGGTGCGAACGTTGCTGGAAGGCTACCACTTCGCCAGCCACGACAATTGCCCGTTCATCTGGCTCAAGCTCCCCGAACCATGGCGCTCGAGCCTGTTCGTATCCGCCGCCCGCGACGCCGGCATCCTGATAGACGGAGACGACGAGTTCAGGTTTACCCAGGCAGCCCCATCGACACACCATGTTCGCATCGCCTTTTCCACCCTGCCCGACCGGGCGGCCCTGGAAGACGCCATCACCCGCCTGCGCAGGCTGCTTGAAGCCGGTCCATCGGGATACGACAGCTATGCCTGACGCAAGGTGATCCATTCCGGCACAGCCGCCAGATCACGCCAAGACACCCGCACGTACAATAGTTCAGGCCGCCCGGCCAACCCTGCCGCTGGTCGAGGTGGATTGCGCGTGAGATCAGCAATGGCCACTATCCAGCAACAGCGCCGGACCCAAGCCATCCCTGTCCAGTCATGCCGCTGGACATGACTGGCATCAGGTACGATTCATCAGGCAATCCCAACCGGATCATCTGTGACGATGCTCATCACCTGCAGGAATTGATCTGCTGGCGATCCGGTCTGATCTGATGTCATGACAAAACTATTCTCAAGCAGATCTCAAACTGAATACACCGGAAAGACATATTTCTACCAGCTGTTTACCGGTTTTTTCCTATCTCCCCAAAGTTTCCACCACCGAATATTTGGCGTGCGTATATTGCCGTCAAATACCGGGAAGGTGCCCTCCCCTCGTGAATCGAGACAGGCAACTGCCCCGCAATCGTCTGAACGGAGAGACAAGGCGATGATCAAGCAGTTTGCAAACAAGGCCCGCCAGGGACTGACGAGCCGGTTCTGGAAGGACCAGTCCGGCAACATGGCAATCGTGGTGGCAATGGCCGTCGTGCCGCTGATGATGGCCGGCGGCGCTGCCGTGGACTACGGCAACTGGGTGTCC
>CAZYKZ010000193.1:0-4688 GCA_964648175.1 uncultured Anderseniella sp.
ATGCCGTCATTGAGGAACACGTCGCCGGTCGACCGGCGCACCAGCTTGACGCGGGTTTGCAGCGACACGCCCGGTGCGCACAGGGCGCGGCCCGGTTCGCATTCCAGCGCGGGCACATCGCTTCCAAACGCTGCCGTTGCCGCATCGCGGATGGCGTTGAAGATCATGTCCATGCGCGGGGCGCGGCTGGCTGCGTAGCGTGACGGGAAACCGCCGCCCACATTCAGCTTCGTCAGGGTGATGCCTGCGTCACAAGCGATGCTTGCTGCGGCCTCGATGTGGCGCACCCAGCCTTGCGGGTCGGTGCACTGGGAGCCCGGGTGGAATGTCAGCACCGGCACGAAGCCGTTCAGCACCGCGAACCGGACCAGGTCAACTGCCTCGGCGGGGTTGACGCCGAACTTGGACGAAAAGTCGTGCACGGATGCCTTGAGCGAGGGCAGGCGGAAGCGGATTGCCACTTCGGCGCCGCTGGCATGACCTGCGACCTGGGCAATCTTGCTGATTTCCTCGCGGCAGTCGGCAGCAAAGCGGCGCACGCCGAACGTGTGCCACGCGGTTGCGATTTCCGCGAGCGACTTGACGGGGTTGTGGTAGTGAAGCTCGACCTTGCCGCACAGGCGCGTCACCGTGGCCATCTCGACAGTCGAGGCTACGTCGAACACCTCGATGCCGCCGGCGTGCAGGGCCTTGATGACCTCGTCGCCCGGGTTGGCCTTCACCGCATAAGCAACCTCGCCCGGAAAGCCGTCGAGAAACAGCTTTGCCTGCGCCTGCAATGCCGAAGGGCTGATGCAGAAGACCGGCCGTTCCTGCGCCGGCATGGCAGCCACGTCCAGGCTGTTAGCGGCACGGCGGGCAGGGGCGCCGGATACGGCGGCAGGCAGATGTTGTGGGCGTGCGAAGGTCATTATCCAGTCTCCCCAGTGCATAGGAGGTTTAACTGGAATCATATTGCCGGCATGCGAGGCCGGTAAAAAGACGTGAAACTGCCGTCAGAACACCGTATAGTCGTCAATATGACGAAACTGTCGGCGATATGACCATGAACCTCACCTCGAAGGACGAAGAACTGATCGCGCTGCTGCAAACCGATGCGCGCATGGCGGTGGCGGAGCTTGCCCGCCGGCTTGGAGTGTCGCGAACGACCGTTCAGGACCGGCTCAAACGTCTCGAAGACGCGGGGGTCATCGCCGGCTACGGCGTGCGGCTTGGAAAGGCTGGAATTTCACCGGGAATTCAAGCCCATGTGGCGTTAAGCATCGAACCGCGCAGAACCAATGACGTGGTGCGGGCGCTGACCCGTATGCCGCAGGTTGAAACCCTCTACACCGTTTCAGGCAAGTACGACCTGATCGCCATCGTACGGGCGCAGACGACCGAGCGGATCGACCAGTTGCTTGATGAAATCGGGCTGATCGAGGGCGTCACCGATACGGAGTCCGCCGTCATCCTGTCCACCAAGGTGGACCGGCGCTGAAGCCTGTGCAAGGCGGTCCGGTTTCCTTGGCCTATCCGGTTCGAGTTGATAGGGTGCGCCGGACTTTTGCATCCACGACAGGGATTCTTTGACCGATGCGCAAACCAACCAGTTTCTTGTACCTTGCGGCCATGTTGATGCTGGTGTTGCCGGCGCTTGTGACAGGCACGGCGCAGGCGCAGCAGGTGCCGCAGTCGCGTGCGGAAATATCGATGTCCTTCGCGCCCGTCGTGCGCGATACCGCACCGGGCGTCGTCAACGTCTATGCCAAGCGCATCGTGACCACGCAGGGCCGCTCGCCATTTGGTGCAGACCCGTTCTTCCGCCGGTTCTTCGGTGACGAGCTGTTTGGCGGCCGTCCGCGCCAGCGCGCACAGAACTCGCTCGGCTCCGGCGTGATCGTGGATTCTTCCGGTATCATCGTCACCAACAACCACGTCATCCAGGATGGTACGGAGATCCGCGTCGTTCTGCACGATAATCGTGAGTTCGACGCCGAACTCATCCTCAAGGACGAACGCACCGACCTCGCGGTGCTGCGCATCCAGCCAGACGACGGCGAGCCGCTGGTGCCGGTGCCGCTGGGCGACAGCGACGCCATCGAGGTGGGCGACCTGGTGCTGGCCATCGGCAATCCGTTCGGCGTGGGCCAGACCGTGACCTCCGGCATCGTGTCGGCGCTGGCGCGTACCCGCGTGGGCGTGTCGTCCTACCAGTTCTTCATCCAGACCGATGCAGCGATCAATCCTGGCAATTCCGGTGGTGCGCTGGTGGACATGAACGGCCGCCTGATCGGCATCAACACGGCGATCTTCTCCCGTTCCGGCGGCTCGAACGGCATCGGTTTCGCCATTCCGGTCAACATGGTGCGCTCGGTGATCGAACAGTCGCTGGCCGGCGCCAGCCGCATCGTCAGGCCGTGGACCGGTGCAGACCTGCAGGACATGACCGGCGACATTGCTTCCGCGCTGGGGCTTGACCGGCCGAAGGGTGCGCTCGTGGCCAACCTGCATTCCAGCAGCCCGCTGCTTGCCGCGGGCGTGGAACGAGGCGATGTGCTGCTCAAGCTGGACGGCCGCGATCTCGCAACTGCGCAGGAATTCAATTTCCGTCTCGCCACGCTGTCCATCGGCGATACGGCCGATCTGGTGTTCCAGCGCAAGCGCAAGACCTACCGCACCAAGCTCAAGCTGATCGCCGCGCCCGAGATCCCGCCACGCAATACCCGCACCATCGGCGGGCGCACGCCCTTCACCGGCCTCGAGGTGATGAACATTTCGCCAGCCGTCGCCGATGAACTGGGCCTGCCGACAACGGCCGAAGGCGTCGTGATCGCAGACGAGGGCCAGTCCCTGGGACGCCGCTTCGGCTTCCGGCGGGGCGACATCATCGCGGAGGTGAACGACTACCGGCCAAAGTCGGTTGCCGAACTGGAAACCGCGCTGGGCAGCCGGGTTGGCTACTGGGACGTTGGCATCATTCGCAAGGGCCGGCTCATCCGGCGCAGCTTCGGAGGCTGACCTGCACGCACATGAGCTCTCTGTTCGAGGCTGCCGGACTTGAAGACAGCGCACCGCGCCCGCTGGCGGACAGGCTGCGGCCGAAGTCCCTTGCCGAGGTGGTGGGGCAGGAGCACCTGACCGGGCCTTCAGGCCTGATCGCGCGCATGATCGCATCGGGGCGCATCACCTCGATGATCCTGTGGGGGCCGCCTGGCACTGGCAAGACCACAATTGCGCGGCTGCTTGCAGGCGAGGCCGGTCTTCACTTCGAGCAGATTTCAGCGATCCATTCCGGCGTGGCCGACCTGAAGAAGGTGTTTGAGGCGGCCCGTCTTCGCCGCAAGGACCAGGGCCAGGGCACGCTCCTCTTCGTTGACGAGATCCACCGGTTCAACAAGGCGCAGCAGGACTCGTTCCTGCCGTGGATGGAAGACGGCACCATCACGCTGGTGGGGGCCACCACCGAGAACCCGTCGTTCGAGCTCAATGCCGCCGTGCTGTCACGCGCCAAGGTGCTGACGCTCAACCGTCTCGATGCAGCAGCCATGGCCGGCCTGCTTGAGCGGGCCGAGGCATTGGAAGGCCGGCCGCTGCCGGTGACGGACGAGGCGCGCGAGCAGCTGTTCGCCATGGCGGATGGCGACGGGCGCTATTTCCTCAATCTTGTCGAGGACTTGTTCGCGGTTGTTGATGCAGATGCAATGCCGCTGGGCCCGGCTGAACTGGCCGAGACGATCCAGCGCCGGGTGCCGGTCTACGACAAGTCGGCGGATGGGCACTACAATCTCATCTCGGCGCTGCACAAATCGGTGCGCGGGTCCGACCCGGATGCCGCGCTCTACTGGCTGGCGCGCATGCTGGTGGCGGGCGAGGATCCCTTGTTCATCGCCCGGCGGCTGGTGCGCATGGCCAACGAGGACATCGGGCTTGCCGATCCGCAGGCCATCGTGCAGGCCATCGCGGCAAAGGACACCTACGACTTCCTGGGCTCGCCGGAGGGTGAACTGGCGCTGGCCCAGGCGTGCGTCTATCTGGCGACAGCACCGAAAAGCATTGGCATCTACACGGCTTACAAGGCCGCCATGCGCCGGGCGAAGGAGACGGGCTCGGTGATGCCGCCGAAGATCATTCTCAACGCGCCCACGAAGATGATGAAGGAGCAGGAATACGGTTCCGGCTACAAGTACGACCCCGATCAGCCGGACAGCTTCTCCGGCCAAAATTACTTTCCTCCAGAAATGGGCCGGGAGCAGTATTACGATCCGCCCGACCGCGGCTTCGAGCGCGAAGTCCGCAAGCGTCTGGCCTGGTGGTCGGAGCTGCGCAAACAGCGCGGCGAGGGCTGAACGAACGCGAAAGCGGTGGTTGATCCAGATCATTTGACGTCTGGACAGGCTTGTTCACAATGTTGCACGAGCCGGAAAACCGGCCAGACATCCATGGGCGGAGGGAACAGCCATGACGAGCGACGCGAATGCCGGTGCACAGATGCCACCAGCCATGCCGGTTGTGCGCACCATCGGGTTTGACGATCTGAAAGCCGCGTTCAGTGCGGGCGTGAAGGATTTCATGGCCGCACCCTTGTTCGGCCTGTTCTTTGGCGCGTTCTACGCCTTGGGCGGGCTCGCCATCGTCATGTTCATCTCCAGCCTTGAAATGCACTACATGATCTATCCGCTGGCCATCGGCTTTCCGCTGGTGGGGCC
>CAZYKZ010000194.1:0-4683 GCA_964648175.1 uncultured Anderseniella sp.
TCATCGGGCTGGCAATCAACCTGCATCCGGAAATCGAGGCGTCGCTGTCCATCGAAGCGACGCAGGAGGTGCTGGCCTGGTTCGATCAACGCGCCCTGTTCGACTACGTGACCTGCGGCACGGGAAGCTATTTCGACTTCACCGGGCTGATCCCCACCGTGTTCTTCGCCGACAAGCTGGGCGCGCCTTACGCCGAGGCGCTCAAAAGCGTCTGCAAGCACATCAAGGTGCAGGCTGAAAGCCACATTCGCACGCCCGAGAACGCCGAGTACGTCATCTCCTCCGGCCAGGCCGACACAGTGTCCATCGTGCGCGGCCAGATCGCCGACCCGCACCTCGCCAACAAGGCGAAGGAGGGGCGGCCGGAAGACATCCGCCCCTGCCTGTCGTGCAACCAGATGTGCTGGGGCAGGCGCTTCCGCGACTACTGGATTTCCTGCCTCATCAACCCGTCGGCGGGCCGTGAGTTCGAGTGGGGCGGCGACCGGTTCACGCCTGCTGACAAGCCGAAAAAGGTGCTCGTGGTCGGCGGCGGGCCGGCCGGCCTGGAAGCGGCTCGTGTGGCTGCCGAGCGTGGCCACCGGGTCACGCTGGCCGAAGCGAGCGACAAGCTGGGCGGGCAGTTCCGCCTGGCCGGCATGCAGCCGCGCCGTCACCAGATCATCGACTATATCGACTGGCAGGAGCGTCAGCTCAACAAGCTTCAGGTGGAAGTCCGCCTCAACACGCCAGTGGACGCAGAGGAAGTGACGGCGTTCGGCGCTGACGTGGTGATCATGGCCACCGGCTCGCAACCCACGGGCGACGGCTTCCAGCGCGCATTTCCTCATCTCGACCGTTTGCCGGGAATTGAGAACGGCAATGTGTTCTCGGCGGAGGAAGTGATGGCCCGTCAGGCCCGGCCCGGCAAGCGGGTGGTGCTGCTGGATGAAGGCGGCAACTGGAAGGGGGCTGGCACGGCGCTGCATCTGGCGGAGAACGGCCATGAGGTGACGCTGGTGACGCCGCTCGGCATGGTCGCCAAGGAGGTCGAGCGCACTTCCGCCGACATCCCCATCCGCAAGCGGCTGAAGGCGCTCGGCGCGAAATTCTTCACAGATTCAGCCGTGAGGGAGTGGCGGGGCAACGCCGCCGTCGTTACCGACTTCGCCTCACCCGACGTGGTGGTCGAAGCCGACACGCTGGTGATTGCGTCCACCAACAAGGCAGACGACTGGCTTGCGCGCGAACTGGACGGTTCAGGGCTGGAGATGATCGAGGTGGGCGACAGCGTGGCCGCGCGCACCGCCGTCATGGCCATCTACGAAGGGCGCAAGAAGGCGATGGAGATCTGAGCGCCATTGCCGCAACCGCTTCTGCCGCGCTACGTTACCCCTGATGGGACAGGGTCACAGTCACGATCACGCTCATGGCGCAAACCAGCGCAGCGTTGGCCTTGCCGCGCTCCTGACCGGCCTGTTCATGCTGGCAGAGGTGGTTGGCGGGCTTTTGTCGGGTTCGCTGGCCTTGCTGGCAGACGCCGGCCACATGCTGACCGACTTCGCCAGCCTGCTGCTGGCCTGGATCGGCTTCCATCTGGCCCGGCGGCCTGCCGATCAGAAGCGGTCTTTTGGCTATGGCAGGTTTCCGGTTCTGGTGGCCTTCGTCAACGGCATATCCCTGTTCGCCATCGCCATCTGGATCTGCGTGGAAGCCTGGCACCGGCTCAACCAGCCGGTAGAAGTGCTCGGTGGCCTCATGCTGATCGTTGCCATCGCCGGTCTCGCGGTCAACATTGCTGCCTTCTGGGTGCTCAGCCGGGGGGACCGGAACAATCTGAACATCAAGGCGGCCCTGTTGCACGTGGCAGGTGACTTGCTGGGTTCGGTCGCCGCCATCGTGGCGGCTGCGGTGATCCTGCTTACCGGCTGGGTGGCGGCCGATCCGATCCTGTCCGTTCTGGTGGCGCTGATCATCCTGCGTTCAGCCTGGGTGGTTGTGCGCGACAGCAGCCACATCCTGCTGGAGGGCGTGCCGTCTGACGTCGACCTTGAAGCGGTGGCTGCCGACCTTGAGAACAATGTCGAAGGCGTCAGGGTCGCCCATCACCTGCATGCGTGGCAACTCACCGAAACTCGCCGCATGATGACGCTTCACCTTCGTGTGGCGGGCGGCGCAGACGGACCGGCAATTGCCGATGCCGTGCGCCGCCGGTTGCACGATGAACACGACATCGACCATGCCACCATAGAGATCGAGCGCGATAACGGTGAGACGCCGGACGTGATCCGGGTCTGCGCCTGAGCGCCAGGCCCGATTACGCCGCCTGCTTGAGCAGGTCTTCAAGGTCGAGCCGCTCGGTGACCATCTGCAGTTCACCGTCTTCGTCGACCGGCCATTCGCTTTCGGGCTTGTCCCAGTAGAGTTCCACGCCGTTGCCGTCGGGATCGGTCAGATAAAGTGCTTCCGAAACGCCATGGTCCGAGGCGCCATCCAGCCGGTAGCCGGCGTCGATGATGCGCTTGAGCGCATCGGCAAGGTCTGTGCGCTCCGGGTAGAGGATGGCGATATGGAACAGGCCCGTCGTGCCGGGCGGGGGCGGGTTGCCGCCCTTGCTCTGCCAGGTGTTCAGGCCGATGTGGTGGTGATAGTCGCCGGCAGCCACGAAGGCGGCCTGCGTGCCGTACTTCTGCTTCAGCCCGAAGCCGAGCACGCCGACATAGAAGCCGATGGCGCGGTCAAGGTCTGCCACCTTCAGGTGGACGTGGCCGATACGCGCACCCGGTGAAACCGGGCGCGCAGGGGTGGGGTCGATGTTCTTGATCATGGTGTCGTTCCTTGATCCAGGGTGTGTTTCAGGCCGTCTGCGGCTTGCGCTGGACCATATCATCCACCGCATAGGCGCCGCTGCCAAGCAGGGCCTGCGCGCCAAGCGCGATTGCCCAGAACAGCGGGTATTCCCAACCACCGCCCTGGTTCGAGAACACCCAGCCATTGCCGGCATGGGCCCAGGTGGCGCCGAGCAGGACGGGGATCAGTGCTGCTGCGGCAAGCCGGGTCTGGAAGCCGGCGATCAGCATGACGCCGCCGATGATCTCGGCAAAGGTGACGACGTAGGCAAGAAAGCCGGGCAGGCCGATCGATTCAAAGAAGCCGGCCGCTCCGGCCAGCGTGAACACGAAAATCTTGAGCAGTCCATGGGCCAGCGCGGCTACGCCAAGCGTCACGCGGAGCAGGGCAGTGCCATTTGCAGTCATCTGGGTTTCAGTCATCACTTTGCTTCCTTCTGTTCTGGTCAACAGGGCGGCGCCCGTTGCCGTTGTTGGTATGAGCCAGATGTACCGGGTTTGGTGGTTGAGATAATCAGCAGATTGTGAAACATATTATCCCGCATCAGGAGATAATATGGATCGCCTTCGCGCCATTGAGGTATTCGTCCGGGTTGCCGAACTGGGCAGCTTTGCCGCGGCTGCCGATGAACTCGGCATGTCGCGCAACATGGCCTCGCGCCACGTGGCCGACCTGGAGGCGCATCTCGGCGCGCGGCTGCTCAACCGCACCACCCGCTCGGTCAGCCTGTCCACCATTGGCGCAAGCTACCTCGAGACCGCCCGGGACGTATTGGCCCAGCTCGAGGCTGCCGACCGGGCGGCCGGCCTGCAAAGGCTTGCACCGCATGGCCGCCTCGCCCTGTCCGTGCCGATGTCGTTTGGCGTGCACCACATTGCCCCGCACTTGCCGGACTTCACGCGCGCCAATCCGGACGTCACCGTTGACCTGTCGCTGAACGACCGGCTTGTGGATCTTGTGGAAGAAGGCTTCGACGTCGCCATCCGCATCTCCCGGCTGGCTGACTCAAGCCTGATCGCCCGGCGCATCGCCGATGTGGAGATCGTCTGCGTCGCCAGCCCAAACTATCTCGCCGCCAGTGGAACACCGGACACGCCAAATGACCTTGCCGGGCACAAGGTGCTGGCCTATTCGCTGGCCAGCGATGCGGGAACCTGGCGCATGAGCCATGCCGACGGCCGCCAGGCTTCGGTCCGGGTCAATCCTGCCGCTTTCGCCAACAATGGAGACGCCATTCAGGCCATGGCGCTGGCTGGCGCCGGGCTTGCCCTGCAGCCAGACTTTCTGTGTCATGCCGATCTGGCGGCTGGCCGGCTTGTGCGCGTACTGCCCGGGTGGACGGCAGGCCAGCTTGGCGTGCATGCGCTCTACCCCGGCAGGTTGTATGTGCCCCTGAAAGTCCGCAGTTTTATTGACTGGATTGCAAACTTGTACAGGCCAATACCGCCATGGCGTCTGTTGACTGAAAAAAAGCTTGGCAAATCAGTGTCGAAACCATGACAGTAAAGTGACCGAGGGGACGGCTTCACTGAACAATGGCAAAGGAGGGTAGGTTGCAGCCCTTCCCGCACCTTTTTTCGCCTTTGACCCTCAACCACAAGCGGTTGAAGAACCGCATTGTGTTCGGCGCGCACACCAACAACATGGCCGAGAACGGCCTGCCGTCGCGGCGCACCAAGGCGTATTACGTCGAGCGTGCCAAGGGCGGTGCGGCCATGATCGTGGTAGAGCCGGTGCCGGCCCACAAGTCAGGCGTGCTCACCCGCGGAAACTTCCGCGCCGAGGATGACGCGATCATTGCCCCGCTGCGCAAGATCAACGAGGCGTGCAGCAACTACGACACGGTGATGATCC
>CAZYKZ010000195.1:0-4654 GCA_964648175.1 uncultured Anderseniella sp.
CGCAACGCTTCATCTTCCATGATGCGCTGACCGGCGGCATCAACATCATTGCGGCACTGATCGGCATTTTCGCCATTCCGCAGGTGATCGAGATGTTCGCCAAGGGCCGGGTCCAATCCAGCATTTCCTCGCTGGCCGTCGAGCGCCAGCCACTGATGGCCTCGCTGCGCGAGACCTTCCTTTACAAGCGTGCGCTGGCGATCGGCACGGTGTGCGGCGCCATCATCGGGTTGATCCCCGGCGTTGGTGGCCAGATCGCCGGGTTACTCGCCTATGACCAGTCGCGCAAGTTCTCGCCTGATCGCGACAAGTTCGGCACTGGTCATCCCGAAGGCGTAATCGCCGCCGAAAGCGCCAACAACGCCATGGTCGGGCCTTCGCTGGTGCCGCTGCTGACGCTGTCCATCCCTGGAAGCCCAACTGCAGCCGTGCTGCTGGGCGGTCTGCTGATTCACGGAATCTTCCCCGGCACGGACCTGTTCGACAACCATCCGCAAGTGGCCTGGACCTTCATCAACTCGATGCTGATCGGTCAGCTCCTCATGGTGGTGTTCGGCATCTGGGTTGCCGCATGGGCCGCACGGGTTGCCAAGGTGCCGACACCTATCATGGCGGGCGCCGTGCTCGTCCTGTCGCTGTTCGGCTCGTACTCGATCCAGCAGTCCATGGGCGACGTCTACATCATGCTGGTGCTGGGCCTCGGCATGTTCTTCCTCGAGAAGTTCGGCTTCTCCGCGGCGCCGCTGGTTCTGGGCCTGATCCTGGGCCCGATTGCAGAGGCCAACTTCATCCAGGGCAGCATGATTGCCAATGCTGGCGACGGTGCGCTGCGCTATTTCCTCACCGGTCCGCTCAACCTGTTCCTGATCGTGCTGGTGATTGCCTCGGTGGCTTACAGTTTCTGGGCCAACATGATCCACGAGCCGCGCCGTGCCGCCCGCAGTGCTGCCAATGCAAAGGCGGAGGCCGCAGAATGACGTCGAACCGCGCCCAGCATCTTGTTCCGGCGACGATGGTCCTGCTGCTTGCAGGCGTTGTCGCCTGGCTCAGTTTCACCCGCGAACCGGCCGGTGCATTCCTCTTTCCGCGACTTATATCGGTATTCATGCTGGGCCTTGCCGGCTGGAACTTTGCCCGCGCAGCACTTGGCCTGGCCCGGGTCGGAGGTGGCCTTTCGGCCGGGCTTCTCCTGAGGGTGATGCCAGGCGCGCTGGTCATGCTGCTGTACGTCTTCCTGGCAGCCAGGTGGCTCGGGTTTTACGCGGCGTCCTACGCGGCCTTCGTCATCATCTATGCCCTGTATGATCCCGCATCCCACGCATCGCCCGCAGCCTGGGCGAGGCGGCTGGTCATTCCGGCCGGGTTCATGCTGGTGATCTACCTGTTGTTCAACACGCTTTTGAAAGTGCAGACGCCGAGAGGCATTTTCTTCTGACCCGCAACCCATGACGGGTCAGAACAACCAAAAGGGAGGAAGCAGATGAAAAGACTGTTCAAGGCATTGGCCATAACGGCGCTGGCCGTCACCGCCAGCTTCAGCGTTGCCAAGGCGGAAGGCTACCCGGACCGGCCGATCTCGGTCATGGTGTCCTACGGCGCAGGTGGCGCGACAGACTTCCAGGCCCGCATCGTGACCATGATGTCCGGCGAGGAAACCCTGCTCGGACAGCCCATGGTCATCATCAACAAGCCGGGTGCGGGCGGTCGCGTCGGCTGGAACTGGCTGGCCACCGAAGCCGAGGCCGACGGCTACACGCTCGGCGTCTACAACATCCCCCACTTCATCGCCCAGTCGATCGAGGGTGGCGTCAAGTACTCTGCAGACAGCTTCGAGCCGATTGCCAACTGGGGAACCGACCCGGCAGTGGTCATCGTGCCCAAGGACAGCCCCTACAACACCATCCAGGAGCTGATCGAGTACGCCAAGGCCAATCCCGGCAAGGTCACGCTGTCGGGCGCCGGCCTGTTCGTCGGCCACCACATCGCCGCCTTGCAGATCGAGAAGGCTGCTGACGTGAAGCTTGCCTATATCCCGACCAAGGGCGGTGGCGCAGCTGCCATGAAGGCCGTTATCGCCGGCGAAGTGACCGGCGGCATCAATAACCTGTCCGACGCCTACCGGGCGCGCGAGGCGGGCAACGTCAAGATCCTCGCAATCGCCGACAACGAGCGCGACAAGGACTTTCTGCCCGACGTGCCGACGCTGAAGGAATCCGGTTATGACGTGGATGACTCATCGGTGAACTTCCGCGGCATCATGGCCCCGAAAGGCACGCCGCCGGAAGTGATCGAGAAGCTGGCCAAGGCCGTGCCGGAAATGTTCGCGCACAAGAATGTCGCCGCACAGATGAAGGCCGGCGGTTCGCCAATGAAGATCATGAACCGCGAGGAAGTGGCCAAGATGTGGGCGGACCGCCAGACCTACCTGGCAGAACTCCTCAAGGACCTGAAGAAGTAGCAAAGGACGCTACGACACATGCAACTGGCGGCGGAGCGGATCCTTACCGCTCCGCCGAGCCTCAAGGGACAAGACAGATGACGACCGCCGCCGCCCACGCCATTTCATCGCAAGACGAAGAAGCCCTCGTCGACAACCTCGTGGCCCGCGCCCGCGCGGCACAGGCGCGCTTCGAGAAAGATGCAACGCAGGAGCGCTATGACACGGCTGCGCTGGCTGCCGCCTGGGCGCTGATGCAGCCGGAACGCAACGCCGAACTGGCCGCCATGGCCGTCGAGACCACGGGCCTTGGCAACGTCAAGGACAAGATTACCAAGAACCATCGCAAGACGCTGGGGCTGCTGCGCGATATCCGAAACGCGAAGACCCACGGCATCATCGAGGACAATGCTGAGACCGGCATCACGAAGATTGCGCGGCCCATTGGCGTGATCGGCGCCGTGGTGCCGTCCACCAACCCGGTCGCCACGCCGGCCAACAACGTCATCAACGCATTGAAGTGCGGCAATGCCATCATTCTTTCGCCCTCGCCCAAGGGGGTGGAGGTATGCGAACGGCTGCTTGGCTACATTCACGCGGAGTTCGATAAGGTCGGGCTCGATCATGACCTCGTCCAGATGATCCCGGCGCCCGTATCGAAGGTGAAGGCACAACGGCTGATGGAAACCGCCGACCTGCTGGTGGTGACCGGCAGCCAGGACAATGTGCGCCGTGCCTATTCATCCGGCACCCCGGCCATCGGCGTTGGCGCCGGCAACGTCACGGTGATCGTCGACGAGACCGCCAACCTCGCCGATGCGGCCGGCAAGATTGCCGCCTCGAAGTGCTTCGACAACGCAACGTCCTGTTCGTCCGAGAACGTGCTGGTGGTGGTCGATGACATCTACGATGCCTTCATGGCCGAACTGACGGCAGCAGGCGGGCGCATGCTTCACGGAGCGCAAGCAGACAAGCTGAAGACCGCGCTGTTCCAGAACGGCAAGCTCAACCGGCACATGATCGCCCATGACATCAATCGGGTCATCGAGGTTGCCGGCGTGACAGTAGACGACGCGAACACGGCTCGCTTCCTCGCCATTCCAGGCGGAGGCGTCGGTCCTGACCATCCCGAGTCGGGAGAGAAGCTGTCGCTTGTGCTGACCGTCTACCGGGCGAAGGATTTCGCCGGGGCAAAGGCGTTGGCAACGAAGGTCCTGGCCCACCAGGGCGCGGGCCATTCCATCGGCATTCACACGGCAGATGACGCTCGTGCGATAGAGCTTGGCCGCGACATGCCAACCTGCCGTGTCATCGTCAATCAGGCGCACTGCTTCGCCACCGGCGGCTCGTTTGACAACGGCATGCCGTTCTCGCTGTCGATGGGCTGCGGGTCATGGGGTGGCAACTCCATCGACGACAACCTGCACTGGCGGCACTTCATGAACACCACCAAGGTGGTACGCACCATTCCGGTCAACGAGCCCGCGGTGGACGACATCTTCGCGGGCTACTGGAAGCAGGCCGGCAAATGAACAAGGCCGGCGCATTTGACCTCAGCCAGATCGGCGCAATGTCGGTGCGCGAGCTGATCGATCTGCGGGCCGCGGCAACGCCCGATGCGCCATACCTGATCGATCCCGCCACCGGCACGGTCATCACATATGCCACGTTGCAGCGCCGCGCTTCCGCCGTGGCGTCGTCGATTGCTGCGCAAGGCGTACCGCCGGGCAGCAAGATCGCTTACGCGATGACCAACGGTCCGGACACCGCCTGCGTCGTGCTCGGCATCATCTATGGCGGGCATACTGCCACCGCCGTCAATCTGGTGGCTGGCAATGACACCATCGCCTACGTGCTTGGACACTCAGGCGCGAAGATCGTCTTTGTTCAACCGCACACGCGGGAACTGGTCGAGCAGGCGCTGGAGAGCAGCGACGGCAACCCGGAACTCGTACATGTCGATGAGGCGCTCTTCGAGACCGGAGTAAGCGCCGCCGCCCAGACGTCAGCCAGCGGCAGCGACGATGGCCTGCTGATGTATACGTCCGGCACGACAGGACGGCCAAAGGGCGTGGTTCTGCGCCAGTCGAGCCTGCTGGCAGGCGGGCTCAATGCCGCCATTGCCCACCGGCTCACCCCGGATGACCGGGCCATGTGCGTGCTGCCGCTCTATCACATCAACGGGCTGTGCGTGACCGTGTTCGGCCCGCTCGTCTC
>CAZYKZ010000196.1:0-4635 GCA_964648175.1 uncultured Anderseniella sp.
CGCTCGGCTGCCGGGACGACCGCCTTCACCGCGCCGATGCCTTGGCCTGCGCCCCAGATGTCCTTCCAGCTTTTCGGCTTCGACGAACCGGAGCCGAAATCCATTGAGGTGGCATCGCGCACCGGCAAGTTGTCCGGGTCCATGCCCGCCGCCACGATGGAAGGCTTGAGATAATTGCCGTGAACCCCGGTGAAAGTGCTGGAATAAACGATGTCGGGGGAGGCGGAATCCACGATCATTTGCTTGTAATCTGGAACGGCATTCGCCTCTTCCGTGGCGATGAAGGCCGAGCCGACATAGCCGCCATCCGCGCCCATGGCCTGCGCCGCCAGCACCGCCCCGCCGGTGGCGATAGAGCCTGACAGAAACAGCGGCCCGCCGAACCATTCACGGATTTCCTGCACCAGCGCGAACGGCGAGGTTGTGCCCGCATGCCCGCCCGCACCGGCCGCCACGGCAATCAGGCCGTCCGCACCCTTCTCGATGGCCTTGCGGGCAAACCGGTCGTTGATCACGTCGTGCAGCGTGATGCCGCCTGCCTGGTGCGCGACGGTGTTGACCTCCTCGCGCGCGCCAAGCGATGTGATCCACACCGGCACCTTCCATCTCGCGCAAATCTCCACGTCTCGATCCAGGCGCACGTTCGACTTGTGCACGATCTGGTTGACGGCAAACGGAGCGGCAGGTGAGTCCGGATTGGCCTGGTTGTGCCGGTCCAGTTCTTCGGTGATCTGCTTGAGCCACTTTTCCAGCATCGGTGGCTCGCCATCGGCCTCGCGCGCATTGAGCGCCGGGAACGCACCGACGATGCCGGCCTTGCACTGGGCGATAACCAGCGCAGGGCACGAGATGATGAACAGCGGCGCGCCAATGACGGGCAGCGCCAGGTTTTGCAGCACGGGGGGCAGGGCCATGAAGCGTTGAGGTCCGGCAGTTGGTGGGCGTCAATCACCTTCCACTGTGCCGATTATGCTGCGCCGATCAAGACTTGCGCGTCAGGGCGTGTCGGGGTCGAGCGTGCGCATATAGGCGATCAGATCGCGCACCGCGTCATCCTCCATGAACCGCAATGCCAGCATGGCCTGGCCGGGAAAGCCGTTGATGATGCGGTGCAATACCCGGTTGGGTTCGCGCCGCGCCAGCCAGCCGAGGCTCGGCTTGCGGCCTTCGCGCGGCGGAAGGCCCGCCGTGCCGTCCGGATCGTGGCAATTCATGCAAACGCCCTCGAAGATGTCCTGACCGCGCGCCATGTTCACGGGGCTCACCGGTTTGCCCAGATCGAAGGCGTCATGATCCACCTGGCCGGCGCTGAGGAACAGCAGGATCAGTTCCAGCGGCAGGTCATCCAGCACGCCATCAAGATAGTTGGGGTGTGCGCGGCTAAACCGGGCGCGCATGCGCAACATGTTCTGGCCCTGCAGCTGCTTGAGGCTGGTGAACTGGGCTTGCTGCTGGGCGCTGCCGGGGGCCTTCTCCGCGCCATCATAGTCCCAGCCATGGCATGAGACACACCGCCAGCTGTCCGACACCGTCACTTCCTGGTCAGAGGGAAAGGCCGGGTTGCGCTCCATGGGCGGGGTGGCGTCGCTGGCGGACCAGACATCGTCATAAAGCTTGCCGCCCAGTGCCAGCATGAAGCCGTCACCGAATTCATGCTGGTCACCCGACAGGACCGATTGCTCCTGCTCGAGTTGTCTTTCTGCCTGCGTGGCCGTCTGGCTGGGGCCGGAAGCCAGAAGCAGCACGCCTGTAGCTGCGAGGAGACTGAAGGCGAAGATGCTGGATCGCGTCATCGCGGGGTGCCTATCTGACGTTGAAGTTGCGTTTTTGCTGCACTGGCGGCGCCTCGCGGGAGATGCGGCTTACCGATGCGCGAATGGTGCGTCCCTGCCACGGCACGAGGCCGTAGCTGTCGCACCAGCGCGCGGTGAACACGCTCGTCTCGCCTTCGACCTTGAAGCGGAACAACAGGCAACCGCCTGACCGGCTGACCCCGCCGCCGGAGAACACACCCGGTATTTGCAGGATGACGCGGCAGTCGTTGGTGAGTTTGGCGCTGGCAGTTTCGGTTGTACCGCGGAAGTCGCCGGATATCCGGTAGGTTCCCGGCAAAGCCCACCCATAGCCGCAGTTCCGGGCGGCCTGCGCAGTGCCGGCAGAGGCCACAAGGGCGGTCAGCACGGCGCCTGCCGTCAGACACCAGACTGAAAGATGTTTCATCGGTACCGCGCTCCCGGACTGGCCATCTTTGTGTCAATCTAGCGCGCCGATGCCGCAACCTGCATTGATCAGCGTCAACGGGCGTCTTCGGCGTTGCGAAGCTGCGCAAATCTCACCTACTGTTCGTGCCGTCATGACAATCGACCGCGATCAGGACCATGCCGCGCTGGTGGACGCGATAGAGCGCGTCTGCGCCCGTTTCGATGACGGATACTGGCTGGCGTGCGACCGCGACGCTGCTTTCCCGCGCGACTTCCACAAGGCGATGGCCGAGGGCGGTTGGTTGGGCATCACCATGCCGGAAGAACTGGGCGGCGCCGGGCTTGGGGTGACCGAAGCGGCGCTGATGATGAAGACGGTGACGGCATCTGGCGGTGCGTTCGCCGCGGCCTCCGCCATCCACGTCAACCTGTTCGGGCCCCATGCCATCGTGGTCCATGGCACGCCCGAGCAGAAGGCGCGCATGCTGCCGCCGCTGATGCGCGGCGAGCACAAGACCTGCTTCGGCGTGACCGAACCCGATGCGGGGCTGGACACCACGCGCATCCGCACCTTCGCCCGGCGAGACGGCGAAAAGTACATCGTCAACGGCCAGAAGATCTGGACGTCTTCGGCGCAGGTCGCCAGTCACATCGTGCTGCTGGCGCGCACAACGCCCTACGAGGAGTGCACGAAGAAGACCCGTGGCTTAAGCCTGTTCTATACGCCGATCGACCGCTCTCGCGTCGAGGTTCGCGAGATCCCGAAGATGGGCCGGGCAGCCGTGGACACCAACCAGGTCTTCATCGAGAATCTCGAAGTGTCCGTTGAAGACCGGATCGGCGAGGAAGGCGAGGGGTTCCACTACCTGCTCGACAGCCTCAACCCGGAGCGCATTCTGGTGGCCATGGAGGCCATCGGCATCGGTTTCGACGCCGTGCGCCGGGCGGCGAAATATGCTGGCGAGCGCCAGGTGTTCGGCCGCCCCATCGGCCAGAACCAGTCGATCCAGCACCCGCTGGCGGAGAGCTGGATGGAGCTTCGCGCGGCTGAACTGATGGCCATGGAAGCGGCCCGCAAGTATGACGCGGGTGAACCCTGCGGCGCCGAGGCGAACGCGGCCAAGTACCTGGCTGCAGAGGCTGCCTTCAAGGCCTGCTCGAACGCGGTGCGGACCCACGGCGGCATGGGCTATGCGAAGGAATTCCATGTCGAACGGCTGTTGCGCGAGGCGATGATCCCCGTGCTTGCCCCGGTCAGCCAGCAGATGATCCTCAACTTCATTTCCGAGCGGGTGCTGGGCCTGCCGCGCTCTTACTAGGAAACGGCAATGGCGGAACAGGACTGGCAGGAATCCGGTGACGGGGCTCTCAAGGGTTTGAAGGTGCTCGACCTGAGCCGCGTGCTCGCCGGGCCTTACGCCACGCAGATCCTGGGTGATCACGGCGCAGACGTGCTCAAGGTCGAAGCGCCCGGCGGCGACGAGACGCGCCGCTGGGGGCCTCCCTTCGTTGGCGATACGTCTGCCTATTTCATGGGCGTCAACCGCAACAAGCGCGGGCTCGTGCTCGATCTCAACTCAGCCGAGGGCCAGCAGGCGCTTGCCGGCCTGATGGCGGGTGCGGACGTGATGATCGAGAACTTCAAGAAGGGGACGCTGGAAAAGTGGGGCTTTGGCCGCGACCGGCTGGAGCGGGACTTTCCGCATCTCGTTCATTGCCGCATCACCGGCTATGGCGACGACGGTCCCTGCGGCGGTCTGCCGGGCTATGACGCAGCGCTTCAGGCCATGTCGGGCATGATGAGCATCAACGGCGAAACCGGCAGCAGGGCGCTGCGGGTGGGCATTCCCGTCTGCGATCTGGTCACCGGCCTCAACGCCGTGATCGGCATACTGATGGCCGTGCGCGAGCGAGAGTCGAGCGGCAAGGGCCAGGTGGTCGATGTATCGCTGCTGGATGCGGGCCTTGCCATGCTGCACCCGCATTCGGCCAACTTCCTGGCGACCGGCAAGGTGCCGGGCCGCACCGGCAATGCGCATCCCAACATCACGCCCTACGACACCTACGAAACGGCGACAGGCCCGGTGTTCCTGGCGGTCGGTTCGGACAGGCAGTTCGCCAAACTGTGCGAGATGATTGGTGTGGCTGGCGCTGCGGCTGACCCGCGCTTCGCCACCAATGCCGACCGGTGCGCCCACCGGGCAGATCTCAAGGCCGTGCTGGAACAGGCGCTGGCGGCCTTCGAGGTGGAGCCGCTGGCGGCTGAGCTCAATCGTGCCGGCGTGCCCGCCGCCCCGGTGCTGGATCTGTCGCAGGCGCTCAATCACCCGCAGACGGCTCATCGCAACATGGTCTGGGAGCAGGGCGGTTACCGCTCTGTCGGCTCGCCCATCCACCTGTCGCGCACGCCTGCAAGGTTGCGCCGCCAGCCGCC
>CAZYKZ010000197.1:0-4608 GCA_964648175.1 uncultured Anderseniella sp.
CTGGTGGCGAAGTTCGGCGCGGAGGCCGGCGAACGGCTGGTGGATTTCGGCGGGAGTGCGCCGGACAAGGTTTTCGAGCTGATTGAAAAGTACGGGATCAAGTGCCAGGCAGAGCGCACCGGCTGGCTGCAGGGCGTGCACAACAAGGCGGCGCTGCCGGCGGTGGAAGCACGTTGCCGGCAATGGCAGGCGCGGGGCGCAAACGTGCGCATGGTCCACGGCGACGAGGCGCGCGCACTGATCGGCTCGCCCGCCTATGTGGGGGCCATGGTGGAACCGCGTGGCGGCAGGCTCAATCCGCTGAGTTATGCGCGCGGGCTGGCGCGGGCTGCGCAGGCGGCGGGTGCGGTGGTGTCGCCGCGTTCGGCGGTGACGGCGCTGGAGCGTGACGATGGGCAATGGCGTGTCAAGACGGCGCAGGCCGAGGTGAGTGCTGGCAAGGTGTTGGTGGCGACCAACGGCTACACGGACGACCTGTGGCCGTCGCTGAGGCAAACCATAATTCCGGTTGCCAGCTTCATCGTGGCGACAAAGCCGCTGTCTCACAATGTCCGCAAGTCCATCCTCCCGGAAGGCCATGTCATTTCCGACACGAGGCGGCTCTTGACCTATTCTCGGCTCGACCCGGAAGGCCGGCTGGTGGTGGGCGCGCGCGGGAAGTGGCAGGACCCGATGGGCGTCGCCGAGTTTGCGCACGTCGTCAAGTCGGTGCGCGATCTGTTTCCGCAAGTTGGCGATATTGGCGAGCCCGCGTTCTACTGGTCAGGCCGGGTGGCGATCACGCCGGACTACCTGCCGCATGTGCACGAGCCCGAGCCGGGGCTCGCCATGTTGCTCGGGTTCAACGGGCGCGGCGTGGCGATGGCCACAGCGATGGGCGGTGCCGCAGGACGCTACCTCGCCAGTGGCAACCGGGAGGAACTGCCGCTGCCGTCAAGCGGCATTGCGCCGATTCCGTTCCACGGCGCGCGGCGGATGTACGTGGCGGCGGCATCGGCGTGGTACAGGATGCTGGATGGCTTCGGCATCTGAGGTAAGTCCGGTCCATCCAGCATCAGTAACAGGCGAAATTGCGATGGGTCAGCCGTCCTGCATCATCCGGCCCATGCCCATGCCTCTTCCGCAGCCCATGCCCATCATGGGCAGCACGATCTCATCGGCCGACTTCTTCTGGTTGTCGTCGAGGACCGCATAGAGCTTGTCGACGCTTTCCTTGACGTCCTTGATCTGCTGCAGCCGGGTTTCCATGCGGGTCTGCTGAATGGCCAGCCGGTCGGGCAGCGGCTTCTTGAAGAACTCGCCATCACGCATCTGGCCCATCATGTCCTTCATCATGGCGTTGTGCACTTCCGCATTGTTGCGGATGGTGGTGGCGAGGCCGTCCCAGGCATCCTTTTGCGCATCGGTGATCTTGAGTTCGGCCTTCAGGAATGCGAGCCGGCCGTCCATCCGGTCCAGCATGGCGTCAGCGCCGAAGCCCATGCCGCATCCACCGGGCCCCATCCCCATGCCGCGGCCCATCATGCCCATGCCGCCCCAGCCATATTCGTCGTCTGCGGCTGCGGGGATGGCCGATGCAACGGACAACGCCAGGACGGCAGCGGCTGCAACTCTTGAAACGATGGTCATACTCATGACTGGTACTCCTGTTTTGTGGAAAGCCCTCCAACATGCGAGTGATGAGTAGGTCAGCCCTGACGGGAGTGCCTTGATCGCCGTCAATATGACGGAATTGTCATCCCAGCAGCTTCTGCCACTCGTGATGGCCGGCAGCGGCAAGCGCCTCGAGCGCAAGGCGGCGGCCTTCGCGGGCATGGTCGGCATCGGGCAGGCGAGGGTGGCTGGAGAACCGTTGCCTCAATGCCTCGTCGAAGCCGTGCTCATGGGCGCCTGCCACACACAAGGCCAGATACCAGTCAAATGGCTTGAGAGCGGCGTCATGCCGGATCGGCATGTAGGTGCTGACATTCAGCCGTTCACCACCGGCCAGAGTGACCGGGAAGGCATCGGTCCGGGTATAGCCGTGGCCCAGGCCTTCGAAGCGGTCCAGCACCGGCATCTCGTGGGCAGCGATTTCGTAGACCACGCCGGGATGCCGGGCACCCGACTGCTCGACAAGGCCGGCCTTGCCCGAGCCATCGGCGCCGGGCTTGGTGAAGTTCACCGTCCAGCCATCCGTTACAGCGGTTGCGACGACCCTGGCGGATGCGCAACGCGCCACAAGGCGTGTGGTGAGCAGGTTCGAGCCATAGGCGAAATAGTGGAAGGTGGGCATGGCTGGCCGGATTGCGCGGGCTGCGTTCATCATGCCAATGTTGGCTATCCACCGGGCGAATTTCAACAGGGGCAATATCCAGATGATCGTCGAAACCCTCGACCAGCTTGCCAGTCAGCTTGAGGCTGGCACCACCACTGCGCGCGACCTGACGGAGGCCTGCCTGGCGCGCATAGAGAACGAGGACGGCGAAGGCTCCAGGGTGTTCCTGATGGCCGATGCGGAAGGCGCCATCGCACAGGCCGACTATATGGACAGCCTTCGGCGCAAGGGCAGGGCACCGTCGCGGTATGCGGGCATACCGATTTCGCTGAAGGACCTGTTCGACGTGGGCGGCCAGGTGACCGCGGCGGGCTCGACGATCCTGCGCGATGCAGAGCCGGCGGCGCGGGATGCGGCATGCGTGGCGCGGCTTCGGGCAGCGGGCTTCGTGTTCATGGGCCGCACCAACATGACCGAGTTCGCCTATTCGGGCGTGGGGCTGAACCCGCACTACGGTACGCCGAAGTCGGTCTGGGACCGCAAGAACGGACGCATTCCGGGCGGGTCATCTTCAGGCGCTGGCGTGTCGGTGGCGGACGGCATGGCGTACATGGGGCTGGGCACCGACACCGGCGGGTCATGCCGCATACCGGCGGCGTTCAACGGTGTGGTCGGGTACAAGTCGTCAACTGGCCGGGTGCCGAAGGACGGGGTGTTTCCGCTGTCGGCAACGCTGGACACGGTGGGGCCGCTGGCCAACTCGGTGCAGTGCTGTTCCACCATCGACGCCATGATGGCCGGTGACCGGGGCGAAGGCGCGGTGATGGCCCGCGAGCCGCATACGCTGCGGTTCGGCATCCTGCAGCACGTGGCGCTGGATTCGATGTCGCCGGAAGTGGCGACGGCGTTCGATGCGGCCATCAAGACGCTGGGCAAGGCGGGCGTGACGTTCAGCGAGATTCCGTTCGCGGACCTGCTTGACCTGCCCAACATCAACTCCAAGGGCGGCATTTCGGCCTGCGAGGCGATGGACGTGCACGCCGCGATGATCCAGCGCCACGGCGACGAATATGACCAGCGGGTGCGGCGGCGCATCGAGTCGGGCCTGACGGTGACAGGGCCGGAGCTCGTCGGCATCTACCGGCGCCGGCGCGAGATGGCCGGAAAGTTTTCGCGGCTTGCCTCAGGGCTCGACGGATTCGTCATGCCGACGGTGCCGATCCTGCCGCCGTTGATATCCGAGGTCGACAATGACGAGCGCTACGGGCCGCTGAACTTCCTGTGCCTGCGCAATACGTTCCTGGGGAACTTCCTCGACAGTTGTGCGATTTCCTTACCAATGACGGCACGTGGAGAGGCCCCTGCGGGGCTGATGATCATGCGTCCCCACGGGGAGGACACCGAACTATTCAACGCCGCCGCCGCAGTGGAGGCGGTGTTGCAGGAGGCGCTGCGATGAAGACGGAAACCATCCGGCTGACCGAGCTCAAGACCGAATGCATCAAGGCGTTGAAGAATGCCGGCTGCGACGATGCCAACGCCGATGCCATTGCCGGGACAGTGTGCGCGGCAGAGCGCGATCATTGCCACAGCCATGGTGTGTTCCGCATGCCGGGCTACCTGAAGTCGATCCGAAACGGCAAGGCCAAGCCGGACGCAAAGCCGGCGTGGAGCAAGATTGCGCCGGGGGTTATCCGGGGCGACGGCGACAATGGTTTCGCGCCGCTTTCGCTGAAGCTGATGGGGCCGGAGCTTGCGGCCCTTGCCAAGTCGCAAGGGGTGGCCTGCCTGGCGCTGACCAACATGCACCACTTCGCCGCCATGTGGCCTGAAATGGAAATGATGACGGACGAGGGGCTGGTCGCCATGACCATGACCTCGGCCTTCCCGATCGTGCCTCCGCCGGGCGGCAAGAAGCCGTTGTTCGGCACCAACCCGTTCGCCTTCGGCTGGCCGCGCAAGAACGGCGAGGCGGTGATCTTCGACATGGCGACGGCGTCGAAGGCGCATGGCGAAATCCTGATCGCGGCACGCGAGGGCAAGACCCTGCCGCCGGGCACCATCATCGACAAGCACGGCAACCCGTCGACTAACCCGGCTGACGTGCAGGGCGGGGCGATCCTCGCGTTTGGCGGAGCCAAGGGCGCGCTCGTCTCGATGATGGTGGAACTGATGGCGGGCGCGCTGATGGGCGAGCCGTTCAGCTTCGAGACGGCGAAAAAGGTAGAGGCCGATGGCCTTGCCAACCGCGGCGGACAGCTGATCATCGCGATGGACCCGGCCCGCTTCGGCGATGCTTCCGGCTGGGCGGCCCATGCCGAGGCGCTGTTCGCCGAGATGGTGAAGCAGGA
>CAZYKZ010000198.1:0-4528 GCA_964648175.1 uncultured Anderseniella sp.
ACGTTGCGCGAGAACTCGATGCCGCGGCGCAGCGTCGAGGGGCCATAGAACTTGTTGGAGTAGTTGGACGGCTTCCAGGTTTCGCCGTTCTGCAACTTGATCTCCACCGGCGCATCCAGAACGGTGGAGGACGGCGTATAACCGTTGTCCAGCGCCGCTGCGTAGACAAACGGCTTGATGGCCGAACCGGGCTGGCGCTTGGCCTGCATGGCGCGGTCGAACTGGCTGCGGCTGTAGGAGAAGCCGCCCGCCAGCGCCAGCACACGGCCGGTGTGCGGGTCCATGGCGATGAGACCGCCCTCGACTTCCGGCATCTGAACGAGGTGATAGGTGTCGCCCTGCCCGGTCGGCGCGACATAGACCACGTCACCGGCTTTCAGAACCTGCGTCGCCGACTTGACCTTCTCGCCCAGCAGAATGGCGCCCTTCTCGCCAATGCCTCGGGCTTCGCGCGCCCAGGCAAGGTTTTCAAGCGGGATCACCCCCTGCTTGGCCTTGCCAACCGGCTTGCCCTTGACCACGCGTGCAGGCCTGAGCCCGATCACCGCCTGCTCGTCGCTCACCTCCAGGACGATGGCAAGCTGCCACGGGTAGACATCGGTGAACTGGTCCATGGCGGCAAGCTTTGCCGGCCATTCGTCGTTTACCTCGAGGGTCGAGACGGCGCCGCGCCAGCCATGGTTGCGATCAAACTTGATCAGACCCGCGGCAAGCGCCTGGCGGGCCATGATCTGCAGCTTCGGGTCGATGGTGGTCCTGACGGACAGCCCGCCGGTGCGCAGCACTTCCTTGCCATAAATGCGCTCGACCGCCTGTCGGGCTTCTTCCGTGAAGTACTCGGCGGCGAACTGCTTGGCGCCGAACGGCCTCAGCGTCACCTCGATGTCCTTGGCCTGGGCCTCCTTCATTTCATTCTCGGAAATGTAGCCGTTCTCCTGCATCCGCTCGAGCACCCAGTTGCGCCGCTCGATGGCGCGTTCGCGGTTGCGGACCGGGTGATAGTTGGACGGCCCCTTGGGCAATGCAGCGAGATAGGCGATCTGGGCCAGATCCAGATCGGCAAGCGACTTGCCGAAATAGTTCAGCGATGCAGCCGCCACGCCATAGGAGCCCTGCCCGAGGAATATCTCGTTCAGGTACAGTTCCATGATCTGCTGCTTCGAGAACGAGCCTTCCATGCGGATGGCGATGAGCGCCTCGTTGAGCTTGCGCTGGATGGTGCGCTCGTTGGTGAGCAGGAAGTTCTTTGCCACCTGCTGGGTGATGGTCGACGCGCCGATGAAGCGCCGGTTCGAGCCGGTCATGGCCGCCTGAAGGTTGACGACCACGGCCCGCACCAGAGCCTCGATGTCAACGCCCGGGTGGTGGAAGAAGTTCTTGTCTTCGGCCGAAATGACCGCCTGCACGAGGCGTTCGGGAATGGCGGTATAGGGTACGAACAGACGGCGTTCGCGGGCATACTCGGCCAGCAGAGAGCCGTCGCCGGCGTGGATGCGCGTCATCACCGGCGGCTCGTAGCGCGCCAGGCTCTCGTGGGAGGGCAGCGTCTTCGACACGTCGTAAATGATGTAGGCCACCGCCACGGCGATGGCGACGCCCATGGCAATGCCGAACGTGATGACGTACTTGATGAACCTGAGCATGCGCTGACTGGAAATCCCGCTACTTCCTGACCCCAAGGCAATAAGCCATTCGCTGCGTCAAATCAAACGCAGCGAAGCGGACATTCTCAACAGCAACATTGTGGCAGCGGCGCGGCGCCGGTCGACACAAGGTGTCAGTTGGCTGCGGACTGGCGGGCGGCCACTTCCGGCGAGAAGAACGCATCGATGGCATCGCTGACCGCGCCAGCCGCCTTCTCCCGCCACTTGTGCGAAATCAGGTTCTTCTCGTCATGGCGGTTGGACAGGTAGCCAAGCTCCAGCAGAACCGACGGCACGTCGGGCGCCTTGAGCACCTTGAACCCGGCCGAGCGCATCGGGCGATGGTTCAGCGGGCTCACCGGCCCCAGCGACTTCACCACCCGCCGGGCGAAATAGATCGAGTGATTCTTGGTTTCGCGCAGCGCAAGGTCCAGCAGTATGCCGCTCACTTCCGCGTCGATATCCTCGCCAAGGTCGATGCCGCCGATGATGTCTGCCGCGTTTTCCTTCTCGGCCAGTGCGGCAGCTTCTTCGTCAGACGCTTCTTCCGACAAGGTGTACACGGTCGCTCCGCGCACGCCGCGCTGGCGCAGGCTGTCGGCATGGATGGCGATGAACAGGTCAGCCTTGTGGCCGCGCGCGATCCTTACCCGCTTGCCCAGCGAGATGAAGGTGTCGTCGTCGCGCGTCATGTGCACCTCGTAGCGGCCGGTCTTCTTCAGCGCGCGCGCCAGTTCACGGGCAAAGTCCAGAACAACGTCCTTCTCCTTGACGCCATTGGAGGAAACCGTGCCGCCGTCAACGCCGCCATGACCGGGGTCGATGACCACGACAGGCCGGGCGGAAGGTGCGGGCGCTACCGCAGGCGTTGCAGCATCACGCGCCGCGCCGGACAGCGCAGCGACTTGTTGCGGCTTGGGCCGGGGCTTCGGCACCATGCGGGCGCCGCTGGTGTCTGCCTGCTCATCGCCCGCCAGTTGGCCGGTCAGCAGTTCGGTAAGGGATTGCGGCACGGGATTGGGCGCCGATGCAGGCTCGATGCGCGGCGGCTGCTCGCCGGAATCCGCCAGCGCCGGCTGCTCGGTCGACTTGACCCGGGCGAAGGTACGCTCGTCGGTCTGCACCAGGTCGATGACCATGCGCGCAGGCTCGCCGTTGGCGGCGTTCAGCACAAACGACTTCTCGATCAGCACCGGCCCTTCGGTTTCGATGACGATGCGGGACTGTCCCGGCGCCACCTGACCGAAGCGGAATTCGCGGATCAGCCCCTTTGACGCCTCGCCGAGACTTGCCGGCATGTTGAAGCGCACGTCGTGCATGTCCACCACAACGCGATAGGGATCGCTGATCACGTAGACCGAATAGCTGACTGGCCGGTCCAGGTCGGCGACAAAGCGGGTTCTGCTGTCGGTGCCGGCCACGCGCGCCGCCGAAACCTCGGCGGCTGGCGGGTTGGCGTGGGCAGGAGTTGCGGCAAACGCAAGGTGTATCGCCATGAACAGCGACAGGATTGCCGCCAACAGTGGCAACAGCCTTTGCGCCAGCCTTGCAGCGGTGGATTTCAACGGCACCGTACCGGCCCCTTCCCTGTCTTGCCCGAGCGTCCATCCCTCGTATCGCGCGGGATTGTATTTGAGCGATGGTTAACCATCTGTTGACAAATCCAGCCTTGCACCGGCTTCGGCCATGCGGCTGCATGTCCTTGCGGCAAGTACAAGTTCTGCTATTGCGGCAGGCAGTTATCGTGTTACAAGGCTTGGTGATCCCCCAGCGTGGATTCCGATGCCGCTTGACGGCATGGTATCCGGTCGAGGGGCCAGATTTCCCGCGTCGGGGAAGTTCCGGGCAGCAACCTTTGCCGCTTTTCCGATCAGCGAGTGTCTCCGCCCAGCGGTTGCAGTGCTCATGGGCCCTACGAGGCTTTTTTGGGAGCTCCCAACCAGCGGCGGTCGAGTGAACCGTTTTCGCGAGGCCTTGAGGCGAGCGGAAACATGATGTGGAAACAGGTATGAGCGCGGCAGATCGCATAGCCAGCCAGACAGCCTCCGTCATGACGGGGCTATCTCGGGCGGCTTCGCCATCATGGCATCTGCGCGCCACCAGCCAATTTGATCGCACGACCAACCGTCTACTGACAGGCGCGCCGCCCGGACGCGCGCCTGACTGTACATTGCGGTCCTCGTGCGATGAGGAATTGCCGTTATGGCCAGCAAAATGCTTATCGACGCCGCCCACCCGGAAGAGACCAGAGTCGCCGTGGTGCGTGGCAACCGTATCGAAGAATTCGATTACGAATCTGCCTCCCGCCGCCCTCTGAAGGGCAACATCTACCTCGCCAAGGTCACCCGCGTAGAACCGTCGCTGCAAGCCGCGTTCGTTGAATACGGCGGCAACCGGCACGGTTTCCTTGCCTTCAGCGAAATCCACCCGGACTACTACCAGATCCCGGTTGCCGACCGTCAGGCGCTGCTCGAGGCAGAAGCCGAAGACGCCCGTCTCGCCCAGGAAGAAGAAGACGACGAGGGCGAGCGCAAGAAGCCGCGCCGCCGCCGCTCGCGCCAGGCCCGGGCAAAGGACGACAAGGTAGCCAGCGAAGCCGTGGACGAGGCCTCTGGCGATGAGGAGTCGGAAGCCGGCGAAGAGGCTGCAGAAGCCGGTGACAACGACGATGTTCAGGCTGATGCGGCTGCCCCTGACGAAGAAGCCCGGGACAGTGATGACGATGCGGACGGCGACGATGAGGACGAAGACGAGGTCGACACCGTTGCCGAAGACGCCGAGGAAGAGGCCACCCCGTCTGCTCCCAAGCCGCGCAAGCGCGCGCCGCGCAAGGTCTACAAGATCCAGGAAGTCATCAAGCGCCGCCAGGTGCTGCTGATCCAGGT
>CAZYKZ010000199.1:0-4528 GCA_964648175.1 uncultured Anderseniella sp.
GCATCACGGCCCGCCGCTTCGTCATCGCCACCGGCTCATCGCCCGCCGCCCCGCCCGTACCTGGGCTGGAAAAGGTTGACTACCTGACCAACGAGACGCTGTTCGACAACCGCGAACTGCCCGACCACCTGATCATCATCGGTGGCGGCCCGATCGGCATGGAAATGGCCCAGGCCCATCGCAGGCTCGGCGCAAAAGTGACGGTCCTCGAAGCCTTCACGCCGCTCGGCAAGGACGATCCGGAACTGACCGCCATAGTGCTGCAACACCTTGAGGCCGAAGGCGTCGACATTCGCAGCGGCGCAAGGATCACCGGCATCGCCCGATCAGCCAAGGGCGTTACCGTCAATCTGGAAGGGGAAGACCCCCTGACAGGCTCGCACCTGCTGGTGGCGGCGGGCCGCAAGCCCAATGTCGACGGCCTCAACCTCGAAGCCGCCGGCATCGAGTATGACCGGCGCGGCATCAAGGTGGACAAGGGCCTGCGCACAACCAACCGCAAGGTCTACGCCATCGGCGATGTTGCCGGCGGCCTTCAGTTTACCCACGTGGCGGGTTACCAGGCCGGTCTTGCCGTCCGGTCGATCCTCTTTCGCCTGCCGGTGAGCAACGAGACCCGTTTCATTCCCTGGGTTACCTATACCGACCCGGAGCTGGCTCACGTCGGCCTCACCGAAGCCCAGGCGAAGGAGCAGGCACCCGGCCACAGCGTGCTGCGCTGGCACTTCAAGGAAAATGACCGGGCCCAGGCCGAGCGGCGAACATCCGGCATGATCAAGGCCGTCGTGTCCGCCAGGGGCGATATTCTCGGCTGTTCCATCGTCGGGCCGAATGCCGGAGACCTGATACAGCCGTGGGCGTTGGCCATGTCGTCGAAGCTCAAGATCAAGGCGATGATCGACATGGTTGCGGCATATCCGACACTCACGGAAGTTTCCAAGCGGGCGGCGACCAGTTACTATGCCGATCTGCCGAAGAAACCTTTTGTCCGCAAGGTCATTGGTTGGCTGAAGATGTTCGGCTGAGGCGGGCGGTGCTTCGGCACCGCCGTTTGAGGCCGGGTGAATGATCAGGACGCCAGCTTGAGCGCACGTGAACAACCGAACAGGTCTCGCAGCCATGCCCCCTTGTTTTCCGGTTTGACCGGAAAGGTGCTGGCGCTCGCCGCCATCTTCCTGATGGTTGGCGAACTGCTCGTGTTCGTGCCCTCCATTGCAAACTTTCGCATCAACTGGCTGAAGCAGCGTGTCGCCACCGCTGAGATCGCCGCGCTGGCCGTCGAGGCCGCCGCCGACCGGTCGATCTCGCAATCCTTGCGCAAGGAGCTGCTCGAGCGTGCCGGCGTGCTGGTCATCGTGGTGCGCCGGGACGATACCCGCAAGCTGGTGCTGAGCCCTGACAGCCCACCGATGATGGACGCCTCGTTCGACTTGCGCGAAACCAATCCGCTTGATGCGATCATTGATGCCGGAATGACCTTCATGTACGGCGGCACCCGTGTCATCGGTGTCGTCGACAAGCCGTCCAGCATGAACGCCAACCTGGTTGAACTGGCGCTGGAGGAGCGGCCGCTGTTCGACGCGATGGTGCGCTACGCCATCAACATCCTGACGCTCTCGATCATCCTGGCCCTGATCCTCGCCGCCTTGCTGTTCTTCGCGCTCAACCGGCTGCTGGTGAACCCGGTGCGCCGCCTGTCGGCCAACATGCAGTCGTTCTCCGGCAATCCGGAAGACCGCAGCCGGATCATCGAGCCAAGCGGGCGGCGCGACGAGATCGGAGTGGCGGAGGTCGAACTGCAGCAGATGCAGACCGAACTGGCTGACATGCTGTCCCAGAAGAACAGGCTTGCCTCGCTTGGCCTCGCCGTGTCGAAGGTGAGCCACGATCTGCGCAACATGCTGGCGTCGGCCCAGCTCATCTCTGACCGGCTTGGCATGGTCGACGACCCGACCGTGCAGCGCTTTGCGCCGAAGCTGATCGCCTCGCTCGACCGGGCGATCGCGTTCTGTGCCGATACGCTGAAGTTCGGCCGCGCCCAGGAGCCGCCGCCGCGCCGCGAGATGTTCGCCCTGCGCGGGCTGGTGGAAGAGGTGCTGGACCTGCTGATCACCGAAGCGGCCAGCCAGGTGGTGTTCTTCAACGAGGTGCCGGACAACCTCAAGGCCGACGCCGACCGCGACCAGCTGTTCCGTGTTCTCATGAATCTGATCCGCAATGCCGTTCAGGCGCTCGAGGCCGCCATGCCTGAAACCCTCGGCGAGGGTGAAGTTCATGTGCGCGCCCACCGCGATGGACCGGCCTGCGTCATCGAGGTGGCGGACAACGGACCCGGCGTACCGGAAAAGGCCCGAGCCCACCTGTTCGAGGCGTTCCGTGGTTCACAGCGGCAAGGCGGCACCGGCCTCGGCCTTGCCATTTCCAGCGAACTGGTGCGCGCGCATGGCGGTCAGATCCGCCTGGTCGACAGTTCCGGTCCGGGCGCGGTTTTCCAGATCATCATCCCGGACCGGCTGCAGGAGGTTGCCACGGGCCGGCGGGGCGAGCGCACGGCCTGATGTCAGTCTGCCGCCTCGACGGCAATGACGACGCCCTCGCGGCGCGGGTCCGCTCCGCCATCAAGTGTGCCGTCCGGTAGCCGCCGGATGCCCTGAAGGCCGCTGTTGAGGCCGGTGACCTCAACCTCGTAGCCCATGTCTGCAAGCGGTGCTGCGAGCTTGCCGAACTGCTTCAGTTCGCCGTCGAGGCCGCTGCCGCTGGCCGTGTTCTCGATCTCGGTCGTCTTGCCGTTGCGGTTGATCACGTGTGGCAGCGACACCGCCTCCTGCATGGTCAGGCCCCAGTCGGTGACGCCCAGTATGGCGCGGGCCGTGAAGCCGATGATGCGGCTGCCGCCCGGAGAACCGACAGCTGCAAACAGCGTGCCGTCTTCGTTCAGCACGATGCTGGGCGACATTGAGGACCGCGGGCGCTTGCCGCCCTCGGGCCGGTTGGCCACCTTGTTGCCGCCAAAGGAGGGAACGAAGGAGAAGTCGGTCAGCTGGTTGTTGAGCACGAAGCCTGCCGCGGTGATGCGCGAGCCGAAGCCGCGTTCCACGCTCATCGTCATCGACACCGCATTGCCGTACCGGTCGACGATGGCGAGGTGACTGGTGCCGTATTCGACAAGTGACGCATCAGCCGCCTTCTGCTCTGAAACCAGTCCCGGCGGCGTACCCGGCGCCGCCTCGCCCATGTCCTTCAGCGGGTTGATCAGCCTGGCCCGCGAACGCAGGTAGGCCCGGTCCGTCAGACCGGCCACCGGCACGTCCACGAAGTCCATGTCGGCCATGTACTTGTTGCGGTCCGCGAAGGCCAGCCGGCTGGCTTGCGCAAACAGGTGCGCCGCCATCACGCCGCGCGGATCGAACGCGCTCATCGAATAGGGTTCCAGCATGGACAGTATCATGCCGGTGGTCAGCCCGCCGGATGAGGGCGGGCCCATGCCGCACACCTGCCAGACCCGGTAGGGCACGCAGATGGCCGCCCGCTCGACGGCCTTGTAGCCGGCAAGATCGTCCAGCGTCATCAGCCCCGGATTGATCTCGTGGCCGGTGACCGCAGCAACGATGGCTTCGGCCACCTCGCCCTTGTAGAAGCCATCCGGCCCTGTTTCGGCGATCAGCTTGAGGGTTTTGGCATAGGCCGGATTCTTCAGAAGATAGCCCGCCGGCACCGGCTCACCGGCCTTGTCGCCGGCGTCATCGGGCAGGTAGTAGAGCGCCCCGGCAGCCGCGTCTTGCTCAAGTTCCTCTGCATCCGCGATGGCCGCCGACAGGCGCGGGCTCACCTTGAACCCGGCCTCCGCCAGCCTGATGGCAGGCTGGAACAGTTCAAACCACGACAGTTTGCCGAACTTCGAGTGCTGCAGATGCAGTGCCGCGATCACGCCGGGCACGCCAACGGGGCGTCCGCCAAGCGCTGCGTCGAGCCATGCCATGGGCTTGCCGTCCGGCTTGAGGAACAGCCGTTCCGTGGCGGCCTTTGGCGCGGTCTCGCGCCCGTCGAATGTGGTCATTGCGCCGTTGCTGGCATCGTAGTGCACCGAGAACAGTCCGCCGCCGATGCCGGATGACTGAGGCTCGGTCAGTGTCAGCACCAGTTGCGCCGCGATGGCCGCGTCGGTTGCAGTGCCGCCCTTGCGCAACATTTCAGCAGCTGCCTCGCTGGCATGGACGTTGGCCGTGGCCACCATGCCGTAGGACTTCTGCGCCGGTGCAGTCTCGTTGCACGCAGCGAGCAAAAGTGCCGCCAGCAGCACCAGCATTGTGCCAATCTGCCGTGCCGCAAGGCGGTTGAAATGTCGGGCCGTGTTCACCGTCATGATTGATAATCTAAACGCCTGCCGGGCCAGACTGCAATTGACCTCGCGCGCTGCCTCAAGCAACTCTTGCTGCCAGGCACGCTGACGCAAATGACGAAGGATGGTCCCCGTGACCGACAACGTAAGACCCGGCCCGCGCAACCTGATCACTGACGTGGCAGGACT
>CAZYKZ010000200.1:0-4522 GCA_964648175.1 uncultured Anderseniella sp.
ACGCCGTGGCCGGTGCCATGGTCGAAGTCGAGGCCTGCTTCCCACATGGCAAGCCGCGCCAGCACATCGAGATTTCCCCCCGTGGTGCCGGGCGGAAAGCGGACGCGGGACAGGTTTATCAGCCCCTTGAGCACGCGGGTGAAGCGGTCCTTCATCTCCGCCGTGGGCTTGCCGGCGATGATCGTGCGGGTGATGTCCGTCGTGCCGTCGACATACTGCCCGCCGGAGTCGATCAGGTAGATCTGGTCGGTCTTGATGGGCAGGCAGGACGTTTCCGACACCCGATAGTGTGGGATGGCGGCGTGAGGGCCGGCGCCGGAGATTGAGTCGAACGAGAGATCGTGCAGTTCTCCGGTTTCAACGCGCAGCGCCTCGAGTTTCTTCGCTGCAGTGATCTCATCGAGCTTGCCGGAGGGGGCCTCGTCGGCCAGCCAGCGCAGGAACCGGGCCATCGGCACGCCATCGCGCAGGTGAGCGGCGCGCGCGCCTTCGAGCTCGGCGCGGTTCTTGGTGGCGCGCGGCAGGGTACAGGGGCTGTCATGCCATTTCAGCGAGGCGCCCGCTTCCTCCAGCTGCAGCCGGAAGGCGTCCGCCGCCCAGTTGCGGTCAAGCTCGACCGTGGCCTTGGCCTCGCCCAGTGCCCGCAGCCGGTCAGACATGGCATCCGGCGCATGCAACCGTACGCGCTTGCCCAGTGCGTCGCGAACGTCCTCTGGCACCCGCGACGGATCAAGCAAAAGATCCGCCGTGCCGTCGGCATGAACGATGGCGAAAGCCAGCGCTGCCGGCACATGCGGAATGTCCGAGCCGCGGATGTTGAAAGCCCAGGCAACGGCATCGGTCTGGGTCAGGATGTGGGCATCGGCTGCGCGATCCTTCAGCCCCTTCGCGATTGCGGACAGCTTGTCAGCCGAACTCTGCCCCGCAAACTGCAGTGGCTGAAGCTGGACAGGGCCTGATGGTGCAGCCGGTCTGCCGGTCCAGATTTCATCGATGGGGTTTGCCGGCAGCGGCAGAAGCTTCGCGCCCTTTGCCTCAAGGGCGCTAGCGAAGTCGCTGGCCGCCTGAACGGTGAGCAGCCACGGATCGTAGGCAAGCTTCGCACCCTTGGGCATGTTTGCCGCCGCCCACCCATGCGGGGTTTCGTCCGGCACCGGCAGCGGCGTCAGAAGGCTCAGGTCCACCTGTTCGCGCACCTGCAGCGTATAGCGGCCGTCGACGAAGATTGCAGCCTTGTCCGCCAGAATGACCGCAGTTCCGGCCGATCCTGAAAAGCCCGTCAGCCATTTCAGCCGCTCAGCACTTGGGGGCACGTACTCGCCCTGGAACTGGTCGGCCCTGGGCACGATGAAGCCGTCCACGCCAAGCTGTTGCAGCCTGTCGCGCAGCGAGGCGATGCGGGCCGGGGTGAGGCGGGATTCGGACTGGTCGGAGAAATCCTGGAACATGGGTGGCGAGACTATCCAAAGCCCGGTCTGCCAGCAATGCGGAAATGACGTTTTTGAGCCATGTTGCGTCGCAACAAAAATGGCTGAATCTGGGCGGCCGCAAGGCGCAAGTCTGGACGGCTGGTCAGGAATGTCGCAGCTGCGTAAGGATTGCGCAAAGGGGGTCCAGAGGCCGGATTTTCAACATGTCCCCATATCGAATTAAGTATTTGATTTATAATGATAAAAATGAAGATTAACGGAGTGTGAATCCGGGTATGCAGAAACTGCATATCTGCTATCTGATTGGGCATCTGGTGCAAACATGCTGCGCCGCCATATACGCCTGCAACGAATTGAGTGCAGTGCAACAACGCGCCCTGCAGTTTCGAATACAGGAGTGAAGAACATGGTCGTGGTAGTCGCAGATCGCGCCGTTGAAATGCGCGACACCGCTGGTATGGATTTCCTGGGCGCCGCCCGCCGCATGGTTGGCAATGTCCGCTGGTATCTGAACCGCCGCAAGGTGCAGAAGCGCCTTGAAGCCCTTGATGACCGTCTGCTGGAAGACATCGGCCTGAACCGCGCCGACATCAGCAACTACGTCTGGGGCCGCTAAGGGCCTGCTGTCCGCTTCGGGCAGCCGCCACAGCGCCGGAATGAACGCAAGGGGGATGGCTCAGGCCGTCCCCCTTGTTTTATGCGCCATTGTCAGGATGGCCCAGCCTTCGATGTCCATGCGGTGAACGCACTTCATGCCGCGCGCGTGATATGCCGCAAGTACCATGCGGGCCTGGTCGCTGGTCAGCCCGGCGAGGATCAGCCGGCCGCCCGGCGCCACCGAACGTGACAGGGCCGGTGCGAGCTGGACGAGCGGCATGGCGAGGATGTTGGCGAACACGAGGTCATAGGGCTCCGCCTTGCGGATGTCCATGTGGCCGAGGCCCGGCGCAACGAGGCAGCGCACCAGCGGGGCCACCCCGTTGAGTTCTGCATTGGCGCGGGCCACGGTGACCGCTTCCGGGTCGATGTCGCTGGCAATGGCGGGCGCACGCGTCAGGCGGGCGGCGGCGATGGCCAGCACGCCGGAACCGCACCCGACATCAAGAATGTTTGCCGGGCGGGATGACTTCAGCACTTCCTGCAGCGCCAGCAGACAGCCGCGCGTGGTGTGGTGGTGGCCGGTGCCGAAGGCGAGACCGGCGTCGATCTCAAGCGAGATGGCCGTCGCGGGCCGCGCATCGCGGTCGTGGCTGCCGTGCACGAACAGCCGCCCGGCAACCACGGGCGCGAGCCCTGCAAGGCTTTCCCGCACCCAGTCCGTGTCCGGTAACCGTTCTACGGCAATGGTGATGCCCTCGATTTCTGCAAACGCCAGCGCCTGTTCCACGTCTTCCACGGACGGTTCTGCATCATACAGCGCCTGCACCGCCCACAGGTCGCGGGCTTCGTCGGTTTCGGACATTGAGACCGCCACGGCCTCCGGCCAGGCGGCCTGTTCAAGCGCATCGGAGACGGCCTGCGCCTGGGTGCGGGGCAGGGGGGCGGTGGTGGCTGAAAAGAGCGTTGTCATGGCTGCCGCTTATGTCAGCGACCGCGCGGCTTGTCGATATGCGTGTTGCGCAGGGTAGCTTTGCGGAGGGGCAGAAAGCGGCTGACCGGCAGAGGCCAAGGCCTTATAGAGGAGCGCAAATGTCTTCCAACCTTGCCGAAACAGATACTGCGACGCCGGCTGCCGCCCCGTTCTGGCTGATCCCGCTGGTGGTGGCGTCGGCGCTGTTCATGGAGAACATGGACTCGACCGTGATCGCCACGTCGCTGCCGGTGATTGCAGCAGATCTCGGCGAAGATCCGGTCATCCTGAAGCTTGCCTTCACTGCTTACCTCCTGTCGCTGGCCGTGTTCATTCCGGTGAGCGGGTGGTGTGCCGACCGGTTCGGAGCGCGCAAGGTGTTCCAGGCGGCCATCGTGGTGTTTTCGCTGGCCTCGGTCGGCTGCGCACTGGCGAGCAATCTGGTGGAGCTTGTTGCGGCGCGCACGCTGCAGGGCGTGGGCGGGGCCATGATGGTGCCGGTGGGCCGGCTGATCCTGCTGCGGGCGGTGCCCAAGCGCGACCTGGTGCGGGCACTGGCGTGGCTTACTATCCCCGCGCTGGTGGCGCCGGTGGTGGGACCGCTGATCGGCGGGTTCATTACCACCTATTTCCACTGGCGATGGATTTTCTGGATCAACATTCCCTTCGGCATCCTGGCGATCGGGCTGGCGCAGGCCTACATGCCGGCCTCGCAGAATTATGAAGCCCGGCCCATGGACTGGCGCGGCTTCTTTCTCTCTGGCCTCGGGTTCGTGGGCATCATTGCCGGTGCGTCCGTGATTGGCCGCGATTTCCTTCCGGGCTGGGTGGCGCCGGGCATGATGGCGGCGGGCCTTGGTTTCGTCGGGCTGTACGTGCTGCACGCGCGCCGGGCAAAGGCGCCGATGCTGGACCTTGCCCTGTTCCGGATTCCGACCTTCAGGCAAAGCATACTGGGTGGCGGTTTCTTCCGTATCGCCGTGGGCGCGATACCGTTTCTTTTGCCGCTGCTGCTGCAGGTGGGCTTCGGTCTCAATGCCTTCCAGTCCGGTTCTATCACCTTTGCCGCAGCTGCGGGCGCACTGGCTATGAAGTTTGCCGCCGAGCCGATCCTGCGCCAGTTCGGCTTCCGGACGGTGCTGACGGTGAACGGCCTGATCTGTGCCTGCTTCTTCTTCGGTTATGCGCTGTTCACGCCCGAGACGGCGCACTGGCTGATCTTCGTGGTGCTGATCGCGGGGGGCTTCTTCCGGTCGCTGCAATTCACCTCGCTCAATGCGCTGGCCTATTCGGACGTGGACGAGAAGCAGATGAGCATGGCCACCGGCATCGTTTCGGTAGGCCAGCAGGTTGCGCTGTCGAGCGGTGTGGCGGTGGCCGCGCTGGTGCTGGAAGGTGCGCGGCAATGGCGCGGCGACCCGGTGCTCACAGCTGCCGACTTCGCACCGGCATTTGCTGCGGTGGCAGGCTTCTCGATAATCGCCGCACTGATCCATGCGCGCCTTGCGCCAGATGCTGGGGC
>CAZYKZ010000201.1:0-4511 GCA_964648175.1 uncultured Anderseniella sp.
CCCATCAGCAGCGGGCGGATGAAGCCCAGCACCAGGTACAGCCAGATGGCCGAGGCAAACGCGGCCGGGATGTGCATGCCCAGGCCCAGCTGCCGGGCGCGTGAGTACATGCGCACCCACCACAACAGGATCGAGGCCGTGAGGAAGAAGCCGGCCAGCAGCCACCATCCGCCTTCGTTCATCGGCGGCATGATCTTCAGGCCATGCTGGGGAAGCGGCGGCTCAAGCGCAAGCCATGGCAGCTGGCGAACGAACTGCACCGGGTCCCAGTTCACCGAAGCCCACATGTTGAGGCCGATGATCTCGAACGCGATGATGCCGAAGATCAGCGAAACGGTGCCGGTCCAGCCCAGGTAGATGGGGCCGATCTGCGCGTTGCCGATCTTGCCGATCAGGTTGGAGAAGAACGGCGTGCCGTCCCGCCCCCAGGCGTCGTCCCTTGCGGGGACGCCCATTTCCGGTTCGCCGCGAAGCTGAACCCGGGTGAATATGTTCTGGTATTCCATTGTTTGATCCTCCCGGCTCACGACCAGATCGGCAGGTTGAGCCACCAGTTCCACCATTCGGGCCAGCCACGTGACCAGAACGGACCGGAGATGATGATGCACACCGCACTCCAGAACACGGCGGACAGGGCGAGGAACAGGCCGAGGCGGTGAATGCCCAGGGTGCCGATCGAGTAGCCGATGGTGTCGCGGAAGAAGGTGTCTTCGTATTCAGGCGTCTTCACCCGCTCGCCCTTGGGCGGATTGGCGGCAGACAGCACGAGGCCGCCGTGCATCGCCAGCGCCAGCGCGGTGGTGAAGAAGAACGTGATGGCGATCATGTGCGCCGGGTTGTAGTGGAAGTGCAGGTACTGGTAGCCGACGTTCGACACCCAGTCGAGGTGCGACAGGATCCCGTACGGGAAGCCGTGTCCCCACGCTCCCAGCAGCAGCGGCCGGAAGATCACCAGCGTGACATAGGCCAGAATGGCGAAGCTGAAGGCGAACGGCACATGGTAACCGATGCCAAGCTTGCGGCATATCTCCACCTCTCGTAGCGCCCAGGATATGAACGCGCCGGTGGCGCAGATGGTGATTATCTGCCAGAGGCCGCCTTCCTTCAGCGGCGCCAGCGCCAGGCCGTACTTCAGGTCCGGCGGCGCGATACTGATCTGCCAGATGTTCCAGGTCGGCCCGATTGCTGCTCCATAGATGATCAGCGCGGTTCCGACGAAAGCAAAGAACAGCGTCGTGACACCGAAGAAGCCAACGTAAAAGGGCCCGACCCAGAAGTCGAAGAGATCTCCGCCGACGAGCGTGCCTCCCCTGACCCTATATTTCTTTTCAAAACTGAGCATCGCCATTCCGGAGTCCTCCGCTCAAGCAGCACTGCCATCAGTGCGCTTCGAATAAGCTTGGTTTGTGGACGGGGTGAGCGGCCAAGGCCCCCTCCCCGTCCACATGACGTGTTGCCTGCCGTGAAGCAGGCGACCCGGCATGCCTCAGGCCTTCATGACATCCGTCACGACAGGCTGGGACAGGCTCGAGGTCTGGGCGCCTTCGATCCAGTTGTACTTGTTCGTGCTGAGCAAAATGAAATGAATCAGAATTGCCAGCGAGAACAGGAACACTGCCAGCGCCACAAGTGCCCGACGAGGGTCGAACAGAAGCCAGACTTTCCACATGGTCTCTTTCTCCTAGTTTGGTGCCGGGTTCATCAGAACCACGGACGCCACATCCAGACGAGGATATGGGCCACCACCGCGATGGCGGTGAAACCCAAGAATCCCTGCATGAAGAGCCGGTGGACTTCCTGAGCCTCCGCGTGGGTCAACCCCGACGGAGTTCCACTATGTTCAGGCATGGTATGCCCTCCACAGCTAGGCCTTTCGGCCGTTACCGCACCCGCCCCGTGCGGCTGGGGTCGTCACCGCCCGGCCCTTAAGGCCTTCGGGTGACTGTTTCTGCCGGCGCCTGGGCCCCGGCAAAACTTTCATTCCGGTGCTCCGCCTCACATGAAGGCGAACGGCACCGAGTTGCCGGCGGCTGCGCGTGCCTCAGCGATGATCGAGCGCGACTTGCCGGAAGGATCGAGGTTTGGCCGCCAGCGCGACGGGATCAGCCGGTGCGCGGTTGCCGCCAACAGGAAGAAGGCGAATGCGACCATGTAGATGGCGCCGTACTCGATCGACTCGCCGTGCCGCTGGGCAAAGCTGCCGGACCGGTGCCCGTGAACTTCCATTGCCATCGTCTTTCTCCTTCTTTTCTTCCGCCCTCGGCCTGCATGCGCATCGCGCGCGCCTGCCTCAGGCGGCATTCCCCAGCCGGGCCGCGACCGCTGTCACGTGCTCCGGCGAAACTGTCTTGTTGCCATTGTCCCTGGCCTGGCGCTCGGCGGCGTCCCTGAGCCGCTTGGCTGCCGAAATCCGCACCAGCACCGGTTCCGCCTCGACAAGCCGGTCGAGTGCGACGCGGGCCTCGTTGGTCCAGCCGAGCTGGCCTTCGAGCCGGGCCGGCGTTGCCGCCACCTGGTCCATGTCGCGGGCCAGCGGCAGGATGTTGAACAGCGCGTCGAACAGCGCGTTGCAGACTTCCTGCACGAGGTAGGTCGCGCCGGAGTAGCCCATGAACGGCGTGCCCGTGTGCCGGCGGATGACGGCTCCGGGGAACGAGGCCGGCACGTAGATTGCGCGGCAGCCGGCTTCGGCCATGTACATGCGCTCGTTGTAGGAGCCGAACATGACCAGTGGCGGGGTCTTGCCGATGGCTTCCTGCACCGCCTGGTTGTCCGGCTTCACCCCTGCCCGGCGGGCAAAGGCGAAGGTGCAGGGCAGGCCCATCTCGGTCTCGAGGAAGTTGCGCACGCCGCGCGCATAGGTCTCGTTGGCAACGATGGCGAAGCTGGCGGTGCCGAAGAAGTCCTGCGTCACCGAGCGCCACAGGTCCCACAGCGGCTTGATGGTGGTGTGCTTCTCGCGCTCGATGAACGGCTCGGGGTCGAGGCCCAGCAGTTCGCCCAGCGTGCGCAGGAACTTGGTTGTCGAGTGCAACCCGATGGGCGCCTGCAGGTATGGCTTTTCGAGCGCCTCGCAAAGGGCGCGGCCGAACTCGCGGTACATGCAGATGTTGACGTCAGCATCCACCAGGCGGGGAATGTCGGCCAGGTGGGAGCCCAGCGGCATCACCAGGTTGACCTCGGCGCCGATACCTTCCACCAGACGGCGGATTTCAGCCAGGTCCGATGGCATGTTGAACATGCCGTAGCTGGGGCCGATGATGTTGACGCGAGGCTTGTCGCCATCCTTGCGCGGCTTGGCCTTGGGCATCTTGCCCTTCTTCGCGCCGAACTCGTTCCACAGCCACAGCAGCGCCCGGTTGGCCGACTGCCACTGGTCTTCGTCGATGGTGCGCGGCAGGAAGCGCTTGATGTTGGTGCCTTCCGGCGTCACGCCGCCGCCGATCATCTCGGCGATGGAACCGGTGACCACGACGCTTGGCAGCGAGGGGTCGAGCGTGGCGTGGGCGCGCTTCATCGCGCCCTCGGTGCCGTGCTGGCCGAGCTCTTCTTCAGCCAGACCCGTGACCACCACGGGCAGCTCGTGGGGCGGAAGCGCATCGGTGTAGTGCAGCACCGCCGTTACGGGCAGGTTTTCGCACCCGACCGGTCCGTCGATGATGACCTGCAGGCCCTTCACCGCGGTGAAGACGTAAACGGCGCCCCAATAGCCACCGGCGCGATCGAGATCCTGGATCAACATCCAATCGCTCCTTTCACTGCCTTTTCGGGGGCTGCGTCGCGAGCGTGTTGCCGGGCGAATTCAGGGCGCGCACGCGGCACGTCTTCCCAGATTCCCGCGGCTTCGTCGCGGCCGACGCCTTCAAAGAAGCCGGTCAGCTCGTCGAAGCGGGCCTTGTTGGCGATGGCCGCATTGACGACCTGCACCAGCGAACCCGCTCCGGCGACGCCCATCAGCGGGCGGGCGGAGATGAGATTGGTGAAGTAAAGCGCGGGGATGGCGCGCTGCTTGGCGTCCTGCACCAGCGGCGTCGTGCCGATCGCCAGGTCCGGCCTTGCCTCGTACATGGCAGCAAGATCCTGCTCAAGCGAGGCGCGGAACTGGACATGCACGCCCTTCGATTCGAGCCAGTCACGGTCCGCCTCGGAGAAGCGCGACTTCGCACAGGCCGTGCCGACATACGGCACTTCGGCGCCGGCCTCGACCAGCAACCGGGCGACCAGCAGCTCTGAGCCCTCATAACCCGATACGGTGATACGGCCCTTGATGGGCTTGCCCGACAGCGCGCCGGTGACGGCAGGAAGGGCTGCCTGCTTGGCGGCGTCGATCTGCTTTTCGCCCACATTGGCCAGCTTGCCGATGGCTTCGAGCCAGGCAGCGGTACCTTCCACGCCAACCGGTGCGGACCCGGTGATCGGGCGGCCGGCAGCCTCGAATTCGCGGAACGAGGCGGTGTAGAACGGATGGATGGCGGCAACGCCTGCACAGTCCAGCGCAGAATACAGTTCAC
>CAZYKZ010000202.1:0-2964 GCA_964648175.1 uncultured Anderseniella sp.
TGGTGGTGCGGTCGATGACGAAGTCATGGCCCTTCGGCTTGCGCCCGATGGCCTCGTCGATTGCCGCAGACACCAGTTCGTTGCCTTCCGACGCCCGAAGCGGCGCGCGCAGGTCGGCGGCGTCTTCCTGTCCCAGGCACATATAGAGCGTGCCGGTACACGTCAGGCGCACCCGGTTGCAGCTTTCGCAGAAATTGTGGGTCATCGGCGTGATGAAGCCGAGCCGTCCGCCGGTCTCCTTCACCTCGACATACCGCGCCGGGCCACCGGTCTTGTACGGGATATCTTCCAGTGTGAACCGGTCGAGCAGGTTGGCCCGCACGACCGACAAGGGAAGATACTGGTCGGTGCGGTCTTCCTCGATCTCGCCCAGCGGCATCGTCTCGATGAGCGTCAGGTCCATGCCCTGGCCGTGGCACCACTCGATCATCGGCACGATCTCGTGCTCGTTGAAGTTCTTCAGCGCCACCATGTTGATCTTGACGGCAAGGCCGGCGTCCTGGGCCGCTTTCAGCCCGCCCAGCACCTTGTCCAGGTCGCCCCAGCGGGTGATGGCCTTGAACTTGTCATGGTCCAGCGTGTCGATGGACACATTGATGCGCTTGACGCCGTAGCCTGCAAGCTGGCTCGCGTACTTTTCAAGCTGCGAGCCGTTGGTGGTCAGCGTCAGCTCTTCCAATGCGCCAGACTTCAGGTGCCGCGACAGGTTCTCGAACAGCGACATGATATTGCGCCGGACCAGCGGTTCGCCGCCGGTCAGCCGCAGTTTCTTTACGCCCTTCTCGACGAACACCGAACACAGCCGGTCCAGCTCTTCCAGCGTGAGGATGTCCTTCTTCGGCAGGAAGGTCATGTTCTCCGCCATGCAATACACGCAGCGGAAATCGCACCGGTCCGTCACCGAAACGCGCAGATAAGACACGTGCCGGCCGAACGGATCGACCATGCCGGCTTTGCTGTCCGGGAATTCAAGTTCGCTTTTCATGTTCATGATACTTGGCGGCCCCTGCGGTCCAGGTCAAGCCGTCCTTGATTGCGCTGCCACAGGGCGGGATGACCCTGCAACCAGCGGATTTGTCTGGCATGAGTCTTGCGTAAAACGGGATGGGCGGGGACTCATGCCGCGATTTGGCGATTTAATGACGTGCAAAGGGTTGATCGTGCCGAAAATGTGGTCACTGTTGCATATCGTTTGATCAGGTGATTATGTTGCTGATCAACAAAGATCGCAATGCGGACCAACGCGATTGCAATACAGGAAGGGCGCTCGGGGAGTTAGATGAGCAAGGGTAACGCGGGTGGCGAACCGATGGTTCGCTTTGACAATGTTCAAAAGAGCTACGACGGCGAAACGCTCGTCGTGAAGAATCTCAACCTCGATATCGCCAAGGGCGAGTTCGTGACGATGCTTGGGCCTTCGGGTTCGGGCAAGACGACCACGCTGATGATGCTGGCCGGTTTCGAGCCCGCCACCAACGGCGAGATCTATCTCAACGGCAAGCCGATCAACAATGTGCCCCCGCACAAGCGCGGCATCGGCATGGTGTTCCAGAACTATGCCCTGTTCCCCCACATGTCGGTGGCTGAAAACCTGGCGTTTCCGCTGTCCGTGCGCGGCATGTCCAAGGCCGAGCAGGAACAACGTGTGAAGAAGGTTCTGGAAATGGTCGAGTTGCCGAGTTTCGGCGGCCGCCGTCCGGCACAGCTTTCAGGTGGCCAGCAGCAGCGTGTCGCAGTGGCGCGCGCACTGGTGTTCGAACCGGACCTGGTGCTGATGGACGAGCCGCTCGGCGCGCTTGACAAGCAGCTGCGCGAGCAGATGCAGTACGAGATCAAGCACATTCACCAGAGTCTCGGTGTGACCGTCGTTTATGTGACACACGACCAGTCCGAAGCGCTGACCATGTCTGACCGTGTGGCGGTGTTCGAGGATGGCATCATCCAGCAGCTTTCCACGCCGGAAGAACTTTACGAGCGGCCGAAGAATTCGTTCGTGGCCCAGTTCATTGGCGAGAACAACAAGCTGCGCGGCACCGTGCAGGAGGTCGGCCGCGACCAGATCGCAACCGTGAAGCTGGACTCCGGCGACATCGTGAAGGCCCTGGCGGTGAACGTGAAGGGCAAGGGCGACCGCACGCTGCTGTCCATCCGCCCCGAGCGCGTCACCATTGCGCCGAAGAAGGACAAGAACACCATCGTCCTGCCGGGCCGGGTCGAGGAACTCATCTATCTGGGCGACCATATCCGCACCCGCATGTCGGTTGCCGGTCACCCGGACTTCATCGTCAAGGTGCCGAACAATGCCGGCCATCACCAGCTCAAGGAAGGCCAGTCGGCCGACGTGGGCTGGGCCGCGGAAGACTGCCGCGCCCTGGACGACATGGCAGCTTGATTCAAACGGAATTCCGGTCTGCCCCGTGAGTGAGGGCAGGGCGGTATACGGGGGCCCTTGGGTGCCGCCGAACTACTAAGGGAGTAAGTCTTTATGAAAAATCTTCTGACTGCAGGCCTTTCTGCATTTGCCCTCGCCGCCGTTTCGACGGCAGCAAGCGCCGAAGGCTCCATCACGGCTGTGTCGTGGGGTGGCGCTTACACCAAGAGCCAGGTGGAAGCCTACCACAAGCCGTTTACCGAAAAGACCGGCATCACCGTCAACTCCGTCGACTATTCCGGCGGCATTGCGGAAGTGAAGGCACAGGTTGAAGCCGGCAACGTGACCTGGGACATCATCGACGTGGAACTGTCCGACGCCGTTCGCGGCTGTGACGAAGGCCTCTTCCAGCCGCTGAACCTCGACGACCTTCCGGCTGGCGCCGATGGCACCCCGGCCAAGGAAGACTTCCTGGAAGGCACGCTGCACGAGTGCGCCGTGGCAACCATCGTGTGGTCGACCATCTATGCCTATGACGACACCACGATTGGCGACAAGAAGCCGACCACCATGGCCGATTTCTTCGACACCAC
>CAZYKZ010000202.1:3064-4493 GCA_964648175.1 uncultured Anderseniella sp.
GTTGCCGAGAACAAGCCGTTCGTCATCGTCTGGGACGGCCAGGTTTGGGACCTTGACCTGTGGGCCATCCCGAAGGGTGCGCCGAACGCTGACAAGGCCTGGGAATTCCTGAAGTTCTCGACCGACACGCAGCGTCTGGCAGACCAGGCCAAGTGGATCTCCTACGGTCCGGCCCGCAAGTCGTCCGGCCCGCTCGTTGGCCTGTTCAACGACGGCAAGACCGAAATGGCGCCGCACATGCCGACCGCTCCGGACAACCTGAAGAACGCCGTCCAGAACAACTTCCTCTGGTGGGCAGACAACCAGGATGCGCTGAACGAGCGCTTCAACGCCTGGCTCGCACAGTAAGGCTTATTTCGCCTTGGCCGGACGGGTGGTTTCACCCGTCCGGTTCATTGAACACTTTGAACAAGCTTTGATTTTGTTGACGGAAAGCGGGCCGCTGAGCGCTCGCACCGTCAGGTGGAGAACGGGGACAGGGCAGTCATGACTGACGTCAGCATATCCGCACCGCCGGCAGCCGCCGGCAAGCTCACCACCAGCGATGGGGTGCCGCTGAAGACGGCGCTGGCCCGGGCCACCCGGCGGCAGCGCATCCGTGCGTTCATGCTGGTGTTGCCGCTGCTGGCCTTCATCTCCATCACCTTCCTCTGGCCGATCGTGTCGATGCTGCACCGGTCGATCTATTCGCCGGTATTCTCCGATTTCATGCCGCGCGTCTCCGAGCAGCTGGCCCAATGGGACGGCAAGGAATTGCCGCCCGAACCCGCGTGGGAAGCCCTGGTCAAGGACCTGCAGGAAGCCCGCAAGACCCGCGAGATCGGCAAGGTGGCGACCGCGGTGAACTATGAAATGCCGGCCGCCCGCAGCCTGTTCACCGGCTCTGCCCGCAAGGCGGCAAACATCAACGAAGGTCCCTACAAGGAGGCGCTTCTGGCCGCCGAACCCAAGTGGGATGACCTGGGCGTCTGGGCGCTCATGAAGCAGCTCGGCTCGGCCTATACCGCCCGCTACTACATTGCCGCCACCGACCGTACCTACAACGAGAAGGGCGAGATCGTCATGCAGCCCGAGCGGCAGCAGATCTACATGCAGCTGTTCTGGCGCACGCTGGTCATTTCGCTGACAGTGATGCTCTCATGCCTGCTTCTCGGCTATCCGGTGGCCTACATCCTGTCGGTGCTGCCACTGCGCACCTCGAACCTGCTGATGATCATGGTGCTGTTGCCATTCTGGACCTCATTGCTGGTGCGCACCACCGCGTGGATCGCGCTGCTGCAGACGCAGGGCGTGATCAACGACATCCTCGTGTTTCTGCGCATTCTCGATGACGAAGGCCGTATTCAGCTGATCTTCAACTCCACCGGCACGGTGATCGCCATGACGCACATCCTGCTGCCGTTCATGATCCTGCCGCTGTACTCGGTGA
>CAZYKZ010000203.1:0-4412 GCA_964648175.1 uncultured Anderseniella sp.
CCGGCGCCTCTTCTCCCTTGCCGCCAATGCGGTTGAACAGTTTCTTGAAGAAGCTCAAGCGATCAGTTCCCCGGCCAGCAGGCCGTCGTTCAGCCCCGTGATTCTGACAGCCCTCATGGTACCCGGCTCCACACCGTCGCCGTCAATCTCAACCTGCACGAATTGCGGCGTGCGCCCACGCATTGGCGTTTCGAACAACACCTCAGCCGTCTTGCCCGTATGCTCCAGCAAGAACGCCGAAAGCCGTGCCTCGCCCTTCTCGCGCAGACGTCGCGCCCGCTCCTTTATGGCCGCGCCATCGACTTGCGGCATCTTCGCCGCCGGCGTGCCCGGCCGCTTGGAATAGGGGAACACGTGCAGGAATGTCAGCCCGCATTCTTCCACCAGTTTCAGCGAGTTCTCGAACATTTCTTCCGTTTCGGTCGGGAACCCGGCAATGATGTCGGCCCCAAACACCATGTCCGGCCGCAACCGCCGCACATCCTCGCAAAACCGGATCGCATCGTCGCGCAGGTGCCGCCGCTTCATCCGCTTCAGCACCATGTCGTCGCCTGCCTGCAGGGAAAGGTGCAGGTGCGGCATCAGCCGCTCTTCTTCCGCAATCGCCCGCAACAGCTCGTCGTCGGCCTCCACCGAGTCGATCGACGAAATCCGCATGCGCTTCAGCTCTGGCACCTGCTTCAGGATCGTGCGCACCAGCGAGCCCAGCTTCGGCTGACCATCGAGGTCCGCGCCCCACGAGGTAATGTCGACGCCCGACAGCACTACTTCCGGGCAACCGGCCTCCACCAGCGTGCGCACCTGCTGCACCGCCTGCTCAACCTGCACCGAGCGCGAGTTGCCGCGCCCGAACGGAATGATGCAGAACGTGCAGCGGTGGTCGCACCCGGTCTGCACCTGCACCACCGCCCGCGTCTTCTCGCCGAAACCCGCCAGGCTCACCGGCCGCGCCCTGGTGACGGTCATGATGTCAGACACCTTCACCGAAGCTGTGCCATTGCGCGCCTTCACGTCCGCCCGCCAGCTATCGGCCTTGAGCTTCTCCTCGTTGCCGAGCACCACGTCCACTTCCGGCATGGCGGCAAACGCGGCGGCGTCGGTCTGCGCCGCGCACCCCGTCACGATGATGCGGGCTTCCGGATTGTCCCGCCGCGCCTTGCGGATCGCCTGCCGCGCCTGGCGCTGGGCCTCCGACGTTACCGCACAGGTATTGACCACCACCGCGCCCTGGAGACCGGCACCGGCAGCGTGCGCCTTCATCACTTCGGACTCGTAGGCGTTCAGGCGGCAGCCGAAGGTTATGACATCCACCGGCTTGTTCACGAGGCTGCGCCTTCCAGCACCGGCAGCACACCGTCGAACTCGCGCTCGACCGCCCCCGTCATCAGGATGTGATCGCGCTCGTCCCACTCTATGAAAAGGTCGCCACCCGGCAGCGTGATGGTCACCTTGCGACCCGTCAGCTTCTTGCGTGCTGCGCACACGGCAACCGCACAGGCAGCCGTACCGCAAGCCTTGGTCAGGCCGACGCCGCGTTCCCACACCTTCACCTCGATGTGGTCAGGCGACAGCACGTGCGCCAGCGAGATGTTGGCGCGCTGGGGAAACATCGGGTGGTTCTCCAGCAGCGGCCCGGACTTCGACAGGTCGGTCACCTCGAGGTCCTTTACCCAGAACACCGCGTGCGGGTTGCCCACGTTGACCACCGACGGCGTATGCAGGATCGGCGCGTCGATCGGCCCGATCTGCAGTTCGATGCCGCGCGTGTCGTAAAACTCCTCGGCCAGCGGAATGTCCGCCCAGCCGAACTTCGGCACCCCCATGTCCACCGTCACCAGCCCGGCATCAGCCTTGCGGCAGGCCAGGAAACCGCCCTTGGTGTCGATGGTCGCCGTGTCTGAGCCCTTCTCGGCGAAGATCAGGCTGGCTACGCAGCGCGAGGCATTGCCGCAACTTTCCACCTCGCCGCCCTCGGCGTTGTAGATGCGCATGCGCACGTCGGCCACCGGCGACTTCTCCATCACGATGAACTGGTCGCACCCGATGCCCGTCTCGCGGTCAGACCAGGTCCGCACCTCATCGCCGGTGAACGCGCGCGTGGTCTCGCGGCCGTCAACAATGATGAAGTCATTGCCGAGCCCGTTCATCTTCAGGAAGGGTATGTCGCCATTCGCGCTCATGGAGCGCCTTATATGGTGAAACAGGCGTTCAGTGCCAGTCCCATTGACCCAAACCGCGTTTTCCCCTATTGAACCCGCCAATCCGAAAGCCAAATTGAATTGGCAGGCTTGCTGACACATGGGTTTTGCGCCCGGGAGGTCAGGGGTCCACACCCGTCAGCGAAGATCGCCCACGGGTGCCATTTCGCTTTGGCCATTCGGATGTCGAACCACTGACATCGCGTCTTTCATGGAGAACGGCGCGAGGGACAAAGTCCCGAGTAAAGCTGTTCGACCACCAAGGAAGAACCATGTTTGAGACCTTACAGGACCGCCTCAGTGGCATTTTCGACAAGCTGACCGGGCGCGGCGCGCTTTCGGAGGCTGACGTCGATACCGCCATGCGCGAGGTGCGCCGCGCGCTGATCGAGGCCGACGTGGCCCTCGAGGTGGTCCGCTCGTTCGTCGAGGACGTCAAGGAAAAGGCCGTCGGCCGCGAGGTCATCAAGTCGGTGACGCCGGGCCAGATGGTCGTCAAGATCGTCAACGACGCGCTGGTCGAGATGCTGGGCAAGGACCCGGCGCCGCTCAACCTGAAGGCCGCCCCGCCGGTGCCGGTGCTGATGGTCGGCCTGCAGGGCTCGGGCAAGACCACCACCACCGCCAAGATCTCGAAGCGGCTGAAGGAGCGCGACAAGAAGAAGGTCCTGATGGCCTCTCTCGACGTGCGCCGCCCCGCCGCGCAGGAGCAGCTCGCCATTCTTGGCCAGCAGATCGGCGTTGACACGCTGCCCATCGTAAAGGGCGAACAGCCCGGCGCCATCACGAAACGCGCCATGTCGGAAGCCCGCAAGGGCGGTTACGACGTGGTCATGCTCGACACTGCCGGCCGTCTCTTCATCGACGAGGAGCTGATGGCCGAGGTGCAGGCCGTCCGCGACATCGCCAAGCCAGTAGAGACGCTGCTGGTGGCCGATGCGCTGACCGGTCAGGACGCAGTCAACCTCGCCCGTGCCTTCGACGACCAGATCGGCATCACCGGCCTCGTGCTCACCCGCATCGACGGCGATGGCAGAGGCGGCGCGGCCCTGTCCATGCGCGCCGTGACGGGCAAGCCGATCAAGCTGCTCGGCACCGGCGAAAAGCTTGACGGGCTGGAGGACTTCCACCCCGAGCGCATCGCTTCGCGCATTCTCGGCATGGGCGACGTCGTCTCGCTGGTCGAGAAGGCCGCCCAGACCATCGACGCCGACAAGGCGCAGAAGATGGCCGACCGGCTGCGCAAGGGCCAGTTCGACCTCGACGACCTTGCCGACCAGATCAGGCAGATGCAGAAGATGGGCGGCATGTCCGGCCTGATGGGCATGATGCCGGGCATGGGCAAGATCAAGAAGCAGCTTGAGGGCGTGGACCTCGACAACGCCATCCTCAAGCGCCAGCTCGCCATGATCTCGTCGATGACGAAGCAGGAGCGCCGCAACCCCAAGCTGATGAACGCCTCGCGCAAGAAGCGCGTCGCGAAGGGTGCGGGCGTCGACGTGCAGGACATCAACCGCCTGCTCAAGATGCACCTGCAGATGTCCGACATGATGAAGAAGATGCGCAAGGGCAAGGGCGGCATGCTCGGCAAGATGATGGGTATGGGCGGCGGCGCCGGCATGCCCTCGGCCGAGGAGATGGAGAAGATGCAGGCGGAACTGGCCGGCATGGACCCCAGCACGCTGCCGCCTGAACTGCGCGAGATTGCCGAAGGCAAGATGCCCGAGATGCCGAAGGGCCTGCCCGGTTTGGGCAGCATGGGCGGCGGGCTTCCTGGCGGCCTGCCCGGTCTCGGCGGCAAGGGCGGATTGCCCGGCCTCGGCGGCGGCGGCTTCAAGGGCCTGCCCGGCTTCGCCAAGAAGAAAAAGTAATTCAACCCGATTCGAACCCATTCAACGAACATCTAGACCTACAGGAGTAAAATCAGATGGCATTGAAGATCAGATTGGCCCGCGGTGGCTCCAAGAAGCGCCCGTACTACCGCATCGTCGTGGCGCAGGCGACCGCTCCGCGCGACGGCTCGTTCATCGAGAAGGTCGGCACCTACAACCCGCTGCTGCCGAAGGATTCCGGCGAGCGCGTGTCGCTCAACGTCGATCGCGTCAAGCACTGGCTGTCCGTTGGCGCCCAGCCGACCGACCGCGTGCTGCGCTTCCTCGATGCCGCCGGCCTCGAAAAGCGCGAAGCCCGCAACAACCCGAACAAGGCCAAGCC
>CAZYKZ010000204.1:0-4375 GCA_964648175.1 uncultured Anderseniella sp.
GAGTCGTTGATGTAGGCGTCGTACAGGTTGCGGTTGGTCTGCATCTGGGTCTGGACGGCCTGCACGACCTCGCCCTCGCCGAGAAGCTGGTGATTGACCTTGATGCCGGTGATTTCCTCGAACGCCTTGGTCAGCGTCTTGGACTCGTATTCATGGGTCGGGATGGTTTCGGACAGGACGTTGATCTCCATGCCCTTGAACGGTTCAGCAGCCTTGATGAACCATTCCATCTCCTTCATCTGCTCTTCCTTGGAAAGCGCAGACGGCTGGAATTCGTCGTTGATCCATTTTTCCGCCGCGGCCATGTCGGCCCAGGCAGGCAGCGCCGTGACGCCAAGCGCCATCGCGGCGACGGACGCCAGAAGCAGCTTTTTCATGATGTCTCCTCCACATGTCATGCGCGTTCAGTTCCGTTTCGACGCGCAACGTGGTTAACATCAATATGAAAAAAATCGAAAGTCAATAGCGTCCGTATTGATTTAATCGAAAATAAACGCAAATATGTGAAAACGACACGAAGGGGCTTACGCGTGGGCCAACTGCCTCCCAGACAGATGGACATTCTCGAAATCGCACGGCGTGAAGGCCGTGTCGACGTCGAGGGGCTGGCCGTTCGCTTTGACGTGACGCCCCAGACAATCCGCAAGGATCTCAATGACTTGTGTGACATGGAGAAGCTGAACCGCGTGCATGGCGGTGCGGTTTATCCATCCAACACGGTCAATGTGGCCTACCAGGCGCGGCGCGACATCGCGGCTGACGGCAAGGCCCGGATTGCCGCTACCGTTGCGAGTCTCATCCCGGACAATTCCTCGCTGATCCTGAACATCGGCACGACCACCGAAGAGGTGGCGCAGGCGCTGCGGCGGCATCAGGGGTTGATGGTTATCACCAACAATCTCAACGTGGCCTACATCCTGGCGGACGCGCCTGGCGTCGAGGTGGTCGTCACCGGCGGCATGGTCCGCAAGACCGATGGCGGCATTGTCGGGGCGGCGGCGGTCGACCTGATCCGGCAGTTCAAGGTGGACTATGCCGTGGTCGGCACCTCGGCCATCGACGAAGAGGGCACGCTGCTCGACTTCGACTATCGCGAGGTGCGGGTGTCGCAAGCCATCCTCGCGCAGGCCCGCACCAAGATACTGGTGGCTGACTCCACCAAGTTCGAACGCCGCGCGCCGGTCCAGATCGGCCAGATGTCCGACATCGACATGTTCGTGACCGATGCGCCGGTGCCGTCCGGCGTGGCAGAGGCCATTGCCTCCAGCGGTGTCGAGGTGATCGTGGCGGCGGAACAGCCGGCCGGGCAGGACGCGTCATGAACAAGCAGTCCAGCGCCGGCAGGATCAGGCCTCACTTCGACGTTTTCGTCATCGGCGGCGGCATCAACGGCTGCGGCGTAGCGCGCGATGCGGCCGGACGCGGCTTCAGCGTGTGTTTGTGCGAAGCGGGCGACTTTGGCGGCGGCACGTCTTCTGCTTCCACCAAGCTGGTGCACGGCGGGCTGCGCTATCTCGAACATTACGAGTTCCGGCTGGTGCGCGAGGCGCTGCAGGAGCGCGAGGTGCTGTGGCAGATGGCGCCGCACATCATCTGGCCGCTGCGCTTCGTGCTGCCACACCACAAGGGATTGCGGCCGGCGTGGCTGCTGCGTCTTGGCCTGTTCATCTACGACCATATTGGCGGGCGCAAGCTGCTGCCGCCGACGCGCACGCTGGACCTGTCAGCCGATGAGGCAGGGCGTCCGCTGAAACCCCTGTTCGACAAGGCGTTCGAGTATTCCGATTGCTGGGTGGAGGATTCGCGGCTTGTCGTACTGAACGCGCGCGATGCGGCAGACCTGGGCGCCGACATCCGCCCGCGCACGCGGGTGGTGAGCGCGCGGCGCGCCGATGGCAAGTGGCACATCGAGGTGGAGGACACCCAGTCCGGCATGCGCCAGCAGATCAGTGCGGGCGTGGTGGTCAACGCGGCGGGGCCGTGGGTGGACAGGGTGCTCCAGACGGTGTTCGGCTGGAACGATGCCCACAACGTACGCCTCGTCCGCGGCAGTCACATCGTGGTGCGGCGCAAGTTCGAGCACGGCAAGTGCTACATATTCCAGAACGAGGACGGGCGGATCATCTTCGCCATCCCCTACGAACACGACTACACGCTGATCGGGACCACCGACGCCGACCAGGGCCAGGAACCCGGCAAGCCACAGATCACGCCGGAGGAGATCGACTACCTGTGCTCCGCCGCCAGCGAGTACTTCACCGAACCGGTCACGCGGGACGACATCGTGTGGACCTACTCGGGCGTCCGGCCCCTATACGACGACGGGGCCAGCAAGGCGCAGGAGGCCACCCGCGATTACGTCATCCGCCAGGACGGGGCGAAGGGCGAGGGCGTGCTGCTGAACATCTTCGGCGGCAAGATCACCACCTACCGGCGGCTGGCGGAAGCGATCGTCAAGGACATCGAGGCCGTCCTCGGCCAGCGCAAGCCCGCCTGGACGTCCGGCGCCACGCTGCCCGGCGGGGACTTCGCACCAGACACCTTCGACACGCTGGTCGAGGCGCTCCACAAGGCCCACCCGGAGCTCGACCCCAAACAGGCGCGGCGGCTGGTGAGGCACTACGGCACGAAGGCCAGCCTTGTCATACCCGACACCGGCCCCGGCAAGGACTTCGGGCACGGGCTGAGCGAGGCGGAAGTGCGCTACCTGATGGCGCACGAATGGGCGCGCAACGCCGACGACATCCTGTTCCGCCGCACCAAGCTCGGCATCCGGTTCGGCAAGGCGGAGAAGGACAGGCTGCAGGCGTACATGGACAAGCTTGCAACGGCCCCCGCCGCCGGGCAGGTTTCGCGTTAGACACCACGCCGGGCAGGGAGGGCACACAGTGGGCAAGTACGTTCTCGCCATCGACCAGGGCACGACATCGTCGCGCGCCATCGTGTTCAACGCGCAAGCGCAGATCGTCGGCATCGGCCAGCAGGAATTTCCGCAGCACTTCCCGCGCTCGGGCTGGGTGGAACACGAGCCGGAGGACATCTGGCAAAGCGTCGTCGCCACCTGCAAGGCGGCGATCCGCAAGGCGCGGATCAAGCCCGCCGACATCGCCGCCATCGGCATCACCAACCAGCGCGAGACCACGGTGGTGTGGAACCGCAAGACCGGCAAGGCGATCCACCGGGCCATCGTGTGGCAGGACCGGCGCACGGCGGAGATGTGCGCGAAGCTGAAGAAGGCCGGCCACGAGAAGGCGTTCAGCGCCAAGACCGGGCTGCTGCTCGACCCGTACTTCTCCGGCACCAAGGCGGCGTGGATCCTCGACAACGTCAAGGGCGCGCGGGCCAAGGCGGAGGCCGGCGAGCTGGCGTTCGGCACCGTCGACAGCTTCCTGATCTGGCGGCTGACCGGCGGGCGCGCCCACGTGACCGACGCCACCAACGCCTCGCGCACGCTGATGTTCAACATCCGCTCGAACAAGTGGGACGCGGGGCTGCTGAAGGTCCTCAACGTGCCGGCCTCGATGCTGCCGGAGGTGAAGGACTGCGCGGCCGACTTCGGCACCACGGACAAGGCGATCCTCGGCGCGGAAATCCCCATCCTCGGCGTGGCCGGCGACCAGCAGGCGGCGGCCATCGGCAATGCCTGCTTCGAGCCGGGGATGATGAAGTCCACCTACGGCACCGGGTGCTTCGCGCTGCTGAACACGGGCGCGGACATGGTGCGCTCGAAGAACCGGCTGCTGACCACCATCGCCTACCGGCTGGACGGCAAGCCCACCTACGCACTGGAGGGCTCGATCTTCATGGCCGGCGCCACGGTGCAGTGGCTGCGCGACGGCCTCGGCGTCATCAAGTCGGCGGCCGGCAGCGGCGCGCTGGCCGAAAAGGCCGACCCGCACCAGGACGTGTACCTGGTGCCCGCCTTCACCGGGCTCGGCGCGCCGTGGTGGGACGCGGACGCGCGCGGCGCCATCTTCGGCATGAGCCGCGGCACCGGCCCGGCGGAACTGGCGCGCGCCGCGCTGGAGGCGGTGTGCTTCCAGACCCACGACCTGCTGGCGGCGATGCAGAAGGACTGGAAGGGCGCCACCGGGCGCAAGACGGTGGTGCGCGTCGACGGCGGCATGGTCGCCTCGGACTGGACCATGCAGCGCCTCGCCGACATCGTGAACGCCACGGTGGACCGGCCCACCATGCTGGAGACGACGGCGCTGGGCGCGGCGTGGCTGGCCGCCTCGCGCGCCGGGCTGTGGCCGGACGCGAAGGGCTTCGCCCGCACCTGGGCGCTCGACACGCGCTTCTCGCCGAAGATGAAACCGGCCGAGCGCGCGCGCAAGCTGAAGGGCTGGCACGAGGCGGTGAAGCGGGTGCTGAC
>CAZYKZ010000205.1:0-4361 GCA_964648175.1 uncultured Anderseniella sp.
GGCGTTCTCGCCCTCATCGTCTTGCTGGTCCTGTGCCACATCGTCTTTGACCGGCAACTGGATGGCCTGCGTGGGCAGGCGTTTGACCTCTACCAACAAGTTCATCCGCGCAAGGCGCAATCGCAGCCGGTGGTGGTCGTCGGCATCGACGACGACACCATCGCATCCGAGGGCCGCTGGCCGTGGCCGCGGGACCGGATAGCGGAACTGATCTCGGCAATTCATTCGGCCGGTCCTACGGCAGTAGGCGTCGACATACTGTTTTCCGAAGCCGACACGTCCGACGGCGGTGACCTGCGCGACCGTAAGCTCGCCGCAGCCATTGCCTCCGGTCCGACAATACTGGCAACCAGCATCGGCGACTTTCCCTCATCCTCCTTGCCTGAGGCGCCGGCAGGATGGTCCGTGGTGGGCAATGGGGATGCGGATGCCATCCCCACACTGCCGGGCGTGATTGCCTCGACGCCGCTGGTGCGGACAGGGGCCGCAGGACTTGGGATCGTACGATCCGTATCCGACGAGGACGGTACAGTGCGCTCGGTGCCGATGGTGTGGGCTACCAAAGACGGTGATGGCATCAGGCTCTGGCCGGCGTTCAGTCTGGAGCTGGCGCGGCTGCATTTGCAGGCCGCCTCCTATGCCTTGCGGGTAAGACCGGAAGGTTACGACGCTCTGAAACTGGCCGACACCATTGTGCCGCTGACGCCTGGCGGCGCGATATGGTTGTGGGAACAGGACGCACCGGTTCCCCGAATTTCTGCGCTGGACGTACTTTCGGGCAAGGCCAGGGACGCACTTCAGGGACGCATTGCCATCCTGACGGTGAATGCCCTCGGCATAGACAAGTTTCACACCACGCCGACCGTCGCGGCGCGTTCGGGCGCCGACATTCACGCCATACTGGCGGATCAACTTCTGGAGGGATCCTTTCTCAGTGAGCCTGCGCGCGCCAAGCAGGTTGAACGGCTGTGGTTCACGGTCTCGGCGCTGCTTCTGCTGGCGCTTTCGTATCTGATCGGCAGCCGTGTCTGGCTGCTGATGCTGGCTGGGCTTGCAGTTTGCCTCGTGCCGCTTGCTGCGGGTTATGCGGCTTATGTTTCGTGGCGCGACCTGTACGAGCCGCTTCAGCCGGCAGCAGGACTTGCGCTCGTCGCCATGGGCGAGGCCTACAGCCTCTTCCGGGAATCCGACCAGCGCCGCCGGCAGCTGTCGCGGCAATTCTCGCAATATCTGTCGCCCAACGTGGTCGAGATGCTGACCCGGACGCGTCAGGACCTGACCACCAGCGCCGAGAAGCGGGAGATCACTGTCCTGATGATGGACATGCGTGGCTTCACGTCGAGCAGCGAACAACTGCCGGCAGATGTGATCATCGCGACCGTGAACCGGTTCCTGACGCTGGCCAGCAAGGAAATCTTCAGCCGTGACGGGACTATCGACAAGTTCATGGGCGATGCCATCCTGGCGTTCTGGAATGCTCCCGTCGACCAGCCGGACCATGCCGACAGGGCGCTCAAGGCAGTGCTTGCGATCAGGGGCGTACTCGACCGGGAGAATGAGGCAAGGAAGGCAAGGGGTGAGCAACCGATCAGGGTTGGCGCCGGCATCGAGACGGGCGTCTGTTCGGTCGGCAACTTCGGATCGGACATCCGCTTCGACTACACCGCGATCGGTTCGACGGTGAACATGGCCGCGCGGCTCGAGTCGGCAACCAAGATCACCAATTGTCCGGTGTTGCTGGGCCCCGGCTTTGCGCGGCAGCATCCGGAGGCAATCGAGCCGGTCGGCAGGCTTGAACTTGCAGGCTTTTCCGGGCCAGTCGAGGTGTTTACTCCGGAAGGCATGAAACCCGCCGTGATTCCGCAAACCGCTCAAAAGAAAGAAGCGGGCCGCCTGATACAGGGCTGACCCGCTTCCTCAAACAAGGGCTGAGTACGCTGTACAATGATCTCAGCTTGGCAAGCGCTGCAGCAAGCGGGATGCCAGTCTGGAAGTTCCAACATCTGGTGTACTTGACCGGCATAGCTATCAAGATGTGGAGTGAGGGCACCAAACCCGAGCCCCCAGGTTTCGCAAACCGGGTTTTCCGGCTTTGCATTTTGCAAACCGGACAGCGGCGGGAAGGCGGTTTACTCGGCAGCGAGTGAGGCAGCTGCCGGATTGGCGGTTGCAAGCCATTGATCGAGGAAGCGATCAAGCCACGCATCGACCTGCCGGTCATAGATGAACCGGTCCTCGAAGTGGGTATGACGCGGCCGTGCGCCGGGCAGGGCAAGGCGGTGCTCGGCCTTGACCAGCCAGCGGTGCATCATCTTCTGCGTCACTTCCGGATGGAACTGGATGGCAAATGCGGTCCCGCCGAAACTGAACGCCTGGTTGGGAAAGTGTTCACCGCCGGTCGCCAGGCTGGTTGCGCCGCGGACCAGATCGAACCCTTCGCGGTGCCATTGATAAACCCGTTGGGGCCAGGGACCGTAGGCCGAGCCGTCATCGGTCGGCTTGATGTCATAATAGCCGATCTCGGCGCGCTCATCGGGATAGCCGTAGACCTTTCCGCCAAGCTGGCGGGCCAGCATCTGCCCGCCCAGGCAGATGCCGAGATAGGGCACGCCGGCCTTCAGCGGGCGGGCGATCCAGTCGATCTCCTTGCGGATATAGTCATGCTGGGTGTCGTCGTTGGCGCTCATCGGCCCACCGAAGATGACCGTACCGGCATAATCCTCGACATTCGCGGGCAAGGTGCAACCCAGCGCCGGGCGGAAGATGTCCAGCGTGTAGCCCTTCTGCAGCAGCTTCATGCCGACGCGTCCCGGCGTCGACGTTTCCTGATGCAATACGATGGCGATCCGCTTGGTCATGATTCCGTTCAAGATACTCCGTTGGTTGCCAGAAGCGCTACATGGCAGATATGCCGCCATCCAGCTTGATTTCGGCACCGGTCATGAATGCCGATTCATCGCTTGCCAAATAGACCACAGCCCAGCCGACATCTTCAACTGTGGCGATGCGACCCAGCGGGATCTGGCCGGCGAGCTTGCTGCGCGCCTCCTGCGGGCTGGCATTGCGAACCACATCATCCACCATGCCCGTATCAACAAAGGCAGGATGTATCGAGTTGCACCTGACGCCGGGATACTTGCGGGCTGCATTGAGGGCAACGGACTTGGTCAGCAGGTGAACGCCGGCCTTGGCAGCGTTATAGGCTGCGAAATAGGGACTGGCGATGATCGATGCAATGGAGGCGATGTTGATGATCGAGGACGGCTGGCAGCGCGCCAGCACGGGCATGGCGGCCTGACAGCCTAGAAATACAGACTTCAGGTCGACGGCCATGGTCCGGTCCCAGCTTTCTTCGTCAAGGCTGTCGATGGAGCCGGGTATGATGATGCCGGCATTGTTGACGAGGACATTGAGCCCGCCAAGCAGCCTGTCAGCTTCGCTGACGGCGGATTGCCAGTCTGCGTGCTTCGTGACGTCCAGCGTGATGGCCGAACAGCCTTCAATCGCCGATGCTTCGCGCCGGGCGGCTTCCTCGTCGATGTCGGCAATGACCACGGCTGCACCCTGGGCCGCCATCATGCGGGCACAGCCAAGGCCGATGCCGCGTGCACCGCCGGTAATCAGTACCTTCTTGCCAGTCAATCTCATGGGTGTGCCTGCAATGGTTGGAACCCGGTTTTACAAGAGCTACAGCGGGCCCGGCAATCCCGCAGGGTGGATTGACCGGCAAGGGGAATTGGGGGCATGAAGCCGCCAGAATACATCTCAAAACAAGCTGTCAATCTGGAGGACCAACAAATGAGCGCACTGACCCTCGCCAAAAGCCGCCGAATCATCTCTGTCGCCCTCAAGAAGGCGCAGGAGATCGGGCTGACCAAACCGATGAGCGTGGTGGTTCTGGATGAACGCGGTGCGGTGAAGGCATTCGAGAGCCAGGATGGCAGTTCCACGCTGCGTTTCAAGATGGCGTTCGGCAAGGCCAACGGCTCGCTGGCGCTGGGCATCGGATCGCGCGCCATCTTCGAGCGGGCACAGCAGCAGCCGTTTTTCGTTCAGGCCGTCAACGCCCTCGCCCAGGGCGATCTTCTTCCCGTGCCGGGAGGCGTGCTGATCAAGGACCGAAAGGGCGCAATCATCGGTGCAGTTGGCGTGACCGGCGACACGTCCGACAATGACGAAATTTGTGCAATCGCCGGCATTGAAGCTGCAGGCTTCAGCGCGGCGACCGGCGCCTGAGCCCATTGCATGACCGTTGCCCGTCTGCCGCGCATGATGCGGCGGCGGGCGGCCTGTCAGGCTTTTGTGTAGAGGGGGATGGTGCCGCAAGAGGGATTCGAACCCCCGACCCCATCATTACGAAT
>CAZYKZ010000206.1:0-4356 GCA_964648175.1 uncultured Anderseniella sp.
CACAGGTGATCGGCGGCGCCATTGGCGGCGGCGCAGGCGGCAAGCTCATCAGCGGGTCCAACATGGGCCAGATCGGCAACATTCTCGCAGGCGCGGTTGGCGGCGTCGGCGGTGGCACCATCCTCAGCCAAGTCCTGCCCGGCCTGCTGGGCGCAGCCGGCGGTGACGCGGGCAGCGGCATCGACATCGGCGCCATGGCCGGCCAGCTGGTTGGCGGCGGCGTTGCTGGCCTGGTGGTTCAGGCCATCGTCGGCATGATCGTAAACAAGATGAAGGGCTGATCGCCGGGGTCAGTCCGGCTCACCAAAAAGCGAGGCGCCTGAAGCTTTCCGCTACAGGCGCCTTTTTTGGTTTGTAGCGGGACGAGATCAGCCGAAGGTATCGCAGGCAGAAAGGCTACCCGACTGGATGCCACGCTTCAGCCAGGTCATGCGTTGCTCGGACGTGCCGTGGGTGAAACTTTCCGGCACTACATATCCCTGACTGCGCCGCTGAAGACGGTCGTCACCGATCGCGGTGGCCGCATTCAGGCCTTCCTCGATATCGCCTTCTTCAAGCAGGTTCCTGTTGTCGTGCGCCCACACGCCAGCAAGGCAGTCAGCCTGCAGTTCCATGCGAACAGACAGCTGGTTTGCCTCGGCCTGCGATGAACGCATGCGGGCTGCCATCACCTTGTCGGCAATGCCAAGCTGGTTCTGGACATGGTGGCCGACCTCATGGGCAATCACGTAGGCATAGGCAAAATCACCGCCAGCGCCGAGACGCGAACGCATGTCCTGAAAAAATGAAAGGTCGATATACACCTTGTTGTCCCGCGGGCAGTAGAACGGCCCCATCGCCGACTGGGCCATGCCACAGGCGGACTGTACAAAACCGGAGAACAGCACCATGCGGGGCGCCTCATAGGTGCGGCCATTCTCCTTGAAGATGCGCGTCCATGTGCGTTCGGTCGTGTTGAGTACCTTGGCGGCAAACTGTCCCCACTCGTCCGTCGTGGCGGAGCTTCCGCTCGACGGAGACTGCGGTACCTGTTGGGTCTGCTGCTGCTGGGGCTGCATGCCACCTGTCAGCATGTCGAGCGGATTGAGGCCGAAGACGAGCCACAGGATGCCGAGGATTATGATTGTGCCAATGCCTATGCCGCCGCCACCGCGGCCCATGGGTATGCGAATGCCGCCTCGTCCCATGCCACCCTGGCCACGCCGGTCTTCGACATTGGAACTGGCTCTCTCGTCATCAAGGCGCATGGTTTGCCTCCTGGCAACTCAACCTACTACGGCGGCAAGTTTACACTTCAATGGCGCAGAGACTGCAACCACTAATTCAGTGAGTTGACGCTTGGAAAGCGAGAGGGGCGCTCCCGGACATGGAGCGCCCCTCCTGGGCTTCTGGTTGTCAGAAGATCCGGGCCTGTCAGCCCTGCTGCGCAGGCTGGCTGCCACCGGTCCGCTTGAACTTGTTCCAGGCGAACTTGAACAGCGGCAGCAGGATCAGGATGATCGCGATCACCGTGATCGGTCCGGCAACCGGGCGGGTCAGGAAGATGGTTGGATCACCTGAAGACAGCAGCAGCGACTGGCGCAGCGTCGGCTCGGTTATCGGCCCCAGCACGATGGCCAGCACGGCCGGCGCGACAGGGTAGTCAAGCTTGCGCAGGAAGAAGGCACCTACGCCAAACACCAGCATCAGCCAGACGTCGTGCATGTCGCGGGTAGCGGCATAGCCACCGACAACCGACAAGACGAAGATCATCGGCGCCAGGATGGTGAAGGGCATGCGCAGCATCCAGATGAACACCGGAATGAAGGCGAGGTTCACAACCAGGGCGAAGAAGTTCGAGACGTAGAACGAACCGATCAGGCCCCACACGAACTCGCTCTGCTCGACGAACAGGCGCGGCCCGGGGGTCAACCCCCAGATCACCATGCCGCCCAGAAGGATAGCGGTCGTGGGCGAACCGGGAATACCCAGCGTGAGCATCGGCAGCATGGAACCGGTAGACGCCGAGTTATTGGCGGACTCGGGAGCAGCCACGCCATCCGGGTGACCCTGGCCATATTCCTTCGGGTTCTTTGAGAGCATCTTGGCTACGCCGTAGCTCATCAATGAGCCGGGCGTGGCGCCAGCTGCCGGCAGGATGCCGACGAAGAAGCCAATGAAGGATCCAATCGTGGTTCCCTTCCAGCCCCGGCGCATGGCTTCCTTGCCGTCCTTGATCACGCCCTTGACGGAGAACTTCGCCTCGGTCGAGGTGATCTTGCCGCGGGTTGAGTCGATGGTCCAAAGCATCTCGCCGATGCCGTACACGCCGATTGCCAGCACGAGGAAGTTGATGCCGTGCAGGAAGCCCGGAATGTCGAAGAAGATCAGACGCGGGGCGCCAGAGATTTCGTCGTAGCCGACCGAGGCGAACACCAGACCGATGCAGATCGAGAAGATGGTTTTCGGGATATCATCGCCGCCAAGACCAACGAAGGTGGCAAAGGCCAGCAGCATCAGCGCGAAGATTTCAGGCGGGCCAAAGCTCAGGGCGACAGACGCCAGCGGCGGAGCGAACGCGGTGAAGAAGATGTTCGATACCGTACCACCAATGAAGGACGCAATTGCAGCTGTAACCAGCGCAAGGCTGGCGCGCCCCTGCATGGCCAGAGGTCGGCCATCGAAGGTCGTCGCCACGGCTGTGGAAGCGCCCGGAATGCCCAGCGTGATCGAACTGATGGCGCCGCCATACATGGCGCCGTAGTAGATTGCCGCCAGGAAGATGATGGCCGAACCGGGCGGCACCAGGAATGTGATGGGCAGCAGGATCGCCACCCCGTTCACCGAGCCGAGGCCCGGCATGGCGCCGATAAACAGGCCGAGGGTTACACCTATGATGATCAGCAGCAGGTTCAGCGGCTGCATGGCCAGCAGGAAGCCGTCGGCCAAAAGTCCAAGAATTTCCATCTGAATCTAGCCCCTTGCGGTTGAGCGGCGCACTGCGCGCTCGTGGGAATTTCAATAAATGAAGTTGTTCAGCCAGTTGAACAAAGGCTCGGTGAAGCTCCATCCCTTGGGCAGCGTGATACGCATCAGCGCCTCGAAGAAGAAGAAGAAGATGATTGGCACCGACGTGGCGATTGTCATGGTCAGCGCCCAGGTGTGCCGCCCGAGGAACCTCAGGTAGTAGACCAGGAACACGAAGATGCCGCCGTACATCGAGATGATGTGGCTCAGGCCGATGAAGCCAGCGATGCCGCCGCCAACGAGGAACAGCATCTTCAAGCCGTAGGAATCCAGCATCGGCTCGGTGGACTGGGACGGGGGCGAAGTCCTGCGGGCCCAGTTGATGGCGATGAAAACCGTGCAGATCAACATGATGGCCGCGAGCCAGAACGGCCAGAAGCCGCCGCCAGGGCCTTCGCCGCGGATGTAGCCGATCTCGAGCTCGGTGCTCTTGTACATGACGTAGATCGATAGCAGGGCCAGGATGCCTGCCGTGATGATTTCCCCGCGCCGCATGGCGGCTTCCTCCCATGCATCTGCATTCAAGCAGGCACCATTGCCCGCCTGTTGAAGACGCTGCTAGTGTCAGTGGTTGCCGGGGCGGGTCCCGTTTGCGGGTTGTCACCCGCCCCGGCGATTCTCAGGTGACTGTCAGACAGTCACTTATTCGCCGAGCGACTTCAGCAGATCGGTGTGGCGCTTGACCTGGGTCTCCCAGTAGGCCTTCTGCGCGTCTGCATCCATCGGAAGCGCATCCATGCTTTCGGACTTCAGGTACTCCTGCCACTCAGGCGTCTCGAAGATCTTCTTGAAGAGGTCCTGGTAGTAGGCGGCAGCTTCAGCCGACATGCCCGGCGCGCCAACAACTGCACGCTGGTTATAGTAGGAGAAGTCCTTGCCCAGTTCCTTGACGGTGCGTACATCCGGGAAGTTCGGCGCACGCTCGTCAGAGAACGACAGCAACGGGATAACGTCGCCGTTGGCGTAGAAGCCCTTCGTTTCGGACGGGTTGTTCACGGTGGCCATGATCTGCTTGCCGGCAAGATCCTTGGCGACGTCACCACCGCCCTTGTACGGGATGTACTTCACCTTGAAGTCGAAGTTCTGCTCAAGCCAAGCAATGACGATGGAGTCTTCCTGGCCCTTGCCGGTGCCGCCCATGACGTACTCGCCATTGGCTGCCTTCACCGTTTCGAGCCACTGCTCGAACGTGGTGATGCCAGAGTCCTTGTGCACCCAGAGCATGAACGGATCGACGCCCATCATGTAGACCGGCGTGAAGGTCATGATGTCGATGCCCAGGTTGGCCTGGCGCAGCGGCGTGGTGAAGAACGAGTTCAGGGTCACCAGAATGGTGTGATCCGGATCGGA
>CAZYKZ010000207.1:0-4350 GCA_964648175.1 uncultured Anderseniella sp.
CACAGGCCCAGAAGGGCCACGCCTCGTGGTACAAGATGGGCAAGGTGACCGCCAATGGCGAGCGCTTCAACCCGCACGGCCTGACCGCCGCCCATCGCACCTTGCCCTTCGGCACCAAGGTGAAGGTGAAGAACCTGCGCAACGGCAAGTCGGTCGTCGTGCGCATCAACGACCGCGGGCCGTTCATCAAGGGCCGCATCATCGACCTGTCGATGGGCGCTGCGAAGAAGATCGGGCTGATCCAGACCGGCACCGCCACGGTGCAGCTGCAAGTGCTCAATTGAGCTGAAGCGCCGCTACGGGACTGGTGCTGGCGTGGTCTTCCGCCCTATGGTGGACCACATGAACCAGCACCAGACCATCCCCGCTTTCCAGCCTGACCCGGCCCGTCCGCTCGCCTTGCTGGCGGCCTGCCCGGTGTATCAGCCCACCGCCGTCCTGCAGCTTGCCGGACCTGACGGCGGACCGCTTCTCGTCAAGGATGAGACCAACCGCATGAACCTCGGCGCGTTCAAGGCGCTGGGCGGGGTGTATGCGGTTGCGCGCCTGATCGACGAGGCATGGGTTGCTGCCGGCCATGCACCGCTTCAACCGCAGGACTACATGAAGGACGAAGTGAGGAACTTCGCCTCTTCCATGACTTTCGTCTGTGCCAGCGCCGGCAATCATGGCATGGCGGTGGCGGCGGGCGCGCGCATATTCGGCGCGAAGGCGCGCATCTTCCTGGCCAAGGACGTGCCCGCAGGTTTCGAGACCCGGCTGCGCGAGCGGCAGGGGGCCGAGGTCGTTCGGGCCGGCGACACCTATGAGGAAAGCGTTGAAGCGGCCAAGCACAACGCGCAACAGACTGGCGCCATCCTGCTGGCCGACGGCTCATGGCCGGGATACGTGCATCCGCCCTCCTTGGTGATGGAGGGCTATACCGCCATGGCCGAGGAACTGCGCGAGCATTTCGAGGCCGCAGGTCAGTGGCCAAGCCACGTGTTCCTGCAGGCAGGCGTTGGCGGCATTGCCGGGGCCATCACCCACATGATCCGCGCCAACTGGGCGGTGCAACCGCATATCATCATTGTCGAACCCGACGCAGCGCCCTGCCTGCTGGAAAGCCACAAGGCGGGCAAGCCGGTGGCCGTAAGCGGGCCATCGTCGAACATGGGCCGGCTCGACTGCAAGGAGCCGTCGATCATTGCACACGGCATCATGCAGCGCTGCGATGTTGATTTCATTCTGGTCAGCGACGCGGAAGCCGCAGAGGCGGCCGCGTGGCTCGGCCGGCATGGACTGGCGACGACGCCATCAGGTGCGGCAGGTCTTGCCGGACTGGTCAAGCATGGTGCGTGTGCGCTGCCGCTGGTCATCGTTACGGAAGGAGCGGTGTGATGGATGCAAGTGCATTGAAGGGAAAGACGGTGCTGGTGACGGGTGCGGCGCGCGGACTCGGCGCGGCGTTTGCCTGCATCTTCGCAGAAGCCGGCTGCAGGGTCATCATGACAGGCCGGCTGACGGAGGCCTTGACCAGCACGGCAGAGGCGATCCGGCTGCGCTGCGGAACAAAGCCCGAGACCCATTTGCTCGATCTGGCTGAAGTTGGCAATGCGAACAGCTTTGGCGAGCAGCTCGCCGAGGCATACCCGAAGCTCGACATCCTGATCAACAACGGCGCCCAATGGCTGGAAGGCCGGATGGACCAGTATGACGCCTATGCCGTCAACACGACGATCAATTCGGCTGCCACAGGCAGCTTCCTGCTGACCCGCAAGCTGGTGCCATCGCTCGTTGCATCCGGTGCAGGCGACATCGTCAACATCGTGTCGACCTCGGGCATCGAGAACACCCCGTTGCAGGCAGCCGCAGTGCCGTTCTACATGGCAAAACACGCCCAGACGGCGATGAGCAATGGCCTGCGTCAGGAACTGAAGGGCAAGCCGGTGCGCGTTCACGCGATCTATCCACCCACGCTCGACAACATCACGCCCTTCGATGACGGCCAGTGGAAGGCTGAGCGCATGGATGGCGGCGCCGTGACCACCCGGGATGTGGTGGAGGCCGCCATTTATGCGCTTACCCGGCCGCGCAACCTGACCGCTGCGTCCATCGTGCTGGATGCCGATGAAGGCGGCATGTGGAGCTAGGGACCAGATACAAAACCGGAGACGAGCATGGCGCAGGAACACGACCGCAGCATGATGGAAAACCTCTACTGGTGGGGCATTCCAACCATGTTCCGATGCGAACACACGGGACCGGAGGGACGTGACATCGTGCTTGCCGGCGTGCCGCATTCAACCGGGAACGGCACGACCGAACGCGACCAGCACCTGGGCCCACGGGCGGTACGCAACGTGTCGGCGCTGCAAAGGCGTTGCCATGGCGGGTTCCAGATCAACCCGTGGACCAGCGCCAAGATTGCCGACATCGGCGACGTGCCGTTTCCGCGCGCCAACGACAACGAGCACTGCATCGAACAGATCACCAGCTTCTACCGCGATGTCGATAAGGCCGGCGCGCGACCGCTGTCCGTCGGCGGCGATCATTCCATCACTGGCGGCATCGTGCAGGCGCTGGGGTGCGGAAAGCTCGCCGGCGGCGAACCGGTCAGTTTTCTCCATCTCGATGCACATACTGATGTGTTCACGAAGGTGGATCACTTCCTCGGCGCAAAGAAGTCGGCTGCGCACTGGGGCGCATACCTGGCTGACGACGGCAAGGTGGATCCGAAGCGGTCCATGCAGATCGGATTGCGCGGCCACCCGCGCACCCTCGACTGGCTGCAGCCGTCCTACGACTACGGCTACAACGTCGTGACCATGAAGGACTTCCGCAAGCGGGGGCTCGAGGACGTGGTGGCGCAGACCCGGGAGGTTCTGGCAGGACGGCCGGTCTACATCACCTTCGACCTGGATTGCCTGGACCCCACGGTGGCGCCTGCCGTGTCCAACATCGAACCGGGCGAAAAAGGTTTCGACATCGATGAAGCGGTTGGCCTGCTTCACGCGGTGCGCGGGTTGAACATCATCGGCGGCGACGTGGTGTGCATGATGCCGACCAAGGACAGCCCCAACAACATCACCGCGATGACCGCCACGTCCATCCTGTTCGAGATGCTGTGCATGATGGCGGAAAACGTTGCTGCCGGGCGTTCCTGAGCACCAGGGCACCGGTCAGCCAACGGGCGGGCCGCTGCGTCGCTTGGGATTGGGCTTGATCAGTGCAAGCCCCGCCAGGATCAGCGCCAGCGAGATGCTGATGCCGAGGGTGAGCTGTTCGCCCAGCAGCACGATGCCCCAGATGATGGCCGCCGGGGTGACGATGTAGGAGACCTGGCTGCCGAACACCACGCCGCCATTGCTGATCATGAACAGCAGCCCGGCATAGGCCAGCAGGTGCGACAGCGTCGACAGGAGGATCGCGCCCTCGGCAATGGAGAAGTCGAACGGCAGCAGCATGGGAGCGCCCGAGAGCCACACCGCCGGGACCAGCATGAGCGCGCCCGCCGTTGTCATGCCCCATAATGCGGTGACGCCATCCAGACGGGACGGACGGCGCAGGCCCACATAGACATTCTCCACCGCGTAGCTGATGGCGATGACCAGCGTGACGGCGGTCCAGAACAGTTCGCCCTCGACCGGCACGTGGGCGCCCGGCAGCAGCAGGATCGCCATGGCGGCGAGGCCCAGCGAAATGCCGCCAAACCGCTTCCACGAGGGCTTCTCTATGGCCATGAGGATGGACATGCCCAGCGTGATCATCGGGATCAGCGCGTAGACGATGGCGCGGTTGCCGGCCGGCAGGTGCATGGCCACCTGGAACGACAACGCATGCGGGAAGGCGGTGCCGACGAAGCCGGTGACCGCGTAGAACGCCAGATGGGCCTTGTCGAGCACCAGCCGCTTGCGGCGCAGTGCCACGATGACGCTGAGGATGATGCTGCCGGAAAGCGCCGACCACAGCGCCACGGTGAGTGCGGAAAGGCCGGTACTGGTGGCGATGGTCGCCAGCGATATGGTGAGACCCCAGCCGATGCCGGTGCCCAGCAGCACGCAGACGAGGAGCGCGGTGCGCACCGGGGCTGCGGCCAGACCCTCAACGCTCATGACGCTGCCGCCCGGGCCTGCCACGGCGCGGACCGCCCTGCTGTTGACGAGGTCCCGGCTTCGGCTTCTGCCTGTGGCCTTGCCTGTTCTGTTGCGGGGCAGCTTGCGCCTTGCGGCGGGCGAGGATTTCGGCATAGGGCCAGTCGGCGGAGGTAGCCTCATTGGCCCAGAAGCCCTCCAGTTCCTTCGACGGGTCAAGCTTTGCAGCTGCCGCGGGGCTGAGGCAGACGAGCGTGTAGTGGGCGTTCCAGTCGGA
>CAZYKZ010000208.1:0-4350 GCA_964648175.1 uncultured Anderseniella sp.
AGGCCGAAGAAGTCCTGCTGGCCGAGCAGGCTCAGCATCGAGTCGGTCAGCTGGATTTCGCCACCTGCACCTGCGGTCTGCTTGTCGAGCAGGTCAAAGATTTCCGGCTGCAGGATGTAGCGGCCGGAGATGATGAGATTGGATGGCGCGTCCTCCACTTTCGGCTTCTCCACCATAGAGGTAACGCGGAAGCCTGCACCGGCAGTCTCGCCACGGCCTACCACACCATACTTGTAGACCTGGTCTTCGGGCACTTCCTCGACGGCAATCACGTTGCCGCCATAGGCGTTGTATACGTCCATCATCTGGCTCAGGCAGCCGGGGCTTGCATGAATGAACATGTCCGGCAGCAGCAGGGCGAAGGGTTCATTGCCGACCAGTTCGCGCGCGCACCAGACCGCATGGCCCAGCCCCAGCGGTTCCTGCTGGCGGGTGAAGCTGGCCTGGCCCGCGCCGGGCAGATCGGCTTCCAGTACCTCCAGTTCAGCTATCTTGTTGCGCCGGCGCAGCGTGTCTTCCAGCTCGTACTGCTTGTCGAAATGATCCTCGATCACGCCCTTGTTGCGCCCCGTGACGAAGATCAGGTGCTCGATCCCGGCCTCGCGGGCTTCATCGACGGCGAGCTGGATGACGGGCCGGTCGACGATGGTCAGCATTTCCTTCGGCACCGCCTTGGTGGCGGGCAGGAACCGGGTGCCAAGTCCGGCGACGGGAAAAACGGCTTTCTTGATCTTGCGGGTCATTGGTTAGGCCTCGATCGGTCTGCTAGCTGTGGGCTGCCGGATTGGTTGCAATCTCCTATCCGGTAAAACTTTCTAAACGGTTTGTTTGGGTTTGCAGATCACAATGAAGGTTGATGTGGACGGATCGTACAGTTGCCTCATTCCGGCAGCCTGTATGCATGGATGGGTAAGGCATGAGTGTACTTGTTACCGGCGGCGCGGGCTATATCGGCTCGCACATGGTGCTTGCACTGACCGATGCAGGCCACGATGTCGTGGTCCTGGACAATCTGTCGACCGGTATGGCCTGGGCGGTCTCGCCGAAGGCAAGGCTGGTCGAGGGCGACATCGCGGACCAGGCGCTGGTAGGCCGGCTGATCAGTGATCATGCTGTTGACGCGGTGGTGCACTTTGCAGGCTCCATCGTTGTGCCGGACAGCGTGACCGACCCGCTGGGCTATTATCACAACAACACCTGCAAGTCGCGATCGCTGATCGAATCCGCCGTGAAGGGCGGGGTACCGCACTTCATCTTTTCGTCCACCGCGGCGGTCTATGGCAATCCGAAAAGCGTGCCGGTGCGGGAAAGCGATGAGCTGCTGCCGATCTCGCCCTATGGCACATCGAAGCTGATGACCGAACTCATGCTGCGCGATACATCCGCCGCGCATGACCTCAATTACGTAGCGCTGCGCTACTTCAACGTAGCCGGCGCCGACCCGGAGGGCCGCAGCGGCCAGTCGACGCCGCGGGCCACGCACCTGATCAAGGTTGCTTGCGAGACGGCGCTTGGCAGGCGCGATCACATGGCGGTGTTCGGCACCGACTACGACACGCCCGATGGCACGTGCCTGCGCGACTACATTCACGTGTCCGATCTTGTGGCCGCTCATCTCGATGCACTGACCTATCTGAAGCAGGGCGGTGAAAGCCAGGTTTTCAATTGCGGTTACGGCAAGGGCTATTCGGTGCTCGAGGTGATTGGCGCGGTCGAAAAGGCGTCCGGCCGGAAGATGGATGTGCGCCTGTCCGAGCGCCGGCCGGGCGACCCGGCCGAGATCGTGGCCAATGCCGACAAGGCGCGCGCCACGTTGGGCTGGTCGCCGAAGCATGCCGACCTGGACTTGATCGTGACTACGGCATTGTCGTGGGAGAAGCATCTGCAAACCCGCAACGCGTGAGCATGGCGCCGCTGGCCTTGCATGGGGATGCGGGGCCTGCGCGGCGCAACCTGAACAGTAACCCTTGACGTTTCTTGAGCCTGGTGGGGGCATGATGGACCGTCTGAATACATCGCTTATTTCAATTGGCGCGCTCGCAGGCGCGGTTGGTCTTGCCGCGCTGTCGTGGACGGCGCCGGCACGGGCGCTCGACATCGGCGCGCTGGAAGAGCTGTCGCGCAATGCAGCGTTCGAGCAGTTCGTCGCCGAGCTGTGGCCCGAGGCGCGGCGCGAAGGCATTTCCCGCAAGTTGTTCGACGCGGCATTCCGGGGCGTCACGCCAGATCCGAAGATCTACCACCAGCAGTCCTCGCAAGCCGAGTTCGTGACGCCCGTGTGGGAGTACATCGAGAAGCGCGTCACGCCTGCCCGCATCTCCCGCGGGCGCGAGGCGTTGAGCGAGCACGCCCGCGCCATGGCGGCCATCGAAGCGCGCTTTGGCGTGGACCGGCACGTGTTCACCGCCATCTGGGGCATGGAAACCAACTATGGCGGCTATACCGGCAACATGAGCATCATCCGTTCGCTGGCCACCATGGCGTTTACCGGCGAGCGCAAGGACTATGGCCGCAAGCAACTGCTGGCAGCCCTCGACATCCTGCAGTCGGGCGACATTGGTCTTGACCAGTTCAAGGGCTCGTGGGCCGGCGCCATGGGCCATACCCAGTTCATTCCCGTGACCTACAACGCCTATGCGGTGGACATGACCGGCGACGGCAAGCGCGACATCTGGAACTCGGTGCCGGATGCGCTGGGTTCCACCGCGCATTACCTGAAGAAGCGGGGCTGGCAGAAGGGGCAGCCGTGGGGCTGGGAAGTGGCGCTGCCGAATGGCTTCAACTACCGCATGGCCGGCAAGGATGGTACGCGGCCGGTCGCCGACTGGACACGGCTTGGCGTGCGTCCGGCGCGCGGCGGCAACTTCGGCAATGCTTCTGCCCGGGCTCGGCTGCTTCTGCCCGTGGGCCGGCATGGTCCCGCCTTCCTGGTTACACAGAATTTCGATGCCATTCTCGCTTACAACCGGTCGAATGCTTATGCGCTGGCCGTTGGCCACCTGGCAGACCGGATTGCCGGCGGCGGGCCGTTTGTCGCGTCCTGGCCGCGCGATCTGAAGTTGCTGAGCCGGTCTGACAGCAAGGAGCTTCAGCAATTGCTCACGGCTCGGGGCTTCGACACCGGCGGCACCAGCGGCTTCATCGGACCGCGTACGCGCAATGCCATTTCCGACTATCAACACCGTCAGGGGCTGCCGCCGGATGGTTATGCCGATGCAAGCCTGCTTGAGCGTTTGCGCCGGGGCCTGTAACGTGCGCCGGCAATGACCCGCGCCCGTCACATTTTTGCAGTTCTGCTGGCTGCCGGCACGCTTGCCGTGGCCGCGCCGTGGGTGCACGCCCAGCAGACGGGTGAACCTGCTGCAGGTGCTGCCGAATTGCCTTCGGAACAGGTTCCGCAGTCCAGCTATCTTGCCCGCCGCAAGCAGGTCTATGACATGGTCATCCTTGGCGACGTGCTGGGCACCGGACTGTGGGCCGGCATGAACCGGGTGGTCGAAACCGATGACCGCATCACTGTCACCGGCCGCATCCAGGAGAATTCGGGCCTCACGCGGGCCCGTGTCTACGACTGGCCGCAGGCCACGGCCAAGCTGCTTGAATCGCGCGAGTTCGACATCGCGGCGATCATGCTGGGGGCAAACGATGCCCGGGAAATCAGCACGGCGGATGGCGAACTGGCCTTTGGGTCGCCGGAATGGCGCGCGGCGTATGGTGAGAGGATCAAGGAACTGGTCAATGTGCTCAGGGCCGGCAAGGTGGCGGTCTACTGGTTCGGCGTTCCGCCGATGGAGCGCGAGTCCTATGACGAAGCCATGGCGGTGGTTGCAGATGTGGAGCGGGACGTGACGGCACAACTCGGCGTGCGCTACATCGACCTGCGGCTCATGCTGCTCGGGCCGGACGGCAAGTTTACCGATTCAGGCGATGACGGGACCGGAGAGGTCACCCGTCTGCGCGCACGCGACGGGGTCAAGTTCATTACCCGCGGCAATGACCGGCTGGCATCGGAACTGATGAAGCTGGTTCACGCGGACATGGCGGTGGCCGACGGTGCGCCTGCGCCTGCCGTGATCATCAGCACGCCGGGCGTCCAGTTCACGCCTGAGCAGCTTGCCGCCCTGCCTGCGTTCGGCGCAGAAAGGGCCGATGGCGAGGAGCCGGTGGCGGTGGATCCGGCCGGCTTGCCGGGGCCTGATTATGTCGAGCTTGCTGCCGTTGCCCCGGGCGAGACGGATGCAGCCGCCGCCACACGGGCCTTCGAGGCCGCGCGCAAGGCGACGGAGCCCGGTAGCCCAGCTCATCGCCTGTTTGTCGAGGGCCTGTGGCCTGAAACGGACAAGGGCGCGG
>CAZYKZ010000209.1:0-4240 GCA_964648175.1 uncultured Anderseniella sp.
TTCAGCACGCAGGACAATGCCTGGATGCTGCTGGCCGCACGCGGCGTCCGTGCCGCTGACGATGCGCTGGTGCTCGACGTCAATGGGGCCAAAGTCAGCGGCGCATTCACGCGCCGCCTGACCGGACAGGCCCTGACTGTAGAGCCGCTATCGATCGCAAACCGTTCAGCAGAACCGGCTGTTGCCACGGTCGAAGTCCTTGCCGCACCACTAACCGCGCCAGAAGCGGGCGGCGACGGCTTCACCATCGAGCGCAGCTACTACACGCTCGATGGCGAGGAAGCGGACCCCTCAACCGTGCCGCAGAACTCGCGGCTTGTGGTGGTGCTGAAGGTGGAGTTGCAGAACGACTGGCCGTCCCGTGTGCTGGTCAGCGACCTGCTGCCCGGCGGCTTCGAGATCGACAATCCGAGACTCGTCGGCAGTGCGGACCTCAAGGCCTTCGACTGGCTGGGCGAGGTGTCTGCGGTGCACAGCGAGTTCCGCTTTGACCGGTTCGTGGCAGCGTTTGACGCAAGACCGGGTGGCAATCGCGAGTTCGTTGCGGCCTACGTCGTGCGCGCAGTATCGCCCGGCAGCTTTGTTCATCCGGCTGCGGTGGTCGAGGATATGTATCGGCCACAGTACTTCGCGCGAACCGGCGAGGGCCGTGTCGAGGTTGGGCCGGCGCAGCCATGAAGCAAGGGCGGCCAATTGCCATTGCTGCCGCTGCTGTCGTGGCACTGGGACTGGGCGGACATGCCGGCCTGTCGGCGCTTGATCAGGCCTATCCGCCTCCGTTGCCATCTCAATCGGCCTATTCAGTAGAGGTAGTGGACCGGGATGGCGTCCTGCTCAGGGCCTTTGCAGCGCCGGACGGGCGATGGCGTCTGCCCGTCATGCTGGATGAGGTGGACCCCGAGTTCGTGCAACTGTTGATCGCCTATGAGGACCGGCGCTTCTATGCCCATCATGGGGTTGATCCGTGGGCGCTCATGCGGGCCACGTGGCAGATGCTGCGGCACGGGCAGATCGTGTCGGGCGGCTCGACGATCACCATGCAGCTTGCTCGCCTGCTGGAGCCGCGCACTGAGCGGTCATTCGGTGCAAAGCTCTTGCAGATGGTGCGTGCGGTGCAAATCGAGAGGCGGCTCGGCAAGCAGGAGATCCTTGAGCTCTACCTGGCCTTCGCGCCGTACGGCGGCAACCTGGAAGGCATTCGCTCCGCATCGCTGGCGTGGTTCGGCAAGGAGCCGCGCTCGCTGTCGCTGTCCGAGGCAAGCTTGCTCGTGGCGCTGCCGCAAGCCCCAGAATCCCGACGGCCGGACCGGTTTCCCGAGCGGGCGCGGACAGCGCGCAACAAGGTGCTGGCGCGGGCGGCTGAGACGGGTGTCATCGCCGCATCGGAAGTTGCCCGTGCCGAAAGCCGCCCGGTGCCGCGCATAAGGCTGGCAATGCCTGCGCTGGCTGCCCACCTTGCTGATGACGTGAGGCGGTCGATCCCCTCAAAACGTCATCACCAGCTGACCTTGTCGCGCCCCGCACTGGAACGGCTGACCGCCTTGGCTGGCGAAGCGGCGCGGCGGCTGCCACCGGGCGTCTCCATCGCGATGGTGATGGCTGATGCGAAGAGTGGCGAGTTACTGGCGGAGGTCGGCTCGGCAGAGGTGTTCGATGCCTCGCGCAGCGGGTGGATCGACATGACCCGGGTGCGGCGGTCTCCGGGGTCTGCGCTGAAACCCTTCATCTATGCGCTGGCGTTCGAGGACGGGCTGGTGATGCCCGAGACGATAATTGACGACAGCCCGGCGAATTTCGATGGCTACAGGCCGCGCAATTTCGACATGTCCTACCAGGGCGAGGTGACAGTCCGCAAAGCTCTGCAGCTTTCACTGAACGTGCCGGCGGTGAGGTTGTTGCAGTCCACCGGCCCGGCGCGCCTGCTGGCGCGGTTGCGGCGGGCCGGGCTTGAGCCCGGCCTCTCGCGCGACACGGCGCCGGGCCTTGCAATCGGGCTTGGCGGGGTTGGGGTGAGCCTTCGTGAATTGGTGCAGGCCTACACCATGTTCGCCAATGGCGGGCGGCCCGCGGTACTGGGTGATGGCGCGCTTGTGAAGCCTGAACCGCCGAAGCACAACGCCATGTTCGAGGCAGTAGCCACGTGGCACGTGGCCGACATCCTCTCCGGTGCGGCTGGGCCTGCCGGCACCGCCCGGCTTCCCATCGCTTTCAAGACCGGCACCAGCTACGGCTATCGCGATGCATGGTCGGTTGGCTTCGACGGGCGGCATGTGCTCGGCGTCTGGGTGGGAAGGCCAGATGGCGCGCCGGTGCCGGGGATCAGCGGCATTACTGCTGCAGCACCAGTGCTGTTCGAAGGGTTTGCCCGCTCCGGCGTTGGCATTGAAGCGCTTCCGTCAGCGCCGGCAGGTGCGGTGCGCATCGACCAGGCCAGCCTGCCGGTATCGCTGCGGCGTTTCACCGGCGGGAGCGAACTTCTTCCCCCTGTTGCAGGCACGGAGCAGGCGCCCGCCATCGTCTACCCGCCCGATGGGGCGCGGATTGAACTGGGCATTGCATCGGGTGGCGATGCGCAGCCTTTGGTGCTCAAGCTTCAGGGTGGGCGGGCGCCGTTCCGGCTGCTGGCCAACGGTATTCCCGTAGGGGGTATCATCCGGTCACGCACTGCTCACTGGCAGGCCGGCGGCGCCGGTTTCTCGCGCCTGTCGGTAATTGATGCCGCCGGCCGTTCTGCGACAGTGAACGTCTATCTGGAGTAGTGATTGGGCCTGTCGCCCGGTCCCCGGGAATGTCTGCTGAGGCCTCCGAAAGCGGAATATCTATGCCGCCGTCCAAACCGGCTGTATCGAAGACGCTGCAGACCTCCTGGGATACACTTAGACCCAACGCTTTATCCGGACTTTCAAGAACTGGACTCGCAGGACTCCCGGGGACTATCGGAAGTGGAGTGGATTGCGATAGAATTTGCTTTCGCTCCCAGGTATCGCTGCCTGAACAACTGTCAGAGGAAGAACGATTGTGATTTCTGTAAGGCCAAGCTTCGCCAGTGCCATGTTTGCTGCTGGGGTAGTTGGTGTGCTCTTGGTTACGAGCGCGCCAGATGCTCTGGCGGCTGACTGCGGGTTCGACTGGGCCCAGCCTGGCAAGTACAAGATATCCGCCAGCTTCAGGGGCAAGGACGAGTCGACCAACGTTTTTCTCGGCAAGGACTGCCGTATCATCGTGCAAGTGCCCGGCGTGTTTACCGGTGGCTCGGTAAAGAAGAATGGCCAATGCCTTGCATTTTCATTCAAGGTTGAAGGTGAGACCGGGGTGTTCCAGGCCAAGTGGTGTGACGACTACGGGCTTGTGCCGTGGCAGGGCAAAACGATCCGCGCTACTGTCGAACCATTGTTCCGGCGTTCGATAGACAAGAAGAAATCGACGAACTTCTGATTTGTCGGGGTTGGGTGCTATCTCGTCAGCAAATGGGATCTGCATCAAGGGCCCTGAAAGCCATTCATTTGTATAAAACGAACTGGCGCGCACTGTTGTAGACTACTCGTGTAGAGAAGATTCAAACCGGTTTGTCAGTTGGCCCTGGCGTACCGGGTACCTCGCCTCCCGCGGAGGGCTCCTCCGATACCGGCTCGCCCGAGACAAACTCGCCCAGCGCCGCCAGCCCGTCGATGCGGTCGCACAGTACCCGCAGCACGATCAATATTGGCACCGCCACAAACACGCCCACCGCGCCCCACATGAACCCCCAGAAGGCGATCGACAGCAGGATCACCACGGTGTTGAGAGAAAACCGCTTGCCCAGCAACCACGGTGTGATGAACTGCCCCTCCAGCACCGTGAAGATGAGGTACACCGCCGGCACGGCCGCTGCCTCACCCAGCGTGGGAAAGCTGACAATGGCCATGACGCCGGTTGCCACGATGCCGAGGATCGCGCCTATATAGGGCAGGAAGTTCAGCAGCCCGGCCAGCACACCCCACAACAGCGGGTTTGGCATGCCCAGAAGCCATAACGCCACTCCGATGCCGAAGCCGAGTGCAACATTGATGGCGCTCACCGTGAGCAGGTAACGCGACACGTCGCGCTCAATGTCGTAGGCCACCTGCAGCGCCCGCTTCTTGTCACTGAGCGTGGGCATTACCCGCAAAACCTTGCGATAGAACAACTCGCGCGAGACCAGCAGGAAGAAGCACAGGGTTAGCGTCAACAGCACCGTTGCCACCATGGCGATCACGTCGTC
>CAZYKZ010000210.1:0-4237 GCA_964648175.1 uncultured Anderseniella sp.
TCCGCCGGCAAGGGCCAGATCGTGGCCGAGTTCGACATCAAGCCCGACCTGTGGTTCTTCCCGTGCCATTTCCAGGGCGATCCCGTCATGCCGGGCTGTCTCGGCCTCGACGCCCTTTGGCAGCTGACCGGCTTTTTCCTGGGCTGGATGGGTGCGCCCGGCCGCGGCCGGGCCCTTGGGGTGGGCGAGGTGAAGTTCACCGGGATGGTAACGCCTGAAACGAAGAAAGTGGAATACGTGGTCGACATCCAGCGGCTGATCATGCGCAAGCTCAACATGGCGATTGCCAACGGCGTGATGAAGGCTGACGGCGAAGTCATTTACACCACGACGGACATGCGGGTCGGCACCTTCACGTCCGAACAGTCCGCAGCCGGCTGAGCCGGATGGAATAGACGGAGGCCAGGAACAGACAATGAGACGCGTCGTAGTCACCGGACTCGGAATCGTATCGAGCATCGGCTCCAATGCCCAGGAGGTGACGGCCTCTTTGCGCGAGGCGAAGGCTGGCACCGTCAAGGCCGACGACTATGCCCGTCTCGGTTTCCGCTGCCAGGTGCACGGCGCGCCGACCATCAATCTGGACGAAGCCGTGGACCGGCGCGTGCGCCGCTTCATGGGCGATGGCGCCGCCTGGAACTGGGTGGCCATGCAGCAGGCGATCCAGGACTCCGGTCTCGAGGAAAGCGACGTCAAGAACGAGCGCACCGGCATCATCATGGGCTCGGGCGGACCTTCCACGAAGACCATCGTTCAGGCCGCAGACACCACCCGCGAGAAGGGCCCGAAGCGGGTTGGTCCGTTCGCCGTGCCTGCTTCCATGTCGTCAACGAATTCGGCAACGCTGGCCGTGCCATTCGGCATCAAGGGTGTCAATTATTCGATCTCGTCTGCCTGCGCCACGTCCACCCATTGTATCGGCAATGCCGCCGAACTGATCCAGTGGGGCAAGCAGGACATCATGTTCGCCGGCGGCGGCGAGGAACTGGATTGGACCTTGTCCGTCCTGTTCGACGCCATGGGCGCCATGTCTTCAGGCTACAATGACACGCCGGCGAAGGCCTCGCGCGCCTATGACAAGAATCGCGACGGCTTCATCATCGCCGGCGGCGGCGGCACGCTGGTGCTGGAAGAGCTCGAACACGCCAAGGCCCGCGGGGCAAAGATCTACTGTGAACTGGTCGGCTACGGCGCAACTTCTGACGGCTACGACATGGTGCAGCCCTCCGGCGAAGGCGCTGCGCGCTGCATGCGCCAGGCCCTGTCGACCGTGAAAGAAAAGGTCGACTACATCAACCCGCACGCCACCTCGACGCCCATCGGCGACCTGAAGGAAATCGAGGCGATCCGCGAGGTGTTCGGCAAGGACATTCCCGCCATTTCCGCCACCAAGTCGCTCACCGGCCACTCGCTCGGTGCCGCCGGCGTTCAGGAGGCGATCTACTCGATCCTGATGATGAAGAACGGCTTCATCTGCGAAAGCGCCAACATCGAGGAACTGGATCCGGCATTTGCCGATATCCCGATCGTGCGCGAGCGTCAGGACAACCAGCAGCTCAACGTGGTGCTGTCCAACAGCTTCGGTTTTGGCGGCACCAACGGAACACTGGTATTCCAGCGCTATAACGGGTAAGCATCCGCCCCAAATGGGGTGAAGTGCGGTGTGCGCTCGCATGAGCCGCCTGCCAGCAGGGATGTTTTCGGGTTTCCAGCATGATTGAAGTGAAAAGCGATCTGATGAAGGGCCGCCGTGGCCTTGTCATGGGTGTGGCCAACGACCACTCCATTGCATGGGGCATTGCGAAGGCGTTGCGCGAGCATGGCGCCGAACTGGCCTTCACCTACCAGGGCGAAGCCTTCGGCAAACGCGTCGCACCGCTGGCCGAAAGCGCCGGATCATCGCTGGTCATGCCATGCGACGTGGAAGACATCGCCACCGTTGATGCCGTGTTTGACCGGCTGAAGCAGGAGTGGGGCACGCTGGACTTCGTGGTTCACGCCATTGCCTATTCCGACAAGAACGAACTGAAGGGCCTCTACGCCGACACCACGCGGCAGAACTTCTCGCGCACCATGATCATCTCCTGCTTCTCGTTCACCGAGATTGCCAAGCGGGCGGCCGCCATGATGAACGAGGGCGGCTCGATGGTCACGCTGACCTATGGCGGGGCGACCCGCGTCATGCCCAACTACAACGTGATGGGCGTGGCGAAGGCAGCACTTGAGGCCTCGGTGCGGTATCTCGCGGCTGACTATGGCCCGCGCGGCATCCGCGTCAACGCCATCTCGGCTGGCCCGATGCGCACGCTGGCCGGTGCCGGCATTGCCGATGCCCGCGCCATGTTCTCGTTCCAGCGTCAGCACTCGCCGCTGCGACGTCCGGTGGCGCTTGAGGAAGTCGGTGGCGCCGGACTCTACCTGTTGTCGCCGCTGTCTGGTGGCGTCACCGGCGAAATCCATTTCGTGGATTCCGGCTACAACATCATCTCTACGCCACGTCCCGAAGACCTTGCGGCGGCAAAGGCCGACGACTGAGCCTCAGGCGAAGTGTGACAGGTCGCGGATGGAGGGCTCGCGGCCGTTCAGCGGGTTGTCCGGATTCCACCGCAGTTTCGTGGTCATGAACCGGGCGGACAGGGCATCGTACATCACCATGCGCCCTGCAAGGCTGTCGCCGACGCCGGTCACTTCCTTGATCACTTCCATTGCCTGCATTGACCCGATGACGCCGGTCAGCGCGCCTAGAATGCCTGCTTCCTCGCACGACGGGATCATGCCGTCTGGCGGCATGTCCGGGTGAAGACAGCGATAGGAGGGATATGGCGTGCCGTCATCCTGCCTCAGGTGCGGCTTGAAGGTGGAAAGCTGTCCGTCGAACTGACCGACAGCGGCTGATACCAGAGTCTTGCCCGCCAGGTAGCAGGCATCGGACACGAGGAAGCGGGTTCGGAAATTGTCACAGCCATCGGCGACTATGTCGTAACCCGCGATGATCTCCATCGCGTTCGAGGCATCGATGCGGGTGCGATGCTGCACGACCTCGACATTCGGGTTGAGCTCATGCATCCGCGCGGCGGCGCTTTCGGTCTTGGGCATTTGCACGCGGGCACCTGCAGTCGAATGAATGACCTGCCGCTGCAGGTTGGACAGGCTCACCGTATCGTCGTCCACCACGCCGATGGTTCCGACACCTGCCGCAGTAAGATACAGCAACGAGGGCGCGCCGAGCCCGCCGGCGCCGATCACCAGCACCTTCGCGGCCTTCAGCTTCTGCTGACCCGGCCCGCCCAGTTCCCTGAGAACGATGTGGCGGGCATAGCGCTCCAGTTCGTCATCGGACAGTGCCATCGTCAGCTCCTGCCCGTCGAACCAAAACCGCCGCTGCCGCGCGCAGTTTCATCGAGGACATTGACGATGTGGACCGCAGCCTGCGTCACCGGCGCGATCACCATCTGCGCAATGCGCTCGCCGCGCGTAACCGTGAAACCCTCATGACCGAGGTTTATGAGGATCACCTTCACCTCGCCGCGATAATCGGCGTCGATCGTTCCTGGCGTGTTGAGGCAGGTGACGCCGTGCTTGATGGCCAACCCTGAGCGCGGCCGCACCTGAGCCTCATAGCCCGCAGGCAAGGCCATGCAGAACCCGGTTTCGATCAATGCCCGCTCGCCGGGTTCAAGGACGACCGGAGTATCTGCTGGAACGGCGGCGCGAATGTCCATGCCGGCGGCATCGGCGGTGGCATAGGCCGGAGGCTCCAGTCCGTGCCCGTGGTCCAGCCACTTGATCTGCACGGTGACGCCGCTCATGCGCGTTCGTTGAACAGGGTGGCGAAACGGTCCATCAGCTTTCGCGCGACCTCCTGCTTCGACATCCTGTCCCAGCTTTCGACATCATCCTTGCCGACAAGGTGGACGGTGTTTTCGCTTCCGCCCATCACGCCGCCTTCGTGGCTGACGTCATTGGCCACGATCAGGTCGGCGGCCTTTGCCTTCAGCTTCTTCTGGGCGTTGCCAATGACATTTTCCGTCTCCGCCGCAAAGCCGATCACCAGTGGCGGGCGGTCCTTCTTCAGGTGGCCGATGGTCTTGAGAATGTCCGGGTTCTCGGTGAGCTCGAGTGACGGCACCTTGCCCGATCCGTCCTTCTTCATCTTCTGCTTTGCATCCGAAGCCGTGCGCCAGTCGGCCACGGCAGCACAGAAGATGGCGATATCGCACGGCAGTTCGCCTTCGAC